>JAODNO010000637.1 GCA_025465235.1 Pseudonocardia sp.
GACGACGGTCAACTCGACGCTCCGGATGCGCGTCTCCTCGAGCGTGAACCGCAGCGCGTCCACCGCGTGCGCCGACCGGTCGACGTTTCCGGTCGCCCTCCCGGTGGCTGGGCAAGCGTGCGCGGGCTCCCGGCATGGACAGCGGCGAACGGCAACGGCGATTCAGCGGGCTCGGTCGTGACCTGGTGGTCTCAGGGCCTCGAGCTGGCGGACGAGGTAGCGCCCGCGAGCCTCAGCGTCGTTGCGCCGGGGCGAAGTGTTGCCACCGTGGGTCGTCAGCGGGGTCCGGCCAGTCCGGCTGCGGTGTCGTCGAGGGTGAGGGCGGCGCGGCCGGCTTCGAGGCGGGCGATGGGAACGCGGAACGGGCTGCACGAGACGTAGTCGAGCCCGACCTGGTGGAAGAAGTGGACGGACTCGGGGTCGCCGCCATGCTCGCCGCACACCCCCATCTTGAGCCCGGGCCGGGTGCGCCGGCCTTCGTCGACGGCGATGCGGACGAGGCGGCCGACACCGATGGCGTCGAGAGTTTCGAAGGGCGACACGGTGAACACGCCCTTGTCGAGATACGCGGCGAAGAAGGCCGCCTCGACGTCGTCGCGGGAGAAGCCCCACGCGGTCTGGGTGAGGTCGTTGGTGCCGAACGAGAAGAAATCGGCTGCCTCGGCGATCCGCCCCGCGGTGAGCGCGGCCCGAGGCAACTCGATCATCGTTCCTATCGGAATGTCGAGGGTGACGTTCTCCCGCTCGGCGACCTCGGCGAGGATCCCGTCGGTCTCGTCCCGGATCAGATACAGCTCCATCACCGACCCGACAAGCGGAACCATGATCTCCACACGGGGGTCGCCGCCCGCCTTGATCCGCTCCGCAGCGGCCTCGGCGACCGCGCGGACCTGCATCGCGAACAGCCCGGGCACGACCAGCCCCAACCGCACGCCCCGCAGTCCCAGCATCGGGTTGGACTCGTGCAGCCGCTCCACGGCGGCGAGCAGCGTCTCGTCCGCGGCGGTGTCCTCTCCGCGTTCCCGGGCCACCGCGACCCGGACGGACAGCTCGGTCCGGTCGGGAAGGAACTCGTGCAGCGGCGGATCGAGCAGGCGGATCGTCACCGGCAGCCCGTCCATCGCCGCCAGCAGTTCGACGAAGTCGCCGCGCTGCAGCGGCAACAGCGCCTCCAGCGCGGAGGACCGGGTGGCGGCCGAGTCGGCGAGGATGAGGCGCTCGATCAGTGTGCGCCGGTCGCCGAGGAACATGTGCTCGGTACGGCACAGGCCGATGCCGTGGGCGCCGAGCCGGCGGGCGCGGGCGGCGTCCTCGCTGGTGTCGGCGTTGGCCCGCACCCCTAGCCGGCGGGTGGCGTCGGCGTGGGTGAGGATGCGGTGCACCGCCTGCACCAGCTCGGTGGTCTCCCCGTCGGCTCCGGCCAGCGCGGTGTTCAGGCCCTCTTCCAGGTATGCCGCCACGGGTGAGGTCATCACCGGCACGTCGCCGAGGAACACCTCGCCGGTGGACCCGTCGATGGCGACGACGTCGCCCTCATTCACGACGATGTCGCCGACGCGGGCGGTTCGGGCTGCGGCGTCGACGTCGATTGCCTCCGCGCCGCACACGCACGTGCGGCCCATGCCGCGGGCGACCACGGCGGCGTGGGACGTCTTGCCGCCGCGGCTGGTCAACACTCCGGCTGCGGCGATCATGCCCTCGAGGTCGTCCGGGTTGGTCTCCCGGCGCACGAGGATGACCGAGTCCCCGGCGGCGCGGCGGGCGACGGCCGCGGCGGAGTCGAACACGGCCGTGCCCACGGCCGCGCCCGGCGAGGCGGCCAGGCCGGTGGCGAGCAGGGTCCGTGCGGCGGAGCGGTCGAACTGCGGGAACATCAGTCGCGCCAGCTGCTCGCCGGTGACCCGCTGCAGCGCCTCGTCCATCGTGATCAGCTGTTCGTTGACGAGCTGAGCGGCGATCCGGAACGCTGCGGCGGCGGTGCGCTTGCCGACCCGCGTCTGCAACATCCACAGCTTGCCGCGCTCGACGGTGAACTCGATGTCGCACAGGTCCCGGTAGTGGGTCTCCAACCGGCGCATCACCGCGTGCAGCTGGCTCGCCGACGTCGGGTCGCGCTCGGCCAGGTCGGCCAGGGTCAGGGTGTTGCGGATGCCCGCGACGACGTCCTCGCCCTGTGCGTTGGGCAGGTAGTCGCCGTAGACGCCCTGCCGCCCGGTGGCCGGGTCGCGGGTGAAGCACACCCCGGTGCCCGAGTTCGGGCCCAGGTTGCCGAACACCATCGTGCACACGTTCACCGCGGTGCCCAGATCGTGGGGGATCCGCTCGCGGCGGCGGTAGAGCCGGGCCCGGTCGGTGTTCCAGGAGTCGAACACGGCGTTCATCGCCAGGTCGAGCTGCTCGCGCGGGTGCTGCGGGAACGCCCCTCCCGTCTCCTGGTGTACCACCTTCTTGTAGGTCTCGACGAGCTCCTCGAGGTCATTCGCGTCGAGGTCGACGTCCTGGGTGACGCCGCGCGCCCGCTTCGTGGCGTCGATCGCCTCGGCGAACACGTCACCGTCGATGCCGAGCACGGTCTTGCCGAACATCGCGATCAGGCGCCGGTAGGAGTCCCAGGCGAACCGCTCGTCCTCGAACATGGCGGCCAGGCCGCGGACCGACACGTCGTTGAGACCGATGTTGAGGACGGTCTCCATCATCCCCGGCATCGAGAACTTCGCGCCGGACCGCACCGACACCAGCAGCGGGTCCTTCGGGTCCCCGAGCTGGCGGCCGACCGTGTCCTCCAACGCCCGCAGCGCCCGGGTCACCTGCACCCTCAGCTGCGGCGGCACCACCCCGTCGGCCAGGTATCGTCGGCACGCCTCGGTCGTCACCGTGAACCCTGGCGGCACCGGCATCCCGAGCCGTGTCATCTCGGCGAGGTTGGCTCCCTTCCCACCCAGCAGATCCTTCTCGTCCTTACCGCCCTCGGTGAACTCGTACACGTACTTCTGCATCAGCTCCACCTCACGAGAAGCCGGCGTCAGATCGCGACCTCGACGCGAGGGGTTCTGTCGCCACATCGCACTGTGAGCCTGCAGGAAGGGGTTTTCAACAGGCACCTGTGGCACTGGCGGTACGTTTCGGCGGGCGGTCGCGGGACGGGCGACATCGGCGACCTGGTCGCGTCGGGCTGGTTGCAGCTGGGCAAGAAGCCGGTGGCGGGCGTCGGCGGACAGGGCTGTGTCGTGGTCGGAGTCGGCCGACCTCGCCCGGTCTGCTCGCGAGATAAGCAAGGCCGACACGTTCCTCGCCGCGCTGGGGACTGGAGCATCGCGCCCGGCGCGGCCGCCGCGCCGCGGCGATCGGGGCGGGCCTCGCGGTCGCCGGCCAGCTGGCCGCGGGCCGATCGATCAGCGGCTCGGCGACGCCGACCGCGGCGGGTAGCTCGGTGCCGCAGTGGTCGGTCGTCGGCGACGGCGCGGGTCTCGCTCCGCCGCACGCTGCTAGAGCCCAGCGTGAACTCGCGCCGCCCAACAGACGCGGCTGCGACTTCACTTACCCGCGGGTTTGCCCACACATCCGCGGCGTGATCGAAGACCGGCCCGACCGGCCGCTCCTGCTTCCGGCCCGGTCCGGGCTGGTCGCGGGGGTGGTCGGTCCGGCCGCCGACCCGGCGCGGAAGGCAAGGGTGACCAGGCGGCCGGCAACCTCAAGCAGGCCGGTGAGAAGGTCAAGGACGCCG
>JAODNO010000656.1 GCA_025465235.1 Pseudonocardia sp.
CAGCCGAGCACTTCAGCTGGCTGGCCGGCCTCCTCACGGTTGACGGCCCGGCATCGAGCGCACTGACCCGCGAACTGCTCGGGTGGCAACCGACGCAACCCGGGCTCATCGACGACCTCGACAAGGGCCACTACTTCCACAACACATCCGCATGATCAGCTACGCCGGAACTTATACATGAGCACCACCACGGTCGAGGCAGCCCGCCGCGCTCTGGGGCCGGTCGGCGCGTTCCTGCCGGTCCCGACCACCAGCGCACCACCAGCCGATCTGCAGCGCGACGCGGTCCGCCGACTGGAACGCTCCGGCTACCCCGCGGCATGGACCAACGAGGGAATCGGCAAGGACGCCCTCGTGCAACTGGCCGTGCTCCTCGCCGCAACCGAACAGATGGTGTTCGGTACCGGCATCGCCAACATCTGGGCCAGGTCACCCCAGACCACGCACGCCGCGGCGGCCCTGCTCGCGCAGGCCTACCCCGGTCGGCTCGTGCTCGGCCTTGGCGTCGGCTACCCCCAACAGGCGGCCACCGTCGGCCGGGAGTTCGGCACCCCACTCGCCACGATGCGCGACTACCTGCAACAGATGACCACCCCGGGCCAACTGCCCGCACCCGACGCGGCCTACCCCCGCATCATCGCCGCGAACGGACCGAAGATGCTCGCCCTGGCCAGCGAGATCACCGACGGGGCGATGCCCGCCATGGTGCAGCCCGACGTCACCGCCCAGGCCAGGCGACTGCTCGGCCCGGACAAGCTACTGGTCGTCCTGGTGGACGCGAGCGCCGGGCAGGGCGACGCGGCGACGATCGCAGCCACGGTGCGCGAGCACATCGCCGCCGGCGCGGACCACGTGACGGTGGGCATGGCGATCGGCACCGACTTCACCACCGGTGTGGACCGCCTGGAACATCTCGCCCCGGCACTGCTCGAGCCGACCTGATCACCGCACCGGACACGCCACCGCAGCGTCACGTGTCCGCTTGGTTCGGCTCGGCTGTCGCCTCGACGAGGACGATCGAGCGCCACGGCGGCGTCCTCGACGACATCCGGGACACCGAACACGGCCCCGCGCGGCGTTACCGGATCAAGATCGGCGAGCCATGTGGGACAGCGCCGCGGCTGTCCTGCTGCCCGGACCGCAGCAGCGGCGGCCGTGATTGCGCCGGAGCCGCGGATCTCCCCGGAGGTGCCAGATCATCTTCCCCGGGTTCGGTCGAGCATAACTAGGTCTGGGGCGGTCGTGCTGGGAGCGATGGTGCGTAGGAACAGGACCTCATCGATCTGGCTGAGGAGGGTGTCGTCGATCGGGAAGTAGCGGAAGGTCGGGGTGCTGCGTGTCGCGAGCCCCTGTTGGAGGGTCTGTAGCGCTGGCGCGGACAGGAGATGGTTCCCGGGCGGCAGGCCGTGGTGGAGGGCGCCTTCGACGGTGTCCGACGCCGGCTCCGGGATGTCGTGATGGGTGGCTTCGCCGAGCGCGCAGGCGATGACGCGGTAGTCGCTGCCGAGGCGGTCGGCGAGGTGTGCGCCGGCGGGTTGCCATCGCACGGTCATCGGGCCGAGCGACATACAGGTGGTTCCGGTTCGCAGGTGCTGGTTGTGGGCGAACACGAGGGTCGGACCGCGGTCGGCGATCGCGTGGAGGTTCTCGGCCATCATCGTGTCGCGGATGGCGGCGAGGCGTTGCCAGCGGTGGTCGGTGTCTTGTGCCATGGCCTCGTGATAGGCGAGCAGGCCTGCGGCGGTGCGGCCGGCGAGGAGGGCGTCCTCGATGTCGTCGGGGCTGGTCTCGTGGCGCAGGCGAGGGGTCTCGCCGGTGAGGGTCCAGCGCAAGTCGTCGGTGATCGCGCGCAGGTCGTGGACTCGGGGCTCGGCACCGATCGAGCGGGCGGGTTCCATCGCTGCGGCTGGTTCGTTCCAGGGCTCGTCGGAGCCGAGCAGCCGATCGATGGTGTCCCATGGTGGGAGGTCGAATTGGCTGCTGGCCTGGGCGCGCAGGAAGTTGTGGAGCACCTGGAGTGCCGGGCGCGGGCTGGGTGCTCCGGTCATCTCGTTGGGAGCATCGAAGCCCGCGAACCGTAGTTGCGCGGCTTGCGGGCGGTGTCGGTTCTGCTCGCGCATCCAACGGATCAGCATTCGGTTGGCGGCGGATTCGCCGAATCCGTGGGTGAAACCGGCGGCCATGACGTTGTCCTCGACGCCGTCGCCGCCTCTGATGTAGGCGTCGACGGTGCGGCCGTGCCAGGCGCTGGTTTCGAGGGCGATCGAGGTGAAACCTGCCTGGTCGACGAGGGCGCCGAAGACGGCGTTCCGGAGGCGGGCGAACTCGTCCTCACCGTGCATGGGCTCTCCGAACCCGAGCAGCCGTGGTCGGTGCGGCAGGTGGGCGATCTGTGCGGCGATGGCGTCGCCGAGCGTCTGGTGGTCGTCGCTGTCGGCGCTGATCAGGGGTGTGGGGGTGCCGCTGGTCATGCGTGGTCCTTCCGGTCTGCGGGCGGCGCGAATGGGGCGCGTTGACCAGCTCAACCGTATCGTTGAACAACCGGTTGAAACTTCGGAACCACAATTTGCTAGTAAGCGCAGTGATACCTTCAACCGCAGGGTAAGGCGGGCTGATGCGGCCGATCGATCTGGCGCGGGAACACGGGCTGTCGACTCAAGCGGTGCGCAACTATGAGGAGGCAGGTCTGCTGCCGCCGGCCGCGCGGACCGCCTCGGGATATCGGCGGTACTCCCAGCGCCACGCGCTCGCCCTGGACGCCTTCTTGGCCCTGGTCCCCGGTCACGGTCACCCCGCCGCCCGCGCGATCATGGTCGCGGTCAACGCAGACCGACTCGACGACGCGCTCGACCTGATCGATCGAAGCCATGCCGAGCTTGTCTCAGCGCGCGGGATCATCGATGCGGTCGAGACCACCCTGAGAGATATCACTGTCCAGTCGTGGGACGGTGCCCCGGTCTCGATCGGGCCTTTGGCCCATCAGTTGGGTTTGCAGCCGGCGACGTTGCGCCGCTGGGAACAAGACGGGCTGTTGCGGCCTTGTCGCGACCACCAGGGTCACCGGGTTTATGTCGCTGGTGATGTGCGCGACGCCCACCTCATCGGCCAGCTTCGACGGGCCGGTCATCTGATCGCCGACATCCGGTTGTTGCTCGATGAGCTTCGAGATACTCGTGATCCCGCCCAAGTGACACGTGCGTTGGCCGATCGCCGGCGGGCTCTGAACGCACGGTCTCGAGCGACGCTGGCCGCGGCCGCGGCGCTGAGCCGGTACATCGACGCGCGAACCGCCGGATGAGAGATCGGGGCCAGGGTCACGTCGTTCGCCGGAACCACATCGTTCCCCGGGGAGAATCTCAACGGCTCTACTCCGACCTGTGGGACGGGACGACCCGCGAAGGCGGTCCCCTTGCAGGCTCTCCGTCCGGCTGCCGGTTAGGGTCCCGATCATGGCTGATGCAGTGTCCGTCCTGCAGGTCGCGCCGGTGCACACCCGCGATCCGGAGGTCATCTTCCTACTTGACCAGCTGACCTCGGAGCTGGCGCTGAGTGGCTACGCGGAGAGTGAGATGTTCGGCTACTCGATCGCGCAGCTGGAACAGAGCCAGGTGCACCTGGTCGGGGCTCGCGCCGGGAGGCAGTTGGTCGGTGTCGGCGGCGTCGAGCTGCAAGGGGGTGGCGTCGGCGAGCTCAAACGGTTCTATGTTCTGCCCGACCACCGTGGCGCGGGCGTCGCCGATGCCGTGATCACCGTATTGATCGGCTACGCCGGCGACCACGAGACGCAGCTGCTACGCCTCGAGACAGGCGATAAGCAGCGAGCGGCGATCGCGTTCTACCAGCGGCACGGATTCGTCGAGATCCCACGCTTCGGCCCATACCTGCGCAGCGCAACATCCGTCTGCATGGAGCGCCGCCTCAACCCTGGCGACGGCGACCCGGCCGAGCAGCCCCCTGACGCCCCCGAGCCGAACGAAGCGGCTCAATAGCCGATCGGCTAGCGGGACGCAGCCCAGACGCAGTTGAGGTGGATGGCTGGCCGCGTGAGGGAGGCCGGCGCCTTGGGCTGCTCGGCACAGCCCACGGTGCGAACGCTGGCCAAGTCGCGCTCGAATGGGTACTGGCCAACGCGCGGTGGCCGCGCCGATAGTGGGCGCGACAAACCCTCGCCACCTCGAGGTCCGCCGGCTACGGCGACCGTACGACGTCGGGTGGTGTGGCTTCGCCGGCGTGTCTGGGTGGCGGCGCGAGGCCGACGAGCTTGGTGAGGAACCGGTCGATCTGCTCGGCGGCGGGCGACCACGGCAGGTCGGGCTCGTTGATGCGCTGCGACAGCATGCCGTTCACGGCGGTCCGGAGGTCGATCGCGACCGTGGCCGCGTCGTCGGCTGGAGCCATCCCGGCGTCCATGCAGCGCTGCACTGCGGACGTGGTGCGCGCGACCAGCACCTTCTTGAACGGCATGCCGAGGCGCCGATGCACCTTGCTCTCGTGCATCACCTTGTAGAGGCCGGGGTGCTCCTGTGCCCACGTCGCCTGCGCCAGGATGCGCCCGCGGAGCGCGAGCGCAGGGTCCTCGGATGCGGCCGCGGCCTCGTCGCCCGCGTGGACCAGCTGCTCGTGACAGCGCTGCAGGACAGCCAGCACGAGCGCGTCTCGGTCCGGGAAGTGCAGGTAGACCGAGGTGGCTGCGATTGAGACCGCTCGCGCGACGGCGCGCAGTGACAGAGCCTCGTCGTCAGCGAGCTCGTCGAGCATCTCCGCGGCAGCGGCAATGATCTCTTCGCGCAGCAGCTCGCCGTGCCCGCGCGCGTTCGGTCGCCGACGGGAGGCTGACTTCGGGGCTGGGGTCGCTGCCATGACCTCACGATTGTAGCTGGACAGGCATCGCGCTACAGCTGTAGCGTAAATCGGGCTACAGCCGTAGCGCTACGCTCGTCCATATTGAGGAGCATCACCTTGAGCACTGCGACCGAGACGACCAGATCGGCCAACCTGGATCGGGTGGCCGCGCTGGACCCGGTGTTCGCCCAGATGGTCGGGGCCACCGCGAAGCACGCGTGGGCGGTTCCCGAGCTGACCGACCGCGAGAAGACGTTCCTGTGCGTGGCGGCGGACGTCTGCCAGCCGAGCCTCGGGCTCGCGTTCGAAGCGCACCTTCGAGCAGGCCTGGGCCGCGGCGTGTCCACCGCGGACATCCGTGCGCTGCTCCGCTTCATCTCCTACGACTGCGGGTATCCCGCCGCGACCGCGGGTTTCGAACGGCTCGTCGAATTCGAAGCGTCGGCAGGCTCATCCCGCCGGGAGGTCGAGCCGCTGGCCGAGGACCTGCTGGAGACCGGACCCGGCGCGGCGCCCAGCCCCCTGCCGGACGCAGTCCGCAGCCAGCTGAACGACCTGGACGCACACTTCACCGAGCACTTCGACCTGCAGTCCCGGATGCGTTCCGGATCCGGCCCCGACACGCTCACCGAGCGGGAACGTGGATTCGCCAGCATGAGCATCGACGTGCACTACCAGACATTGGAGGAGACGTTCCACGCCCACATCGGCCGGGCCCTGCGTGGCGGCGCTTCACACGATGACGTCCGCGCCGTGCTGCGCTTCAACGCCCAGTTCGGCGTGACGAGGGCGTGGCACGCATGGAAGGCGCTCAACGCCTACCTCACCGAACTCGGCCCGACCGGCTGAGCCTCGGCCGCCGCGTCCCGGCTGCCCGGACACATCCCTGAACAGCAGGGCCAGGGCGGGCAGCTGGGCCACGACCGGCGGCGAGCACCAGAAGCGTCGCGTCACGGTAACGGCCCGGCCTCACAGGGTCTCGTGGATGATGCTGGAGATCTGGCCCTCGTCCTCGAACACGGCCGCAACATCGGTCTCGACGGCGGCGATGGTCCCGACGTCGTTCACCATGAGCGCGTAGGCGATCGTGCGGCCGCTCTTCGTCTCGATGTAGCCGGCGAGGTTCTGCGCCTTGAGCTCGAGCGTCTTCCCGTCAGGCCCGGCATTGATGGTGGTTCCGGGCTTGGCGTGAACGTATCCGCGGCCGGGCAGGGTCATCCCCGTGTGGGCGAGGGAGCCGTCCACACCCATCACGGGCAACGCCGCCCGGTAGGCCGCGGCGACGTCGGTCTTCGCCATCGCGGTGAGCAACTGCACCAACGCCCGGGGTGCGGCACGGCTGTCGGGGGTGCCGCTGCCGTTGGTGGGGAACGAGAACTGGGCGCCGTCGAGGCGGAAGTCGTTGATCAACGCCGCACGTTCGGCGGCGAGGGCCCCGTCAATTGTTGTCTTCCCCTTGTGGAGACCGAACAGGCTCAGGCTGAGGTTGGCGCCGAGGTTGAGGCTGACCTTAAGGATCAGCTGCGCGTGCTGGCCGTAGGGCGCCGACTTGAACGCGGCGACCCGCGTGTCGGCGGCGTAGCTCGACGACGCGGGCAACGCCGCCGAAGGGTTCTTCGCAGCGGCCGGCGCCGCGACGGTGACGCCGTTGCGCTGCAGCGCCTCGACGAACGCGGTGCGGGCGAACGAGGCGGGGTCCTCGATGCGGAAGGTGCCGACGAACGACGTGCTCTCGGTCAGCGGTGCCCGGTAGCCCTCGGGCAGCTCACCCGTGACGGTGCCGGTGCAGCCGGCCTTCCCGACGCACTCGGCCAGTCCCTTGTCCGACAGCGTCACCGTGGCCGCCGACCCGGCGGGCGAGGTGCCGACGGCGCCGGTCACCGCGAGCGCCGCCGTGGCCGGCCGGTGCTCCAGGGTGGCAGGCTGACCCGCCCGGGTGGGCGTTGCCGTCACGTCCACCATGTTCTCGTTGATCAGGATCGGCGTGATCAACAGGTTGCCGTTGGGCACCCGGTAGGGCGTGAACAGCCGATCGTCGACCACGACGTCACCGCCCACGGCCGAGATCCCCGACGCCTTCACCTGCTGCGCCAGTTGGTTCAACGCGTACAGGGGGTCGTGGGGCGAGAGGATCCCCGTGCCGAGCGAGTTGGCGTCGTTGTGGTCGAAGTCGGTGAACTGCACCGTGTCGGCATCGATCCGCCTGCCGCCGAAGGTCAGGTCACCGCTGCCCACCAGGACGAGGTCGCCGTCGAGCCGGCCCTGCGCGTCGACCGTGCCGGTGCGGTGCACCGGGGTGGTTTCGCGGTGGTCGGGTCCGAGGGTGGTCAGCGCCATCCCGACCGAGAAGAGCTTCCGCGTGGAGCCCGTGAACGCCATGTCGTCGGGCCGGAGCGCATAGAGCGTCTCCCCCGTGGCGATGTCGGCGGCCAGCAGGCTCCATCTGGCCGTGGCGTAGCGGGGCTTCTTCATGATCGCGGTGATGGCGTCCGGCAACGATGACGGTGTCGCGGATCTGGTGGGGTCCGAGCAGGCCGTGGCGACGACCGTCAGGCCGACGCCCGAGAGGAAAGCACGCCGCTTCATGACGCGTACGGGTTCTGGATGATCACCGTCGCCATCTCGGTGTCCGGCGCGGCACCCGCCATGAGGGCAGGAACCGCCTCCCGGCGCACACGTGTGGTCATGGTCACGGACTCCCAACGCTCGGTGTGCACGCGGCGCACGTGCCGGCCCCTGGCGATACATGTCCGGCACGTCGGGCCAGTCCACAACGGACCCAGGTCGGTCCTGTCCTCACGGCACCGCGAGGACGTGGTCCGCAGGGTGCCACGACCCAGATCCCTTGGGTTGGGAGCCGGAGACTGCCACTCTTTCGGGCATGGCCGCTCCGTCGAACGGACGCTCGCCGCTCCGTCCTGCCGCCGGGCGATCCACGCCGGTAGCCGATCGCTCCGCGGGACACGGTCGAACGACCTCGCCGCGTTCACCGTCCGAACTTCGCCTTGGAATCAGGCGTGACAGGGGTGAAGAAGTTGACGAGGTTGCCGTCGGGGTCTCGGAACAACAGCGAGCGGTTGCCCCACGGCATCGTCGTCGGCGCGTTGACGAACTCGGTCGTGAACTGCCTGATCCGCTCGTATTCGGTGTCGGCGTCGTCGACGAGGAACTCGATGATCGCGGTGTGGTTGTCTGCGGCGCGCGCAGAGCCGGCCGCAAACAGCGCGACCGTACGTGTGCTCCCGATGGCCAACGTGCCCGCTGGAGTCTCCAGTTCGGCGAAGTCGGGCGTCGACCAGCGGACGGGCATGCCGCTGACGTGTTCATAGAAGTTGACCAAGCGAGCGACGTCGTCGGTGATGACGCGGATCGACACCAGGCTGTGCGGATGTCCGGGTGCAGGGCTGTGAGTGTTCATGACCAGCACGCTAGGGCGGATAGAGGACAGTATCCGCCCGGTATCGGCGCGATACTTCTGCGGTGACGCGACCCACTACCCGGATGCTCGCCCTGCTCGAGATCCTGCAGTCCGGCGGCACCCGCACGGTCGGCGACCTGGCGGCCCGGGTCGGTGTCGACGAGCGCACCGTCCGTCGCTACGTCGTCCACCTGGCCGAGCTGGGGATCCCGGTGCGGTCGGTGCGAGGCCGCTACGGCGGTTACCGGTTAGCGCCCGGGTACCGCATGCCTCCCCTCATGCTCACCGATGACGAGGCCCTCGCCGTGCTGTTGGGGCTGGTCGCCGGACGTCGGGCGGGCTTGGTGACCACGTCCGTCGCCGCGGCCGAGAGCGCTGCGGCCAAGGTGCAGCGCGTGCTGCCCGAGGCGCTGGGACATCGGCTGGACGCGCTGCTGCAGACCACCGACTTCACCGTCCGCAGCCGACCCGTGATCGAGCTGGAAACGACCGTCCTGCTTCTGCTCGCCGAGGCCGCGCGGGACCGCAAACCGGTCGCAATCAGCTACACCTCCCCGAACGGACGGCGCAGCGAGCGGACCGTGCACCCGTACGGCATCGTCGCCCACTCCGGGCGCTGGTACGTCACGGGAGCAGACTCTGCGAGCGGCGAGACTCGGACCTTCCGTCTGGACCGGATCACGACGCCGGAGCTACAGGCGGGAACCTTCGACCTCCCAGACGGATTCGATCCCGCCCAGCGCGTGCTGTCCGGGCTCGCCGAGGCGCCTCACCGACACGCGGTCTCGCTCCGGGTCCAGGGCACGGCAGAGCAGGTCCGGTCCCGGCTCCCGGCCGGAATCGCCACCGTGCACGACATCGCAGACGTCGATGGCTGGGTCCGAGTGCGGCTGCGGGCCGAGCGGTTGGACTGGGTCCCCCCTGTGCTTGCGGGATTGGGTCTCCCGTTCACCGTCGAGCGCCCCGAAGCGCTTCGCGGTCTCATTCGGTCACTGGCAGAACGACTCGCTGTCGCCGCCGACACCGTTCACACCGGTGAGCCGACTCCTGACGGCGAGGTCGTCGATCGCGACCCCACGTGACGCCGACGGAACGAGAGCCCGACGACCGCGTGGTTCAACGTCTGGCCCACTACCGGAGCGAATACCGTCGCTAATCGGATAGGCACTCCGATAGCCCGGGGTCGTTGAGGGATCGCTGACCGGTGGGCGATGCCGCCCAGTATCGAAACACCATGCCCTCGATCCCCCTGCCGGTGATCACGAAACGGGCGCCACATCGGACCCTGCACCGCTGGCGCCAACGGCTCGATCCGCTCCGACATTTCCTCGGAGAGCACCCGACCACGACTCACCATGATCGTCGCTCGGGGAGGGGTAACGGCAGAACTACGGGACACGGTCGAGCGCGGTGTCGATCACCTCTCGGCTGTCCACCAGCATCGCCTCCGCCGCGGTGCGGCCCGTCGCGGCCAGGTAGGCATCGACAAGCCGGTTGCCCACGGCGTAGCCGGCGCCGGTCGGCAGCCCGACCGGAGTTGCACCGAACCGGGCCGCGGTCGCGTCGCCGTGCACCCATGCCGTGAAGTTCTGCATGCCGGTCACCTCGAGGCCGGACACGACTTTGGCGAACACCGCGTCGTCGTGCAGATGCGGCACGCCGATGCGCGCGTACCCGAGCTCGTCGCCGTACAGCTGGCGGGCGAACGCGTCGGCCAGCCCCTCGGACACCACGTGCTCCCCCACCGTCACCGTCGCCGGGTCCCACACGACACCGCCGCTGCTGTAGCGCAGGTTGTGGCTCAGCTCGTGCACCGCCGTCGCCTCCAACCGCGCCAGGTTCTCCGGATAGGGCCAGAAGTTCAGGAACACATACCCGGACACGCCGCCATTCGCGGTCATGCCCAGGTTCGGGCCCATGAAGTGCGCGTCCCCGGGGTCACCGAGGACGACGAGCACGGTGATGTCCGGCACCGCGATGCCGGGGGTCACCGCGAGCTGCACGGCGAGGGCGTCGCCGAGCGCGCGCCCGATCCGGCCCCACGCGTCGGCGTCGTACAACACCTCCAGCCCCTCCCGGCACCGCTCCTCGTCGCGGTCGAGCGGGAACCCCGAGCCCATCCGGTGCATCGCGACGAGATCGACCTCGCCCGGGAAGTACCGGTACATGCCCGCGACGGGTTCCAGCATGGCCCGCAGAAGGATGGGCCGGTCCGCGAGCGGCGACCGCAGGATCTCCCGGATGGCCGGGTAGGTGTCCAGGACGGTGATCGTCATACCCGTGACGCTAGGCGCTCCCGCAGCGTCAACTGCAACCCCTTTACGTCGTCGGACGAACGTCGCAATCGCCGCGAGAACCAACAGCGCTGACTTGCCCAACCGCCGAACCGTCACCGGGACCGTGGGCACCCCGGATCCCCGAGCCTGCCTCAGCACGACGGGCCCCGGTCCGCGATAGGCGGCCCAGCAGCCGTGGCCGCAACGGCCGGCGAGACGGGCCGCAGCACTCAGCTCAGCCGCTCCTCCAGTCGAACGGTGACCGTGTCGCCCACGCCTTTGCCGAGCGTGCGTCGCAGGTCCGCCTTGACCGGCAGCTTGTGCATGCCGTCGCCGAGTGCCATGAACGAGCTGCGGAACGGGTGGCCGTCGATCGTGCCGCGGACCTTCACCAGACCGCGGGTGCCGAAGTACTCGCGGAGCCGGGCATCTGTACGTAGGTCCAGCCGCCCTGCGTCGGGCTCTGCAGCAGGATGGCGGTGAACTCAGTGTCCAGGGCGACGGGTGTGCTGCTGGCGCGGACGTTCGTGCTCATAGGGGGAGATCCTTCCTGGATGCCGAGTGGCCGGACCTATTGCTGTGCGACGTCCTGAACGATCTCCAGGCCGTTGCCGTCCTGGTCGCGGAACGCGAACATCGGCGGGACGCCGGGCCAGGTCAGGAGTTCGCCGACCTTCACACCGGCAGCGGTCAGGTCCGCCTGCAGAGCGGCCGCGTCGTTGGTAGTGAACCGGACGCCGCTCTCACCGCCACTGGGCAGGCCGTCATGTGCTTGGACGAGCGCAATCGATACGGCCGCAGCGGCTGGCGCGACCTCGATCCAGCGCGAGCCGAGCTCCGGAAGTGCCATGTCCAGACGCTTCTCGAAGCCGAGCGTGCCGACGTAGAAGCCGAGGGCCTTGTCCTGATCGATAACCGGGACACCGATAGTGCGGATGCCGCCAATGCGGCTGGCGGGCTGTTCGCTCATGCGTGTTGGTCCTGTTCTCTCGCGTCGACGTTTCTC
This sequence comes from Pseudonocardia sp., assembly GCA_025465235.1. GTDB lineage: Bacteria > Actinomycetota > Actinomycetes > Mycobacteriales > Pseudonocardiaceae > Pseudonocardia. The sequence goes on from JAODNO010000656.1 coordinate 11,543, forward strand.
GTGCGTCAGCGTGAAGACCACGGCGCTGCCCCATAGTCATCGCTGCCAAGCGGAAGGTTTTGGGCGTCGTCCACCCCGCCACCCGTTGCGCGGTCGGCGCGCGCAACAAGGAGGTCCTGACCGAGGGCGTCGCCGACGGTGTCTGCGATCAGCGGCTGGTGACCGGGCGGGGACCGCTCACGAGCCGGCGCCGGCGATGTTGACCATCCAGGCGACGCCGAATCGGTCGGTGCACATGCCGAACGAGTCGCCCCAAGGCGCCTTCTCCAGCGGCACGCCGACCGTGCCGCCAGCGGAGAGCTTGTCCCAGTAACGGCGCAGCTGGGTTTCGTCCTCTCCGGAGAGCGTCATCGTGCCGTTCGCGCCGATCGGCATCGCGTCGGGGACGTCGGCGGCCATGAGTGTCATGTCCGGGCCTACGACCAGCATGGAGTGCAGCACCTTGTCCTTCTCTGCCTCGTCGAGGCCCATCCCGGGCGTGTCGCCGAATGTGTTGACGGTCAGATCGCCACCGAAGACGGACCGGTAGAACTCCATCGCACCCCGGGTGCCCTCGCGGAAGTTGAGGTACGGGGTCAGCTTCGTCGTCATGCGGCGCGATGCTACTCAGACAGCAGCTGACTTCCGTCCCCCTTTAGCCGAAACGTCTGCGGGACACGCCGCGCAGGTCCTGGCGACCTCAATCGCGAGCGGACCAAGACTGACTGACCAGATGCCCATCCGCTTGCGGTGTCACGAGCGCTGAGCTCTCGGTTGCACCGCCACCATCTGACCACGTCATGACCATGATCGGCTGTACCGCGACTGCGCGGGCGTTTGACCACGGCAACCAGAAGGAGGGGTCAGGGTCTCCAGGACCGCAGCCAGACGGTCTGCGGCGACCGAAGCAGGCCAGCCAGCGTGGCGGCGGGCAACACGCTGTCAGTGTCGGTGACGACGTATCCCTGTTCACCTCGGGTGGACAGCGACTGTCCGACCACGTTGACCCCTGTGTCGGCGAGCAACCGATTGATGCCGGCCAACACACCAGGCAAGTTCGCGTGCAGGTAACCCATCCGAAATGCGCCCGCAGGTTGCGGCAGCACCACCTGCGGCAGGTTGACCGAGAGTGCCGTGCCACCCGCCGTGACGAAGCCGATCAGCTTGTTGGCTACGAAGTGTCCGATCTCTTCCTGCGCCTCGTGCGTCGAGCCGCCGACGTGGGGAGTGAGAATGACGTTGTCGAGGCCCCGCAGCGGGGAGTCGAACGGGTCGCCCTGCGCCTTCGGCTCGGTCGGGAAGACGTCGATCGCGGCGCCGGACAGATGCCCGGAGAGGATGTGGTCGCGCAACGCAGCGTCGTCGACGACCATCCCGCGGGAAGCGTTGATGAACACCGCACCCGGCTTCATCTGGGCGAACTGGTCCGCGCCGAAGAGTCCCGCGTTGCCGGGCCGGCCGTCGACATGGATGCTCACCACGTCCGCCTCGGCCAACAGCGCGTCCAGCGAACCGACCCGCCTGGCGTTGCCGTGGGCCAACCGGTCCGCGGTGTCGTAGAAGATCACCCGCAGCCCGATGGCCTCGGCGACGTTGGACAGTTGGGTGCCGATGTTGCCGTAGCCGACGATGCCGAGGGTCCGGCCGCGGACCTCGTGGCTGCCCCTCGCCGACTTGTCCCATATCCCCTCGTGCATCCGCTGGGTCTTCTCCGGCAGCCGGCGAG
>JAODNO010000712.1 GCA_025465235.1 Pseudonocardia sp.
CTGCGCATCTGGATGCAGGAGAGCGTGCCGCCCTCTACTGCGTACGAGGAGCGCCCGGGACGCTGGGCCGGCGAGCCGAGCTGGCCGTCGCCGCACGTGACGCCGTCCCCGCGCCCGCTCGCGCCACACCGGATCGCGCGGGCCGACGAGGACGTGGAGGACGTGGAGGACGTGGAGGAGCAGGAGCTCAGCATCCAGTCGCCGCTGTCGGTAGGGCAGTTCGCGGGCAAGTGGGGCCTCCTACAGCGCCCCGCCCGACCTGCCCTACGACCAGCGCGAGGAGGACGGCGGCTCGCTCGTGTTCGACACCGACCCGCTGGAGGAGCGCTGCGAGATCCTCGGCGCGCCGGTCGTCGAGCTGGACGTGGCGGCGAGCCGCCCAGTTGCGATGGTCGCGGCGCGACTGTCCGACGTCGCACCCGACGGGCGCGCGACGCGCGTCAGCTACGGCCTGCTCAACCTCACCCACCTGGCGGGGGACGACGAGCCGCAGCCGGTCGAACCCGGCGTGTTCGAGCAGGTGCGCATTCAGCTCAACGGTGTGGCGCAGGCGTTCCCGGCCGGGCACCGGATCCGACTCTCGCTCTCGACGTCGTACTGGCCGCTCGCGTGGCCGCCGCCGGAGCCCGCCGCGCTCACCGTCCGCACCGGGTCCAGCAGGCTGGTCCTGCCCGTGGCGCCCGACCACGGAGGACGACGTCGTGCCGCTGCGCCCCTTCCACGAACCGGAGGGCGCGCCCCCGGCGCGGACGACACAACTGGAGCCGGGCGAGAACAGCTGGACGGTGTCGCGCGACCTCGTCGGGTACACCTCGGTGCTGGAGATCATCAAAGACGGCGGAGTGCTGCGCTTCGACGACGTCGACATGACCACGGCCCGGCGCGTGGTGGAGCGCTACAGCTCGGTGGCCGACGACTTCAGCTCGCCGCGGGGCGAGGTCGAGTGGTCGCTGAGCTTCGCCCGCGGCGAATGGAGCACGCGGACCGTCACTCGCACCGTCCTTACCTGCACGCCGAGCACCTTCGAGGTGGACGGGCACCTCGACGCTTACGAGGGCGAGCACCGGACGTTCGCGCGCGACTGGGAGCGCACCATCCCCCGCGACTGCCTCTGACGCCGTCGCGGGGGACGCGGGCCGGCGCTACAGCGCCTTGAGCTCCTCGGAGACCGCGGACACCGACTTCTTCGCGTCACCGAAGAGCATGGACGTGTTGTCCGCGTAGAACAGCGGGTTGTCGATCCCGGCGAAACCACTGCTCATGGAGCGCTTGAGCACGATCACCGAGCGGCTCTGGTCGACGTTGAGGATCGGCATTCCGTGGATCGGCGAGCTCGGGTCGGTGCGCGCCGCCGGGTTGGTGACGTCGTTCGCCCCGATCACCAACGTGACATCGGTGCGGGAGAACTCGTCGTTGATGTCGTCCATCTCCTTGAGGGCGTCGTACGAGACGTCGGCCTCGGCGAGCAGGACGTTCATGTGACCGGGCATCCGCCCCGCCACCGGGTGGATGGCGTACTTGACCTCGACGCCCTTGGCCTCCAGCAGCTTGGCCATGTCCTTCACGGCGTGCTGGGCCTGGGCCACCGCCATCCCGTACCCGGGCACGACGATCACCTGCGACGCGTACGCCATCTGGATCGCGGCGTCCGCCGCCGAGGTGGACTTCACCGTGCGGTCGACGCCGTCGTCCGCCCCGGGAAGGGTAGTAGTGCCGCCGAAGCCGCCCGCGACGATCGCCGGGATCGATCGGTTCATCGCGGTGGCCATCAGGTTGGTGAGGATCGAACCGGACGCTCCCACGATCATGCCGGCCACGATCATGGCCGTGTTGTTCAGGGCGAGCCCTGCCGCCGCGGCAGACAGCCCGGTGAGGGCGTTCAGCAGCGAGATCACCACCGGCATGTCGGCGCCGCCGATCGGCAACACCACGAGCACACCGAGCACCGCCGCGAGCACGAGCAGAGCGATGATCCAGATCTGGGGCGCACCGCCCATCCCGGCCACCACGGCGCATGCCACTGCGGCCAAGAGCAGGATCCCGTTGACGAACTGCTGCGCCTTGCCCAGCCCGATCGGGCGCCCCGGCAGGATCTCCTGCAGCTTGCCGAACGCGATCAGCGAGCCCCAGAACGAGATCGAGCCGACGATCGCCGCGAACATCGACGCCACGATCACGTACGTCGGCTCGGCGAGGAATCCGTCCGTCGTACGGAATTCCGACCACGCGATCAGGGCCACCGCACCGCCGCCGACGCCGTTGAACAGCGCGACCATCTGCGGCATCGCCGTCATCTTCACCTGGCGCGCGGATGGCACGCCCAGTGCGGCCCCGATCACGAGCCCGATGATGATCAGCACCCAGTTGTGCCGCACCTGCAGCAGCGTCGCCACCACGGCGATGGTCATACCGACCGCCGCGATCCAGTTGCCCCGCACAGCCGTCTTGGGGCCGGTCAGCCCCATCAGGCCGTAGATGAACAGCGCGAACGCGATGATGTAGAGGACCGGAACCAGCGTGTCCATCAGTGACCCTTCCCGTTCGTGGCCACGTTGTCGGCCGCAGGGGCCTCCCGCGCTTCCGGCTTGGCCTTGAACATGGCCAGCATCCGGTCGGTCACCAGGAACCCACCGATCACGTTGATCATGCCGAACGCGATCGCGATGACCAGCAGGATCTGGTCGACCACCGACGGGTTCTCCAGGCGGCCCAGCACGATCAGGCCGCCCAGCAGCACGATCCCGTGGATCGCGTTGGTGCCCGACATCAGCGGGGTGTGCAAGGTGTTGGGCACCTTCGAGATCACGGCGAAGCCCACGAAGCCGGCCAGCACCAGGATCGCGAGGTTCGCCAGCAGTCCGCTCTCCATCACGCCTCTCCCCCACTCACAGCGGTGGCCTCGACACGGGTGACGCAGGACTTCGCGAGCACCTCGTCGTCCCAGTCCGGCGCGAGCGTCACCCCGCCGTCGCCGTCGTCCTTCAGCATCAGCTCCAGCAACGCGGACACGTTGCGGGAGTACAGCTCCGAGGCGTGCTCGGGCATCGTCGCGGGCAGGTTCAGCGGCGACGCGATCGTCACGTCGTGCTTCACGACCACCTCGCCGGGCTCGGTCAGCTCGCAGTTTCCGCCGCTCTCCCCGGCCAGGTCGACGACGACGCTGCCGGGACGCATGCCCTCCACGGCCGCCGCCGTCACCAGCGTGGGCGCCTTGCGCCCGGGGACGTTCGCGGTGGTGATCACCACGTCGAAACCGGTGATCGCCTTCTCCAGCCGCTGCTGCTGCTCGGCCCGTTCGTCATCGGTCAGCTCACGCGCATACCCACCCTCACCGACCGCTTCGATGCCGAGGTCCAGCCACTGGGCCCCGAGCGACCGCACCTGGTCGGCGACCTCCGGCCGCACGTCGTAGCCGGTGGTTCGAGCGCCGAGCCGCTTGGCCGTCGCGAGCGCCTGCAGGCCCGCGACCCCGACGCCAAGGATCAGCGCGGCCGCCGGCTTCACCGTGCCCGCCGCCGTGGTGAGCATCGGGAAGAACCGGGTGGACTTCTCGGCGGCCAGCAGCACCGCCTTGTACCCCGCCACGTTCCCCTGCGAGGACAGCGCGTCCATCGACTGCGCCCGCGAGATCCGCGGGATCGCCTCCATCGCGAACGCCTGGACACCCGCGGCCTTCAGTGCCGCGATCGTCTCACGTGCGGTGAGGGGCGCCAGGAACCCGATCAGCGTGGAGCCGGAGCGCAGGCGTTCCACCTCCTCCGGCGACGGAGGCGCCACCTTCACGACAGCGTCGGCCGACCACGGGTCACCGACGGTCGCCCCGGCCGCGATGTACAGCTCGTCCGGAATCAGCGCGCCCAGACCGGCCCCGGCCTCGACCACGACCTCCACACCCCGCGACCGGAGTTTCTCGACGACCTTCGGCACCAGGGCGACACGACGCTCACCGGCGGCGGACTCACGAGGCACCCCCACGGTCGTGCGCCGCGGTACTGTGGATTCTGTATTCACAAGACGGGAGCGTAGCCCAGGGAACGCACAATCAGGAGATACGTGTGACCGGGTACGTACGAGCGGGCGACACTCGACCGATTCAGAGCGCCGGGCGGCCGCAGCACCGGCTCAGTCCGGCAGTAGCGTGAGGATGCGCGGCCCGTTGTCCGTGATGGCGACCGTGTGTTCCCAGTGCACGGCCCGGCTGCCGTCGGCGGCGACCACCGTCCACCCGTCCTCGAGCTCGCGGGTCTCCGGATCGCCCGCCGTGAGCATCGGCTCCACGGCCAGCGCCATCCCCGGCACCAGCCGCGGGCCCTGTCCGGGGTCGCCGAAGTTCGGCAGGAACGGATCCATGTGCATCGACGTGCCGATGCCGTGGCCGCCGTACTCGGCGACGATGCCGTAGCTGACACCGTCGCGCTTCCCGGCCGTCTCCGAGGCGACCTGCACGGCGTGCGAGATATCGGACAGGCGGCCACCCGGCTGCACGGCCGCGATACCGGCGTAGAGCGCGGCCTCGCACGCCGCCGACAGGGCGCGGTCCGCGTCGGACACCGATCCGACCAGAATCGTCACCGCTGCGTCGCCGTGCCAGCCGTCGAGGATGGCGCCACAGTCAACCGACACGAGGTCGCCGTCGGCGAGCACCTGCGTGGCGGCGGGGATGCCGTGCACGATCTGCTCGTTCACGGATGCGCAGATCGATGCCGGGTAGCCGTGGTAGCCCAGGAAGGAGGGAACCGCCCCCGCCTCCCGAATGACCTGCTCGGCCAGCTCGTCCAGCTCGGCCGTGCTGACGCCGGGTCGGGCCAGCTTGGTGACCGCCGCGAGGGTGGTGGCGACGAGCGCGCCCGCTGCCCGCATCGCCTCGAGTTCGTCCGGACTCTTCAGCTCGATGTCCCGGCCGCGCCAGCGGGCCAGCAGCCCGCGGACGCCGCTGCGTCCCCCGCTCACCGTGAGCGGAGCGCGTTGGCGACGCGGTCGGTGATCTCCTCGACCGTGCCGACGGCATCGACGGTCACAAGCCGGTCGCTGTAGTGCTCGAGGAGCGGAGCCGTCTCATCGCGGTAGACCTGCTGGCGGCGGCGGATGACGTCCTCGGTGTCGTCCTCGCGACCGCGGCCCATCAGCCGGCGCACCAGCTCGTCCTCCGCCACCTGGAACTCGACGACTGCGTCGAGGTTCTCGCCCCGCTCGGCCAGGAGCTCGCCGAGTGACGCCGCCTGGCTCAGCGTGCGCGGGAAGCCGTCGAGGATGAAGCCCTTGGCCGCGTCGTCCTGTGTGAGACGGTCGCGCACCATCGCGACGGTGACCGCGTCGGGCACGAGGTCGCCAGCATCCATATACCGCTTCGCCTCGCGTCCGAGCTCCGTCTCGTCCTTCAGGTTCGCCCGGAAGAGGTCACCCGTGGAGATGTGCGGTACGTCGAGACGCTCGGCGAGACGCACCGCCTGCGTGCCCTTGCCCGCACCCGGCGGGCCAACCAGAACGAGACGCACCCGAAACCGACCTCCTGTTATCGAACCCGAACACCACAGACCATCCGTCGACGCTAGCGCAGGAACCCGTCGTACCTGCGCTGCATGAGCTGGCTCTCGATCTGTTTGACCGTGTCGAGACCCACGCCGACCATGATCAGTACCGCCGTGCCGCCGAACGGGAAGTTCTGGTTCTGGCCGCTACCGGTGATGCCGAGGAAGAGGTTCGGCAGCACGGCGATGATGCCCAGATACAGGGAGCCGGGGAGCGTGATGCGCGAGAGGACGTAGTTCAGGTACTCGGCAGTGGGCCGACCGGGCCGGATGCCAGGAATGAAGCCACCGAACTTCTTCATCTCGTCGGCCCGCTCTTCGGGGTTGAACGTGATGCCGACGTAGAAGTACGTGAAGAAGATGATGAGCGCGATGTACAGGGCGATGTGCACCCAGCTGGACTGGTCCACCAGGTAGGTCTGGACGAACTGCTGGAACGGGCCGCCGGCGCTCCCGGCCAACCGCGAGATGAGATCGGGGAGGTAGAGCAGCGACGATCCGAAGATCACCGGGATGACGCCCGCCTGGTTGACCTTGAGCGGCAGGTACGTCGACGTGCCGCCGTACATGCGGCGGCCGACCATGCGCTTGGCGTACTGCACCGGGATGCGGCGCTGGCCCTGCTCGACGAAGACGACGCTGGCGATGATGGCGAGCCCGAAGATGCAGACGCCGATGAAGACCAGGGCCCCGTTGCTCAGGATGTTGGCGCCCTCGGAAGGGATCCGGGACGCGATCGAGGTGAAGATGAGAAGGGACATGCCGTTGCCGACGCCGCGCTCGGTGACCTGCTCCCCCAGCCACATGACGACCGCGGTGCCCGCCGTCATCACGATCACGATGACCGAGAGCTGGTAGATGCTCGAGTCAGGGATGACCGGCAGGGAGCAGTTACCGAACAGCTGGCCCCGGTCGGCGAGCGCCACGATGCCCGTGGCCTGCAGGATGGCGAGCGCGATCGTGAGGTACCGGGTGTACTGGGTCAGCTTGTTCTGACCCGACTGCCCTTCCTTCTTCAGCTGCTCGAACCGTGGGATGACGACGGTGAGCAGCTGGACGATGATGCTCGCCGTGATGTACGGCATGATGCCCAGTGCGAAGATCGACAGCTGCAGCAGCGCGCCGCCGGAGAACAGGTTGATCAGCGAGTAGACGCCGGAGTTGGCGCTGCCCTCGACCTGCCGGATGCACTCCTGCACGTTGGGATACGAAACCCCGGGCGACGGGATGGTGGTCCCGAGGCGGTAGACGGCCACGATCCCGAGACTGAAGAGGATCTTCTTCCGGAGATCCGGCGTGGTCAGTGCCGACCGAAAAGCGCTGAGCACTCGGTGATCCTCCTGTACTGGTGACCCGCTCCGGCGCGGACCCGCCCCAGACGGATTGCGCCCGAAGGGCGCGCGCCCGGCCTGAAGTGGGACCAAGCGGAGACGACTCTAACAGCGGCAGCGACGCCCCTACGGCGCGGACCGGCGCGATGGCGCCGGTCCGCACCGAACGGGCACCGAACTACAGCTCGGTGACGGTCCCGCCGGCGGCCGTGATCTTGTCACGGGCGCTACCGGAGAAGGCGTGCGCGCTGACAGTGAGCGCGATCCCATCGATGTCTCCGTTGCCCAGCACCTTGACCAGCTGGTTGCGCCGGACGGCGCCGGCCTCGGCCAGCTCGTCCGGGCCGACCGCGCCGCCTGCGGGGAACAGTTGGGCGAGGTCGCCCACGTTCACCACCTGGTACTCGACCCGGAACCGGTTCTTGAATCCCTTGAGCTTGGGCAGCCGCATATGCAGCGGCATCTGCCCGCCCTCGAAGCCGGCCGGCACGTTCTTGCGGGCCTTGCTGCCCTTGGTACCGCGGCCGGCGGTCTTGCCGCCCTTGCCACCCTCGCCGCGACCCACCCGGGTCTTGGCCGTCTTGGCCCCGGGGGCCGGACGCAGGTGGTGAATCTTGATTGTCGTGCTCATCAGGAGCCGACCTCCTCGACCGTCACCAGGTGGCGAACGGTGTGGATCATGCCGCGGATCTGCGGGGTGTCATCCCGCTCGACCGTCTGGCGGATCTTGCGCAGGCCGAGCGACTTCAGCGTGGCACGCTGGTTCGCCTTGACGCCGATGGTGCTGCGCACCTGGGTCACGACGAGCTTGGTGTCGCTGGTCGGAGTGCTCTGCGCGGTGGCATCGCTCGAGGTCTGGGCCATCACGACCTCGCGCCCTGCGCCGCGGCAGCACGCGCCCGCAGCATCTGGGCCGGCGCGACGTCCTCGAGCGGCAGCCCGCGCCGGGCCGCCACCTCCTCCGGACGCTGGATCATCTTCAACGCGGCGATCGTGGCGTGCACGACGTTGATCGCGTTGTCGCTGCCCAGCGACTTGGAGAGGACGTCGTGGATGCCGGCGCACTCCAGGACGGCACGCACCGGGCCACCGGCGATGACACCGGTACCGGGGCTCGCCGGACGCAGCAGCACGACACCGGCAGCGGCCTCGCCCTGCACACGGTGCACGATCGTGCCGCCGATGCGGGGAACGCGGAAGAAGCTCTTCTTCGCCTCCTCCACGCCCTTGGCGATCGCGGCCGGCACCTCCTTGGCCTTGCCGTAGCCGACGCCTACCAGGCCGTCGCCGTCGCCGACGATCATCAGGGCGGTGAAGCTGAAGCGCCGACCGCCCTTGACGACCTTGGCCACGCGGTTGATCGTGACCAGTCGCTCGATGTACGGGGTCTTGTCCTGGCCGCCCCCGCCGCGGCCTCCGTCCCGGCGGTCCCGGCGGTCGCCGCTGTTGCTGCGCTCGCCACCGGGCCCGGTGCTGGGCCCCCCGCCGTCACGCCGTGCGCGTCCCGGCATCAGAGGTTTCCTTCCATCTGGTTGTGCATCGTGTCCATCAGAACTCCAGGCCGCCCTCGCGGGCGGCGTCGGCCAGCGCCGCGATCCGGCCGTGGTAGTTGTAGCCACCCCGGTCGAACACCACCGCGGTGACCCCGACCTCGCGGGCACGGGCGGCGACGAGCTCGCCGACCTTGGCCGCGCGGGCCTTCTTGTCGCCCTCGAGCGTCCTGACGTCGGCCTCCATGGTCGACGCCGAGGCCAGCGTGTGACCGGCCAGGTCGTCGATGAGCTGCACGACGATGTGCCGTGCGCTCCGGTTGACCGCGAGGCGCGGACGCTCTGCGCTGCCGCTGACCTTCTTGCGCAGCCGGGCATGCCGGCGGGTGCGCGCGGTGCGGCGCTGGTTCGACACCTGGGAAGCGGTGCGCTTCCTCGCGTTGGCGGAAATCGTCTCGGCCATGCTCACTTACCTGTCTTTCCGACCTTGCGGCGGATGACCTCGCCGGCGTAGCGCACGCCCTTGCCCTTGTACGGGTCGGGCTTGCGCAGCTTGCGAATCTTGGCGGCGACCTCGCCGACCAACTGCTTGTCGATGCCGGCGACTGAGAACCGGGTGGGCGACTCCACCGTGAAGGTGATGCCCTCCGGCGCCTCGATCACGATGGGGTGGCTGTACCCGAGCGCGAACTCCAGCGTCCGACCCTTGAGCGCCACGCGGTAGCCGACGCCGTAGATCTCCATCTTCTTCTCGTAGCCGTTCGTGACGCCGACGACGAGGTTGTTGACGAGCGTGCGGGACAGGCCGTGCATGGCCTTGTTTCGGCGCTCGTCGTCCGGGCGCTTGACGACGACCGTGCCGGTCTCGTCACGCTCGATCGTGATCGGCTCGATCACGGTGTGCGACAGGATGCCCTTGGGCCCCTTGACGGTCACCGTGCGGCCGTCGATGGTCAGGTCCACCCCGGACGGCACGGTGATGGGCAGCTTCCCGATTCGGGACATGGTGTTACCCCCTCACCAGACGTAGGCGAGGACTTCTCCGCCCACGCCGTTCTTCTTGGCCTGCCGGTCGGTCTGCAGGCCGCTGGACGTCGAGATGATCGCGACGCCCAGGCCGCCGAGGACGCGGGGCAGGGTGGTGGACTTGGCGTAGACCCGCAGGCCGGGCTTGGACACCCGGCGCAGGCCCGCGATGCTGCGCTCGCGGTTGCGCCCGTACTTCAGCTCGATGACCAGGGCCTTGCCGACCTCGGCGTCCTCGACGGTGTGCGACGCGATGTAGCCCTCCTTCTGGAGGAGCTCCGCGATCGACACCTTGAGCTTGGAGTGCGGCATGACCACGCGGTCGTGGTACGCCGAGTTGGCGTTGCGCAGACGGGTGAGCATGTCTGCGATGGGATCGGTCATCGTCATGTGACGTCGTCACTTTCCCGCCGCGGTTCCCCGATAGGGCCTGCGGCGAACAGGATTACCAGGAGGACTTGGTGATACCCGGCAGCTCGCCGGCGTGCGCCATCTGACGCATGCAGATGCGGCACAGGCCGAACTTGCGCAGCACGGCACGGGGCCGGCCGCACTTCTGGCAGCGGGTGTAGCCACGAACCTTGAACTTCGGCGTAGCCGCCGCCTTGATGATGAGCGCCTTCTTGGCCATCTCACGCCTCCCTGAAGGGGAAGCCGAGCCGGCGAAGCAGCGCCCGGCCTTCCTCGTCGGTCGTGGCCGTTGTGACGACCGTGATATCCATGCCGCGCGGCCGGTCGATCGAGTCGGGGTCGATCTCGTGGAACATCGACTGCTCGTTCAGGCCGAACGTGTAGTTGCCCCGGCCGTCGAACTGGGTCGGCGACAGGCCGCGGAAGTCGCGGATACGGGGCAGCGCGATGGTCAGCAGCCGGTCCAGGAACTCCCACATACGGTCGTTCCGGAGAGTCACCTTCGCCCCGATGGGCATGCCCTCGCGCAGCTTGAACTGCGCGATGGACTTGGTGGCCCGGCGGACCTGCGGCTTCTGGCCGGTGATCGTGGCCAGGTCGCGGACCGCACCGTCGATCAGCTTCGCGTCACGGGCGGCGTCGCCGACACCCATGTTGACGACGACCTTCACGACGCCGGGGATCTGCATGACATTGCCGTAGCCGAACTCCTCGCGGAGCTGGCCTGCGATCTCGTCCTTGTAGCGCTGCTTGAGCCGCGGCGCCACTCGCTCAGCGGTGGTCATCAGATCTCCTTCCCGGAACGCCGGGAGACCCGGACGCGCTTGCCGTCGTCGGTGGCCTTCTTGCCCACTCGTGTCGGCTTGCCGTCACCGTCGACCAGCATCACGTTGGAGACGTGGATGGCCGCCTCCTGCGTGACGATCCCGCCCGACTGTGCACCGCGCTGGTTCTGGCTGATCCGGGTGTGCTTCTTGATCCGGTTCACGCCCTCGACCAGCACGCGTTCGCGGTCGGGGTAGGCCTGGATGACCTTGCCCTTGGCGCCCTTGTCCTTGCCGGCGATCACCTGCACGGTGTCGCCCTTCTTGATCTTCATCCTCACAGCACCTCCGGCGCGAGGGAGATGATCTTCATGAACCGCTTGTCGCGAAGCTCGCGACCGACCGGTCCGAAGATGCGTGTCCCCCGCGGCTCGCCGTCCGGCTTGATCAGCACGGCGGCGTTCTCGTCGAACCGGATGTAGGACCCGTCCGGCCGGCGGCGCTCCTTGACGGTGCGCACGATGACAGCCTTGACGACGTCACCGCGCTTCACCCCGGCGGCCGGGATCGCGTCCTTGACCGTGGCCACGATGACGTCGCCGATTCCGGCGTAGCGCCGACCCGATCCGCCCAGCACCCGGATGCAGAGGATCTCCTTGGCACCGGTGTTGTCGGCGACCCGCAGCCGCGACTCCTGCTGGATCACTTCGCCTTCTCCAGGATCTCGACCAGCCGCCAGCGCTTGGTGGCCGACAGCGGACGGGTCTCCATCAGCCGCACGCGGTCGCCCACGCCAGCCGTGTTGGCCTCGTCGTGCGCCTTGACCTTGCTCGTGCGGCGGATGACCTTGCCGTACATCGGGTGCTTCACGCGGTCCTCGAGGGACACCACGATCGTCTTGTCCATCTTGTCGGCCACGACCAGGCCCTCACGGACCTTCCGCTCCGCCCGCTCCGCCGTCTTCGGCGGCGTCTTGCCTGCGTCACTCATGCCGCGCCCTCGTCATTCTCACTCGGGGCGGCAGACAGGCCCAGCTCGCGCTCACGCATGATCGTGTAGATCCGCGCGATGTCGTGCCGGACGGTACGCAGCCGCCGGTTGTTGTCCAGCTGCCCGGTGGCCATCTGGAAGCGGAGGTTGAACAGCTCCTCCT
>JAODNO010000334.1 GCA_025465235.1 Pseudonocardia sp.
CGGGGATGTCGGCCGGGTGGTCGACCAGGCCAGGGACGTCCGGCGCGCCGTCGGCGGGATCGGAGACGCCGCGGGCGCAGTGGCCGAGGACGCCCGGCACGCCGTCGCACCGGCCCCGGCCCGGGACGTGATCCGCTCGCTCACGGAGGGCACCCCGGATCCGGTTCCGCCCCCTCGCGCACCGGCCGACCGGCCGGTGCCCGCACCGGGCGGCTGAGCGAGGCCACCGCTGGGCCGTAGCTGCTACACGTACTCCATCACCAGCACCGCGGCGGAGCCGGGCACGAGGGCTTCGTACCCGTGCGGCCGGTCGCCCGGGAAGCGGGCGTAGTCGCCCACGTCGAGGTCGACCTCCGCCCCGACCGGGCCCGCGCGCCACCGACCGGTGGTGACGAGCATGTGTTCGGTCGTGCCGGGGATGTGGGCCTGCGCCGCGCGGGCCGGACCGGGCTCGGCCGTGATGAGGTGCAGGTCGCGCCGCGCCCCGGGCGGGCAGGCGGCGAGCAGCGTGCCGGTGAACGGGGCTTGCTCGGACCGGATGGTGATGCCCTCACCGGCACGCAGCACCTGGACGGGCGCATCGGGGGGATCCATCAGGCGGCTGAACGGCACGTCGAGCGCCACTGCCAGGGCCCACAGGGTCTCGACGCTGGGGTTGCCGGCGCCCGCCTCGAGCTGGGAGAGCGTCGACTTGGCGATGCCGGCGCGCCGGGCGAGCTCGGCGAGGGAGATGCCGTGACGCTCTCGCTCCCTGCGGAGCGCGACGGCGATCGTCTGCAACGGTCCCGTTCGTTTCATCGGACTCCTCGTTCGACTTGACGAACGCTTGGCCTTCCGTTCACTCTAGAGGACATGCGTTCGCTACATCGAACGATAGACCCTGACGACCTCCGTGACGCCCTGGCTCTCGCGGCCGCCATCGGCGTGGTCGGGGCCTCCTTCGGAGCACTGGCCGCGGCGGCCGGCGTGCCGATGTCGCTCACGATGGCGCTGTCGCTGCTGGTGTTCGCCGGCGGCTCGCAGTTCCTCGCCGTCGCCGTCGTTGCCGCAGGGGGCAGCGCGATCGCCGCCGTGGCAGCGGGCCTGTTGATCAACGTTCGACACGTGCCGTTCGGGCTGGCCGTGGGCGGCAACATCGCCGACCGCTGGAGCACCCGGCTGCTCGGCGCACACATTATGATCGACGAGGGAGTGGCGTTCTCCCGGGCGCGGGGCAGTGGCGGGCGGGGCCGCGCCGCGTACTGGATGTGCGGCATGCTGCTGTTCGTCTTCTGGAACGTCGGAACGGTCGTCGGGGGGCTGGCGGGCTCTTCGGTCCCCGACACGGACACCTTCGGGGTGGACGCCGCGTTTCCCGCCGCTCTGCTGGCGCTGCTGTTGCCGTCGCTGCGCCAGGCCGACGCCCGCCGGGTGGGCCTGGTGGCAGCGGCCGTCGCGCTGCTGGCGACTCCATTGCTGCCGGCCGGGTTGCCGGTGCTCGCCGGCCTGCTCGGGGTGTTCGCGGCGAGGCTGCCGGCGGACGACCGGCGGGATCCGTGAACTGGCCGGCGGTGCTGGCTCTCGCGGCAGGCACCTACCTGCTGCGGGTGACGGGCATCGTCCTGCGGGACCGCGTTCGTCTTCCCGGCCGGGTGCAGCGCTACGTCGACCTCGGCGCGACCGCGCTGCTGGTTGCGCTGGTCGCCACCGCCGCGCTCACCGATGGCACGGGTTTCGCCGGCTGGGCACGGCCCGCGGGCGTCGCCGTCGGCGCGCTCGCGGCCTGGCGAAAGGTCCCGTTCGTGCTGGTCGTGGTCCTGGCGGCGGGCACCACCTCGGCGCTGCGCTACCTGGGCGTGCCCTGACCTGCGCGTACGACGACCCAGGGTCAGGTCAGCGATTCGTCGTAACGTGCGAAGCGGCGGGTGAAGGTCGCTGCGCCACTCGTCATCGCCCGCAGGTCGACGGCGTAGCGCCGCAGCTCGGCGCACGGCACCTCGGCCCGCACCAGCGTCCGCCCCAGGCCGGCGACGTCGGTGCCGAGCACCCGCCCACGCCGCCCGGACAGGTCACCGAGCACCGCCCCCAGGTGCTCGTCCGGCACCCGCACCGCGACCTCGTCGAATGGTTCGAGCAGGATCGTGCCGCAGGCCGTCGCTGCCTCCCGCAGCGCCAGCGCACCGGCGGTCTGGAACGCGGCGTCGGAGGAGTCGACGCTGTGGGCCTTGCCGTCCACGAGCGTGGCTCGCAGGTCGACGGCAGGATGGCGCGCCTCGGTGAGGCCACGTTCGAGCTGGGCGCGGATGCCTTTCTCCACGCTCGGGATGAACTGGGTGGGGACCGCGCCGCCCACCACCTTCGACACGAACTCGAAGCCCGCTCCGCGCGGCAGGGGCTCGAACTCGACGTGGCATACCGCGTACTGGCCGTGGCCGCCCGATTGTTTGACGTGCCGGCCGGTGACCCGGGCCGGGGCGGCGATCGTCTCGCGCATCGGCACCCGTACCGGCTCGGCGTCGACGTCGGCCCCGCCGGAACGCAGCCGCGACAGCACGACGTCGGCGTGGGCCTCACCCATGCACCACAGCACCGTCTGGTGGGTTTCCTGGTTGCGCTCCAGGCGGAGTGTGGGGTCGGCGGCGACGATCTTGCCCAGCGTCTTGACCAGGGCATCCTCGTCACCCCGCGTCCGGGCGACCACCGCGACGGGCAGCAGCGGCTGGGGCAGGTCCCAGCAGGAGAGCAGCAACGGGTGCTCGGCGGCGGACACCGTGTCGCCGGTCTCCGCGGTCCCGAGCTTGGTGAGGGCGCAGATGTCGCCCGCCACGCATGTGTCCACCTCGCGCAACGTCGCGCCGAGCGGAGCGTAGATGTGGGCGAGGCGCTCGTCGGCGTCGTGGCGGTCAGGCCCGCCACCGTCGGGCTCCTCACGTCGCTGGGCCGGGACGAACACGTGGTGCCCGCTGACGTGGACGGTCGACTCCGGGCGCAGTGTCCCGGAGAACACCCGCACCAGTGAGACGCGCCCCACGTAGGCGTCGG
Organism: Pseudonocardia sp.; assembly: GCA_025465235.1. Lineage (GTDB taxonomy): Bacteria > Actinomycetota > Actinomycetes > Mycobacteriales > Pseudonocardiaceae > Pseudonocardia. The sequence goes on from JAODNO010000334.1 coordinate 3,022, forward strand.
CCGCGGTGCGCACCACCTCGGCGGCGAGGGGGCCGTCCGGGTCGGCGGTGAGCGACGGGTGCGCGGTGCCGTCCACTCCGGTGACCGGCGGCAGCGGCCGCTCCAGCGGTGACGGGAACCCGCCGACGAGCACCTCGAGCAGCGCGTCGAGCCCGATCCGGCTGCTCGCGCACACCGGGATCACCGGGTGGAACGTGCCGCGGGCGACGGCCGTCTCCAGGTCGTCGATGAGGGTGGTGACGTCGAGCTCCTCGCCGCCGAGGTACCGGTCCATGAGCGACTCGTCCTCGGACTGCTCGATGATGCCCTCGATCAGCTCACCGCGGGCGTCCTCCGCGCCGGGCGGGGCCTGTCCGGCAGGCGTCTGCGTGAGCAGGCCGTACAGCCCGCCGAGCCGCTCCCCCTCCCGGATGGGCAGGTAGAGCGGCGCGACAACGCTGCCGAAAGCGTCCTGGCAGGCGGCGATGGTGGCCTCGAGGTCGGCACGGGCGTGGTCGCAGCGGGCGACCACCACGGCGCGCGGCATGCCGACGGCCGCGCACTCCTCCCACTGCGCCACGGTGGCGGGATCGATCGAGCCCTCGCGTCCTTCGTTGGCCGGGACGACGAACAGCGCGGCGTCGGCGGCGCGCAGCCCGGCACGCAGCTCGCCGACGAAGTCCCCGTAGCCGGGGGTGTCGATCAGGTTGATCTTCGTGTCCTCGTGCAGCAGCGGGGCCACGGACAGCGCGACCGAACGCTGCTGCCGGACGGCGGCCGGGTCGTGGTCGCACACCGTGGTGCCCTCCACCACGGCCCCCGCCCGCGGGATCGCCGCGGCGTGCGCGAGCAGCGCCTCCACCAGCGTCGTCTTCCCCGACCCCGACGGCCCGACGAGGACCACGTTCCGTACGCGGGCCGGATCGCTGACGGGCGGTACCGATGATCGGCTCCCCGCACGCTGCCCGGCATCTGCTCTGACGGCCATGGGTGACCACCTCCACGACACTGCGTCGACGTCCGAACGTCACATGTGCGTCATCTCACACCCGAGATCCGGTGGTCACAACCCCTCCACGGTCACCAGAGGCGGAACGCATGCCGTGGAGACCCGGCGCAACCCTGCGTTGCGAGCACCGAAGGTAGTGTTTCGGCGTGCCTGTACCCGGTCCCGGATATGCCATCACCGCGCGGGTCGAGGTGCCTGCTTCCGCCAGCGCGGCAGGCGACCTGACAATGGCCGTCGGCCACGTCGGCGGCGTCGTCACCGCGTTCGACGTGGTGGAGGCGCACACCGACACGCTCGTCGTCGACATCAGCTGCAACGCACTCAACGAGGCGCACGCGGAGGAGATCACCGCCGCGCTGGAGGCGCTGCCCGGCGTGCGGGTGCGCAAGGTCTCCGACCGCACGTTCCTGTTGCATCTCGGCGGGAAGCTGTCGGTCGAGTCCAAGGTCAGCCTGCGCAACCGCGACGACCTCTCCCGTGCCTACACCCCTGGTGTCGCGCGGGTCTGCCAGGCCATCGCGGCCAACCCCGCTGACGCGCGGCGGCTCACGATCAAACGCAACACCGTCGCGGTCGTCACCGACGGCTCCGCCGTGCTCGGCCTGGGCAACCTGGGCGCCGCCGCCGCGATGCCGGTGATGGAGGGCAAGGCGGCGCTGTTCAAGCGGTTCGCCGGGGTCGACGCCTGGCCGGTCTGCCTGGACACCCAGGACACCGAGGAGATCATCCGGACCGTCCAGATCCTCGCCCCGGCATACGGCGGCATCAATCTCGAGGACATCGCAGCGCCGCGCTGTTTCGAGATCGAGGCCCGGCTGCGCGAGCTGCTCGACATCCCGGTCTTCCACGACGACCAGCACGGCACGGCGGTGGTGGTGCTCGGGGCGCTGCGCAACGCGCTGCGCGTGGTGGGCAAGAAGCTCTCGGACTGCAAGATCGTGGTGTGCGGGGTCGGTGCCGCGGGCTCGGCCGTGATCCGGTTGCTGCGCTCGAGCGCGCCCGGCGACGTGCTGGCCGTCGACATCGACGGGATCGTCCACTCGGGACGCTCCGGCCTCGACGACAACCTGCGCTGGATCGCGTCGCACACGAACGAGGCGCAGGTCTCGGGGTCGCTCGCCGACGCCCTGGTCGACGCGGACGTGTTCATCGGGTTGTCAGCGCCGAACCTCTTCGGGGCCGAGGAGCTCGCCACGATGGCGCCCGACTCGATCGTGTTCGCCCTGGCCAACCCCGACCCCGAGATCGACCCGGCGATCGCCACGGCCCAGGCCGCCGTGGTGGCCACCGGCCGCTCGGACTACCCCAACCAGATCAACAACGTGTTGGCGTTCCCCGGCGTCTTCCGCGGGGCGCTGGACGTGCGGGCGAGCGCGATCAACGAGGAGATGAAGCTGGCCGCCGCGCAGGCGATCGCCGGCGTCATCGCTC
>JAODNO010000085.1 GCA_025465235.1 Pseudonocardia sp.
CCGGCGATCACCGCGGCCGCCACGATGCCGTTCATCACGCGGGGCTTGCGCGGCGGCCCGGCGACCGGCGTGGGCGTGCCGCCGTAGGGGACAGCGCCATGCGGCTGCGGGTACGCGGCTGTGTCGGGGTACGGGTTGCCGGCAGGCCCCTGTCCGGGTGCGTTCCTCGGGCCTGCGCCGTAGGGCCCCGCCTGCTCCTGGCCCTGCGCGTTTGCCGATGCCTGCGCGGGGCCTGGGGCGTAGGGTCCGGCCTGCTCCTGGCCGGGCGCCTGTCCCGGCGCCTGCGTCGGACCCGCCACGGAGGGCAATGTCGGATCCTGGCCGGGCCCGTACGACTGAACGGGGTGCTGGTAGGTGCGGGGGCCATCGGTCGAGGCGCTCGCGTCCCGGCCCTGCTCCCTCTGCTCGTCGCTCATGACAACGACGATGCGCCCGAAAACTAGGAGCTTGCTGAGGAGTCCCTGGGAAACGACCTGTGATTTCGGACAAGGCCCGCGGCGGGTCAGGAGATCCCCATCAACACCTCCGCCGCCACCTCGGCCTGCGCGCGCCCGTCGCCCCACACCGTCAGCGACGGCGCGGGGGGCGTCCACGCGAGCGGCAACCCGACGTGGACGACCACCGCGTCCGGCCGGGCGGCCCGCACCGCATCCAGGGCGGGGGACGGGCCGGTCACGACAACGACGAGTGGCGCGTCTCCCGGGACGTCCCGCCCGCCCACCGTCACACTCGGGTCGCGCCGCCGCAGTGCCGCGACCAGCCACGGCTCGCGGCGCCGGCCCGCCGCCACGTTCTCCGGGCCGGTCAGGTCGAGCACGTGCGGCCCCCGTCCGGCCCGTGCGTCCCCGGCCGTCGCGACCACCCGCCGGACGACCTGCAGGCCCAGCTCCGGAGCGTCCGCGGAGCGCGCATCGACCGGAGTCGTGTGGGCCACCCAGTCCGCCAGCTCGGCCACGCGCCGGCCGGCGTCCGCCACCCGGCTCCGGGCCAGCGTGCCGTCGGCCAGAGCGGTCAGCAGCGCGCGGCGCACCTCGAGGTAGCCGGCCTCGTCGTCGTAGTGCTCGGGGAAGCCGGGGTTGCCGGTGCACACCAGGTCGACGCCCGCGGCCAGCGCCGCGACGGCGCCCGGACCGCGCCCGACGCCGCGGGAGATCGCGTGCATGTCCAGGGCGTCGCTGATCACCACGCCGTCGAAGCGGAGCTCGCGGCGCAGCAGCCCGAGCAGCACCGGGCTCATCGTGGCCGGCCGGTCGTCCAGCGCCGGGAACAGCACGTGTGCGGTGAGCACGCAGCGCACGCCTGCCTCGATGGCGGCGACGAACGGTGGCAGCTCGCGCATGCGCAGCGTCGTGAGGTCGGCGTCGACGACCGGCAGCGCCCGGTGGGAGTCGACGGTGGTCGACCCATGACCGGGGAAGTGCTTCGCCGCCGCCGCCACGCCCGCACCCTGTAGCCCACGAACGAACGCCGCCGTGTGCCGGGCCACCAGTTCCGGAGTGGCGCCGAATGACCGGATGCCGATCACCGGGTTCTCCGGCTCGGCGTTGACGTCGGCCACGGGCGCGAGCGCGAGATCCACCCCGGCCGCCCGGCACTGCCGGCCCATCCCGGCCGCCACGGCCTCGGTCACGCGGGTGTCGTCGAGCCTGCCCAGGGCGGCGGCGCCCGGCCACGACGACCCCTCGCGGTGCTCGAGTCGGGTGACCGCGCCGCCCTCCTCGTCCGACGCGACGAGCACGCCGGCCCGCCGGTCGTGCAACGAGCGGGTGAGCGCATCGAAGCCGGGTCCCACGTTCGGCGCGAACACGCACACCCCCGCGAGGCCCCCGTCGACGGCGCGGGCGAGCCAGTCGGGCACGGCCTCCCCGGTGAACCCGGGGAGCAGCACGGCATCGACCAGCTGCCCGTCCGAGCTCACCCTTTCACCGCCCCGGCTACGAGCCCGTCGGTGAGCCGCTTCTGCGCGATCACGAAGAAGACCATGACCGGAATCGTGATCAGCGTGGACGCGGCCATCAACGCGCCCCAGTCGGTTCCGTACTGCCCGAAGAAGCGGCGCAGCCCGACGGCGACCGTGTAGTTGTCCTGGTCGGCCATGAAGGTCAGCGCGAAGACGAACTCGTTCCACGCTGTGATGAAGGAGAACACGCTGGTGGCCACCAGGCCGGGCGCCACCAGCGGCAGCAGCACCGACCAGAACATCCGTCCCCACGACGCTCCGTCGAGGTAGGCCGCCTCCTCCAGCTCCACGGGCACCGCGGCGACGAACCCGCGCAGCGTCCAGATCGCGAACGGCAGGGAGAACGCCAGGTAGACCACCACGAGCCCGAGCAGGCTGTCGAGCACGCCGAGGCTTCTCGCCTGGATGAACAGCGGGATGACCAGCGCCTCTACCGGCACCATCTGGATGATCAGGATCATCACGAGTACCGAGGTGCGGAACCGGAAGCGGAACCGGGCGACCGCGACGGCCGCCAGCAGCGCGAGCAGGGCACCGGCCAGCACGGTGCCGAGCGCGACGAGCAGCGAGTTGGTGAGGTACCGGCCGAACCCGCCCTCGCCGACCACGAACGTGAAGTTGCGGAACGTCCAGTCCTCGGGCCAGAGCGAGCGCGAACCGGCGTTGGCGCGCCCGTTGAACGCCGTGACGACCATCAAGTACACCGGGAACAGCGTGAAGAGCAGCAGGCCCGCAACGCCGAGGCCCTTGCCCAGACTGCTCGCCCTCACAGCTCGTCCTCCTTGAACAGCAGCCGCAGGTAGCCGACCGTGATGATCAGCAGCAGCACGGTGAGCAGCACGGCGATCGCCGCGCCGAGGCCGTAGCGGTTCTGGGCGAACGACTCGACGTAGGACCAGGTTCCGAGGTTGAGCACCCCGCGGTTGACGCCGTCACCGCCCGGCATCAGGTAGATCTGGGTGAACACCTTGAAGTCCCAGATCGTGGACAGCACCGTCACCACGGCGAACACCGGCCGCAGCATGGGAAAGGTGACCGACCAGAACCGCCGCCACGCGCCGGCGCCGTCCACGATCGCGGCCTCCGTGACCTCCTGTGGCACCGTGAGCAGCCCGGCGAGCACGGTGAGCGCCACGAACGGGAAACCGTGGTGCACCACGTTGAGCGTGGCCACGCCGTAGAAGGAGATGCGCGACGCGAACGGGTTGGCGGTGGCCGCGTCGGTGAGGCCGAGCGCGTCGAGGGCCTGGACCGCGAGCCCGTCGCCGGGGGTGAAGAGGAAGATCCAGACGTAGGTGCCGGTGACGGCAGGGACCGCCCACGCCACCATGATCGCCGTCGTGACGATTCCGCGGGTCAGCGGGCGGAGCCGGGCCAGCAACAGCGCGACCAGCGTTCCGACCACCACCGTGAGCGCCACCGCCACCACGGCGAAGACCACGGTGTTGGGCAGGACCGTGCGCCACAGGTCGGCGTCGCCGAGCAGCTCGGCGTAGTTGTCGAAGCCGACCCAGCTCGTGCGGCCTGAGACGAGCTGCCGGAGGCCGAAGTCCTGCAGCGAGATCAGGACGACCCGGAGCAGCGGGTAGAGCAGCAGCCCGCCCATGACGATCAGCGCGGGCGCGAGCAGCAGCCATGGCCTCGCGGTCCTGCTCGCGCTGCGCCGGGGGCGGCCGGGGCGCGGGCCGGCGGTGGCCGCCCCGCGTCCCGGACGTGTGCGCTCCCGGAGCGTCGTCACAACGCCGGTCACGCTCCGCCGGCGAAGATCTTGTTCATCTCCGTGGCGGCGGTCGAGGTGGCCTGGTCGACGGGCGTGCCGTTGAGGATGGCGCTCATCATGGCCGGGATCGTCTTCTTGCCCTGGACCTGCCCGTAGAGCGGCGTCACCGGCACGCTGCGGCCGGCCTCGACCATCTGCTTCGCGAACGGAGCTACGAGCGGGTCGGACGACTGCGCGGCCTGCTGCAGCAGCGCCGTGGTGCCGGGGAAGAAGCTCGACTCCGCGCCCCACTTCGCGGCGAAGTCACCGGTACTCATCAACTGCACCAGCTGCCAGGCGAGGTCCTGGTTCTTGCTGCCTTCGAAGATCGACAGGTGTGAGCCGCCGAGGAACGACCCTGCGAGGCCGCCGGACGGGCCCGGGATCGGGAACGCGCCGACCTTGCCCTGCAGCTCCGGCGCCGACTCGAGAATGGACTTCGGCGTCCAGCTCCCGGAGATGATCATCGCTGCCTGACCCTTGGTGAAGGCGTCCCGCAGGTCGGTCTCCTTCCAGGTGGCCGCCGCCGGTGTGGACAGCCCGTGCTTCAGGGCGAGGTCGGCATAGAACTCGATGCCCTGGCGCGCCTGCGGCGAGTCGAGTGCGCTCGTCCAGGCGCCGCCGTTCTGCGTGGCGATCTGCCCGCCGGCCCCCCAGACGAAGGGGTACACGCCGTACTCGTTGTCGCCCGCGATCGGGAACGGGATCAGGTCCGGCCGCGCGGCCTTGATCTTCTGCCCTGCCGTGACGAGCTCGTCCCACGTGGTGGGCGGCGTGACGCCGGCCTCGGTGAAGACGTCCGTGCGGTAGACGATCGACCGGACCCCCGCGTACCACGGCATGCCGTAGAGGGCTGTGCCGACGGTGCCGGCCTCCGTCAGCCCCTTGACCAGTCCGTCGGACAGGCCCGCCTGCTGCACGCGCGGAGCGAGATCGACCAGCGCGCCCGCGGCGCCGAACTCCCCGGTCCAGGTGGTGCCCACCTCGGCGACGTCGGGCGTGGTGCCCCCGGCGATCGACGTGACGAACTTGTCGTGCGCGGAGGCCCACGGCACGAACTGCACGTCGAGGGTGGCGCCGGTCTGGGTGCGGAAGGCCGTCGAGAGCTCGTCGAAGAAGGGGCGCGCGTCCGGGTTCGTGCCCTCCATGATCCACACCGTGAGTTTGCGATCGCTGCCGCCGGCGTTAGTACCGCCCTGGCCGGCGCACCCCGCTAGGGCCAGGGCCGAGATGGCGAGGAGGGCGGCCGCGGTGCGCCGCACCCCCCGGGGTCCGGACGTCGACCACATGTGGTTCCCCTTCCGACACGAACGCCAGAGCAGACCGGTCATCGAGACCATAGGTCTAATAATCCGGAACTGTAGCGCTCGTCACCCTGGCGGCGTCAAGGGATTAGGCCGGGTCAGGACGGGAAGATGTCGACCATGATGCGGTACCGGTCGCCGCGGTAGATCGACCGGACGAACTCGGCCACGCGGCCGCCGTCGACCCGGCAGGTGCGCTCGAAGCAGAAGGCCGGAGCCCCGGGGTCGATGCCGAGGGCGGCAGCGTCCTCGGCGCCGGTCAGCGCGGCCTCGGCGGTCTGCGTGCCGGAGGCGATGCGGTGGCCGTACCGCTCCGCCAGCAGTTCGTAGTAGGACCGGTCCTCGAGGTCCGCACCCGTCAGGCCCGGGACGAGATCGCCGGGGACGTGCAGGTCCTCCACGGCCATCGGCTCGCCGTCGGCCAGCCGGAGCCGACGGACGTGCAGCACCGGAGTTCCCGGTGGCACCTCCAGCAGGGCCGCCAGCATGACCCCGGCAGGTGCCCGGCTGCTCGAGAGGGTGCGGCTGCCCGGCCGCAGGCCGCGGGCACGCATGTCGGCGGAGAACGAGTTGGCCGAGAGCCGGTGGGACACCTTCGCCGGCGCGACGAACGTGCCCGCACCCTGCCTGCGGACCAGCAGTGCGTCGGCCACCATCCCGTCCACGGCGCGGCGCAGGGTCATCCGGGCGACCCCGAGGTCGCGGGCGAGGTCACGTTCGGCCGGCAGCGGCTCGCCCGGCGACATGGACGCGATCAGCTCGTCGAGACGCGCACGCAGGCGCCGCTGCTTGTCGGTCTCGGTGGGCGGCGCGCTCATAGCCCATTGGTACACCAACGGTCCCGGCTGCGGCCATCGCCACACCTCGACCGGGTTGACGACATCCTCTGTCAGGATGATCCTGACAGGATGGACGACTGGGTGAGTACGGCCCTGACGGCAGATGTCACCGCAGCAGCCACTGCGGTGCAGGTGGCCGCCGTGACCGAGGCGGGGCGGCAGGCCGACGCACTGCTCGGCGAGCCATCCGTCCCTGGCAGCGTGGAGTGGCACGCGGAGGAGGGCACCGACATGCCCCTTCGCCGCGAACGGGCGTGGCAGCTGCTGCAGCTGCGGATCGGGCTCGGGGCGGGGTTGGACCCGCTGCCGGTGCTGATCGGGCTGCGCCGGCACGGCTCCACGTGGGAGGAGATCGCTCGCGCCGCAGGCATCACCCGGCAGTCCGCGCACGAGCGCTGGGCCGCGCGGGTAGCCGACGTGCTCGATCGCTACGGCGACGCCCGCGGTTGATCGTCCGAGCGCAGCGGCGCCGTGGGACGGCCGCAAGGGAATGAGCAGACAAATCACGGCGCCGGCCGGTGCATCAGCCAGGTCCGCACGTCAACCCGAACTGCGGCGGAGCGGCGCGCGCCACAGTTTCCTCCGGGGCTGTTGATCGCCGGGGCGGGCTTCCGTAACGTCAGGTTTCGAACCATCCAGAGCGGCTGAGAGACCTGGCTCGTCGAAGCCGCAGCAACCCCCTACGGGCGCGGGTGCTCATGCCGGGATCGATGGAGGCCACGTGAGCTCGTTCTACCGTGCGACGGGCTGCTGTCATCGCCTGCACGTCGACCTGCTGCGCGTCGCGAGCGCCACCTGTCGGGCCTGACGCCTTCCCGTCACCTCCCTCCCGGATCCATCGCGGGCCACGCCCGCGGGAAGCAGCGCACCCCGAATGTCCACATCGGACGAACTGTACCTTGCCGTCGACGGTGAGCCCCTGATGAACCGTCCCGACTCCCTGCCCAGACCGGCCACCCCGCCTGCTCCCCGGCGAGGGCTGACCGCGGCCGTGCTGGGCGCCGTCGCGGCGCTCGTGCTGACCGCATGCGGTTCCGGTGGCGCGGCGTCCGGCGGCGCCGACCCCGCCGCGGCCGGCCCCC
>JAODNO010000087.1 GCA_025465235.1 Pseudonocardia sp.
GTCGGGCTCGACCCCTTCCTCGCTGGCCTGCGCAGCTACTTCGCCGCGCACGCGTGGGGCAACGCCACATTCGACGACCTGCTGGGCGCGCTGGAGGAGGCGTCGGGCCGGGACCTCTCCGGCTGGGGCGCGCAGTGGCTGCGTACCACCGGGCTGAACATGCTGCGGCCGTCGTTCGAGGTCGACGCCGACGGCAGGTTCACGCGCTTCGAGGTGGTGCAGGGGGGCGCGCGCCCGGGAGCGGGAGAGCTGCGCACCCACCGGCTCGCGGTGGGCGTCTATGCCGACACGGACGACGAGGCCGGGAGCAAGCTCGTCCGCACCCACCGTGTCGAGGTCGACGTCAGCGGCGAGCGCACCGAGGTGCCGGAGCTGGTCGGCGTGCCGCGCGGCAAGCTCGTGCTGGTCAACGACGACGACCTCACCTACTGCGCACTGCGCCTCGACCCGGACTCACTCGCCACTCTCGTCGACCGGATCGGCGACATCGCCGAGCCGCTGCCCCGCACCCTGTGCTGGTCAGCGGCCTGGGAGATGACCCGGGAGGCCGAGCTCAAGGCACGCGACTTCATCGCGCTCGTGGCGGGCGGCTTCGGCGCCGAGTCCGAGATCGGGGTCGTGCAGCGGCTGCTGCTGCAGGCGCAGACCGCCCTGGTGTCCTACGCCGAGGACCAGTGGGCGGGTGAGCGGGGCTGGCCGCTGCTCGTCGACGCCCTCCGGTTCCGGCTCGACACCTCCCCCGCCGGGTCCGACGCGCAGCTCACCACGGTGAACGCGCTCGCCGCGAGTGCGCTGCCGAGCAGCGTGCTCGACCGGATGCGGGGCTGGCTGCTCGCTCCGGAGAACAACCCGGACGTTCCGGAGGGCCTCACCCTCGACACCGACCTGCGCTGGCGGCTGCTGCACGCGCTGGTCGCCCACGGTGCCGCCGGCGAGGCGGAGATCGACGAGGAGCTGCGGCGCGACCCGACCTCGACGGGCCAGCGGCAGGCCGAGAGGGCCCGCGCGCTGGTGCCGACCGCGGAGGCCAAGGAACGCGCATGGACGCGCGCCGTGCACGACGACGAGATCCCCAACGCGGTGCAAGAGGCGATCATCAGCGGCTTCAGCCACCCTGCGCAGCGCGCGTTGCTCGGCGGATACGTCGAGCGGTACTTCGCCGAGGTGGCCCAGGTGTGGGCGCGACGCACCAGCGAGCGGGCACAGTCGGTGGTGCAGGGCCTGTTCCCGTCCTGGGCGGTGGAGAAGTCCACGGTGGAGGCCGCGGATGCCTGGCTGGCCGACGAGTCTCACCCGCCGGCGCTGAGGCGCCTCGTGTCCGAGGGTCGCGCCGGGATAGTCAGGGCGCTGGGAGCGCGGGAGTTCGACCGGTCGTAAGAGCAGTCTCCTCCGAGCGAGGGCGGCGCCTGCGCAGGCCCGCGCTACCGCGGACGGCGGGCGAGCCGGTTGGCGACTCTTCGGCGAGTCTGACCGGCCAGCACCGCGATCACCCGCTCCAAAGGTCCCTGACCGAGCCATCGTCGCCACAGCAGCGCGAAGGCAATCGCGCCCAGCACCATGAGGGGGTACAGCACGGCAGGCTGCGTCCGCAGGACACCGGTAGCCAGAAGGAGCAGGTGCAAGGAGTAGAGCGTGAGGACCATGCTGCCGGCTGCGGCCAGCGGCCACAGTACGCGGGCCAGGAAGGGACGGCGGGTTAGCAGCAGCGCCGCACCGAGCACCGCACCGGCGGAGCCGAGGGTGTGCAGCAGGTCGACCGGCGTATGCGAGTGCGGGGCCGGGAGCGCCAGATACCACCACGAGGTCGGTGAGTCGGGATCCCACAGCAGCGTCCGAACAGTTCCGACGGCGGTGTTGTCGGGTCGGCTGGCGGCGACCAACGCTTCGAGCCCACCGAGTGGGTACAGCAGGAGCGCGGACGACAGACGGGCCACGACGGCCAGAGCGATCCCGCCTCCGAGCAACCACCATGCGACTCGACACGAGGTCAGATCGAGCCGCCCGATCGCCAGCCCGGCACAGATATAGGCCAGATAGACCACGACGGGATATCCGCCGGTGACGAGCAGCAGGACGAGCAAACCGAGCGGGTCGTGCACAAGGGTGCTGAACGTCGGCTCGGTGCCGGACACGGCGTACGGCAACGGCGCCCGGGCCGTTGCGACCAGCAGGACCGGCCCCACGACGATCACCCCGGCGGCCACCCCGGCCAGCACCAGCGGAGGGCAGCCGATCAGCGGAATCGCGAGTAGGAACAGCAGGGCGTAGAAAGGCAGAATCCCTGAAACGTCGTTGAGACGTGCGAGCATCCCCAGCGCGAGACCGATCGCCCCGATCAGCAGGGCCCGGACAACGAGGCCGGCCGCCACCGCTGTCCGTTCGCGCCCCTGGACGACCTGTATACCACCGGACATGAACGCCATGCTGACACCGGCGATGACGGCGAAGGTCGCCACCGACCGCCCGGCGGTAATGACGGTGGAGATGGAGGGCGCGCCCTGTAGGTTGAAGTAGGCAAAGACGTGCGCCGACATCATCCCGAACAAGGCGGTGCCGCGGGCCACGTCCACTCCGGTGACGCGCGCCACGCGTGGGACTGGAGCGGCGTCCGTGACGGTCTGTTCCTGATCGTGTACGCGCGGATTCTCGAATCCCGGCATCAAATACCCCTGAGACGGATCAAGCAAGGCCACGCCAGTGGTCGAGCCTCATGCCCTGTCGTTGTGCAGCATCAGCACAAAGCCGGGGTCAGGGTCCCACGGCCATCACCGGTCCGCTGGTGCGGCTGCTGGCCGGGGGACTCGGTGGTGCTGGGACTCGGTGGTTCTGGGACTGTTCGCTGGTGGGTGCAGACCCGGATACCGCAGACGGCGGGCTAGTGTCTTAAGTGAGTGATTCGTTTGGAGTCGTTGGCGATGCTATCGAGGATCTCGTCGGCGGTCTTGATTCAGACGTAGGGCTTGGGGTTGTCGTTCCAGGTCGTGATCCAGTTGCGGATGTCGGTGCGGGGCCAGCCCGAACGCCCGCCATACCCGCGACACCGTGGACTGCGACATCCCCAGATGGGCCGCCATTGACCGGGTTGACCAATGCGTCGCGTCGTTGGGAGCCGCCTCAAGAGTCGCCGTGATCAGTTCGTCGACCTGGGCATTGGAGACCGTGCGCGGCCGGCCCGGCCGACAACACGATCCGCGCCGCCTTCGGGCCCCGATTCGCCATACGAGAGCCTAACAACCGAGAACGAATTAGCGACTCAGGACACTAACTGGAATTACCTGCCAGGGCCCGATCGACCTCGTCGAGCCGCTGGACCACCGCCACCCGGCCCAGGTCGATTGGCCCGCCCGCCTTCACCTCGCAGCCGGTGACCAGCAGAACCACGGTTTTCAACCGGTCCGCGAGGCCGCGTTCGACGGCACTTTCCAGGCCGACCAGGGCGGCCGCCCCGGCGGGTTCTGCACCCACGCCCGCCCTGCCGGCCAACGTCGCAACCGCGCTCAGCAGTGCGTCATCGGCGACCGCCACCATTCCTCCCCCGCTTCGGCGCACCGCGTCCAACACGGCGTCACCGATGGCGGGGCGGACCACAGTTATTCCGTCGGCGACCGTGGCGGCGGGATCCAGTTCCGCCGGCTGGCAGCGCTCGGCCTGTACGCCGATCAGGCGCGTTTGCCGCGCGGCGAGGCCACAGCTGACGAGTTCGGCGAAGCCCTTGTCGAGCGCCACCAACGTGGGGCCGTCGCCGACCGGGACGACCATCACATCCGGGAGCCGGCGGCCGAGCTGTTCCCACACCTCGAACGCCACTGTCTTCTTCGCCTCGATGGTGAACGGGTTGGCGCCGGTGTTGCGGTCGAGCCAGCCGAACATGCGCGCAGCGGCCCGGGAAAGATCGACAGCGGCCGCGTAGGCCCCGGCACCTGGAACACTCGTGCACCGGCCTCGGTCATGAGCGCCAGCTTCTCCGGCTGGCAACCGGTGGACACAAAATGACCGCCCGCATCCCGGCTGCGGCGGCACCGAAGGTGGTGGCCACAGCCGCATTGCCTGCGGAGGCGGTCGTGATCGTCCCCACCCGCGCCGCAGCCGTCCTCGATCACGAGTGCGGTGGCGCGGTCCTTGTCCCCACCTGCTCGCGGTGGGCGGGATCGCCAGCTTGGCCTTCCGCCGGCCACGGGGCCGGTTCATCTCATCGATCGGGCACTCGAGGATTCGGCCCGTCAA
>JAODNO010000103.1 GCA_025465235.1 Pseudonocardia sp.
GCTCACCTACCTGGTCAACGCCCTGCGCGGGCTGCTCGTCGGAGCGGAGGCGAACCTCTGGGTGGACTTCGGCGTGCTCCTCGGCGCGGCCGTGGTCGGAATCATGGGGGCGGCGTCGCTCCTGGGAAAGCTGGTGCGCTGAGCCTCCCTGCTCGTGCTCCACCGAGGAATGACCACCGGCCTCGCACACCCGCGCCGGCCGGTCGAGACTGTGACTCCCGAGTCATCCACCAGAACGGTCTGATGCCGATGCCGTTCCCTGCGAGGGTCCTCCGCCGGCTCCCCGGCCGGTTCGCGGTCTGCCGGTTCGACCCGGACGAACCCGTCCCGCGCTGGGCACTGGACGGGCCGGTGGAGTTCATCTCGGTGACCCGGACCCGCGTCGAGCTCTCCGTCATCTGCCCCGTGGAGGTGCTGCCGGATCCCGACCTCGCCGGCCTCGAGTGGCACTGCCTGCAGATCGAGGGGCCCTTCGACTTCGACGAGCTCGGCGTGCTCGCGTCGGTGGTCGACCCGCTGGCACAGGCGGGCGTGAGCGTGTTCGCGGTGGCCACGTACGACACCGACTACCTACTGGTGACAGACATCGACGGGGCGAGGCGAGCGCTGCTCGCCGCGGGCCACGAGATCCGCCCCGCGGTTACCGATGCCCGGACCCGTCCGAGCGCAAGCGGGGGCGAGCACAGGTGAGCACCGACAACCCGTGGGTGGTCCGGCGCCGGGTACTGCCGGCGCCGCGGCTGCGCATGTTCTGCTTCCCCTATGCCGGTGGCGGTGCGTCCGTCTATCGGGACTGGCCACGGTGGTTGCCGCCGGACCTCGAGGTGTGCGCCGTGCAGCCGCCTGGCCGGGAGTCCCGGCTGGCCGAACCGCCCTACACCCGCCTGCCCGCCCTGCTACCGCCCCTCGCGGACGCGCTGAGCGGACTGCTGGACGGACCGTTCGTGACCTTCGGGCACAGCCTTGGGGGGCTGGTCAGCTTCGAGCTGGTCAAGTACCTGCGGCGCGCCGGTGGGCCGCAGCCGGAACAGATGTTCGTGTCCGGTCGACGGCCCCCGCACCTGCCCGGCCGGGAACGGCCGATCCACGACCTGCCCGACGACGACCTCCTGACGGCCGTCCTGCGGCTGAACGGCACGAGCCCGGAGATTCGCTCGCACCCCGAACTGCTGGAGCTGGTGATCCCCCTGCTCCGCGCCGACTTCGCCATCAGCGAGACCTACCATTACACGCCCGAACCCCCGCTGGCGTGTCCGCTCACCGCGTTCTCCGGGCTGGCCGACCCGTCCGTCACCAGGTCGGAGGCGGCCGGCTGGGCGGCGCACTCGCGCAGCGGCTTCGTCCTCCGCATGCTGCCGGGCGACCACTTCTTCCTGAGCACCGCGCAGCGCCAGCTGCTCGGTGAGATCACCCACCTGCTCGCGACGCCCCCTCCGGCGGCAGGGCGGGCCACCCGTCTCCCCCGGCGGGCTGACCGGCCTGGTGATCACCACAGCGCTTGACGAGGCCACAATCCGATAGGCAACTTTCACTTCGGTGCTAGCATCGACGGTGTCCGTCGCAGCCGAGAGAGGGTGAGCAGGCGATGACAGAAGCGCCGGCGCTGCCGTTGCACATGCAGCGCGAGCAGTTCGATCCAGTCGAGGAGCTCGTGCAGGCCAGGGACAACGATGGCGTCACCCGGGTCCCGACGCTGTTCGGCGGGCCCCCCGCGTATCTGGTCACCCGGTACGGGGACGTCCGCGAGGTATTGTCCGACGCGGTTCGCTTCAGCAACGCGCGGAGGCGGCCGTTCGAGCAGCCCGACGGTCCCCACTTCACGGACGAGGAGCTCGAGCAGATGCGGGCCGGGCAGATGCTCGCGTTCGACCCGCCCGACCACACCCGGCTACGGCGGATGCTCACGCCCGAGTTCACCGTGCGCCGGATGCGCAGGCTGGAGCCGCGGATCGTCGAGATCGTCGATGCCGCCCTCGACGACATCGAGCGGGCCGGCAAGCCTGCCGACCTGGTGTCGACCTTCGCCATGCCGGTCCCGTCGCTGGTGATCTGCGAGCTGCTCGGCGTGCCCTACGCCGACCGCGCCGAGTTCCAGGAGCGCACCGGGCGCCTGCTCGACGTGTCGGTGCCGATGAAGGAGCGGATGGCTGTGGTGCGCGAGAACCGCGCATACATGGCACGCCTGGTCGACGGGGCGATGGCGGCCCCCGGCGAGGACATGATCGGCATGCTGATTCGGGAGCACGGCGACGACCTGAGCCACGATGAGCTCATCGGCATCGCGTCCCTGCTCCTGGTGGCCGGGCACGAGACCACCTCGAACATGCTCGGTCTCGGCACCCTCGCCCTGCTGCGCCACCCCGACCAGCTCGCACTGGTGCGCGACGACCCCTCGATGGTGGGGCCAGCCATCGAGGAGCTGCTGCGCTGGCTGTCCATTGTGCACTCCGGCGTGCCGCGCACCACCACGACCGAGGTGGAGATCGCGGGCCACACGATCCCCGCGGGCGAGCTGGTGGTGCTCGCACTCCCCGCCGCCAACCGGGACCCGGCGTTCATCACCGACCCGGGCCGGCTCGACATCAACCGCGGCGCAGCCGGTCACGTCGCGTTCGGCCACGGGGTGCACCATTGCCTCGGGGCGCCGCTGGCCCGGATGGAGATGCACATCGCGTTCCCCGCGCTGCTGCGGCGTTTCCCGAAGCTCGCCCTGGCCGCGCCGGACGACGAGGTCGACTTCCACACCTACAACGCGATCTACGGGCTGCGCTCGCTCCCCATCACGTGGTGAGCTGCGCAGGACAGGACAGGACAGCGACAGGACAGGAGGGGCGAGGATGAAGATCGCCGCAGACCGGGATACCTGCATCGGGGCGGGGATGTGTGTGCTCACCGCTCCCGCCTTCTTCGATCAGGACGACGACGGCATCGTCCAGCTCCTGGTCGAGGACGTGCCGCCGGGGGACGCCGACGCGGCTCGGCAGGCCGTCGCCCTGTGCCCGTCCGGTGCGCTGCGCGTGCTGGACGACTGAGGGCCACGCGCTCCGACGACATGATTGTTAGCGTGCGCGGATGACGGCGACGCACGGGCAGGGCTTGCGAGCCGACGCTGCGCGCAACTACGAACGGATCGTCGTCGCCGCAGGCCAGGCCTTCGAGGAGGTCGGGCCTGCCGTCACGCTCGAGGAGGTCGCACGGCGCGCGGGCGTGGGGGTCGCCACGGTCTACCGGCGCTTCCGCAACCGCGACCAGCTGGTGCGCGCGGTCTTCGAGCAGCTCGTCACCGCCGAGATCGAGCCGGCCACGGCCGTGGAGACCGATGATCCGTGGCGCGACCTGGTCGGCGCGCTCGAGTCGACGGTCGACGTGCTCGCCAGGCGGCAGGTGGTGCTCGCGCTCGCCCGCGAGACGGACGCGGTCGACGTGGAGAGCGTGCGCCGCTTCGTCCACTCGATGGAACGCCCACTGCGCCGCGCCGCGGCCGCCGGCGTCGTGCGGCCGGAGCTGGACGCCCGCGACCTGGCCGCGGTGACCGTCATGGCGTTGGCGACGGTGCACCCGCGTGACCCGCGTGGTGCCGACCGCAGGCGCTACCTCGCCCTGCTGATCGACGGGTTGCGGCCGGCTTCGACCACCCTGCCGCCCCCGTCGCCCCGGGAGGTCGGCGGCGTCTGACGGAGACCAGACTGATGTGCAGGTCGTCGTGGTGGGCAACGAGGAGAGGCACCCGTGGGCTTCTGGATCTGTCGGACCTGCGCTGTCGAGCACGCCGAGCTGGTCGGCGTCTGCCGAATCTGCGCCGACGAGCGGCAGTGGGTGCCGGCCGCCGGGCAGCTGTG
The DNA here is from genome assembly GCA_025465235.1 of Pseudonocardia sp. Taxonomy (GTDB): domain Bacteria; phylum Actinomycetota; class Actinomycetes; order Mycobacteriales; family Pseudonocardiaceae; genus Pseudonocardia. The sequence continues at coordinate 3,840 of JAODNO010000103.1, forward strand.
GACGACCCTGGAGGAGCTGGCGACGGCCGGCCACCGGATCGATGTCACCGAGCTGGAGCCGGACCTGTACACCCTCACGACCACTCCTGACGTCGGGATCGGTCAGCACGCCAAGCTGGTCCGCACGCCGGCCGGCAACCTGCTGTGGGACCCGATCGGCTACCTGGACGACGACGCAGTCCCGCGGGTGCGTGAGCTGGGCGAGGTCGCTGCGATCGTTGCGAGCCATCCGCACATGTTCGGCGTGCAGGTGGAGTGGAGCCGGGCGCTGGGCGGGCCTCCGGTGCTGGTCGCGGAACGGGACCTGGAGTGGGTGGCCCGCCCCGATCCGGTCATCCGCCCGTGGTCGGGCAAGGTGGAGCTCCTTCCCGGGGTGACGCTGACCCAGCCGGGCGGGCACTTCCCGGGCAGCGCTGTCGCACACTGGGCGGCCGGGGCCGACGGCACGGGAGTGCTGCTCAGCGGCGACACGATCATGCCGAACCCGGACCGCACCTCCGTCAGCTTCATGCGCAGCTACCCGAACCGGATCCCGCTGTCCGGCGCCGTGGTCGAACGGGTCAGCCAGCACGTCGAGGGCTTCGAGTTCGAGCGGCTGTACGGCAACTTCGGGGCCATGATCGGGGCGGACGCGCGCGCCATCGTGCGCCGGTCGGCCGACCGCCACATCGGCTGGGTCCGGGGGGATTTCGATCATCTGACCTGAGTAGGGGTTGAACACAGGGCAGCGTTCCCAGTGCCTTCGCTGTGCTGGAATGACGGACGTGACATCCCGGACGAAGCCCCTGCGCATCGGCTTTCTCTCCTTCGTCGAGCACTCGGGCGTGAGCGGCGCGCATTCCGACGGGCTGCGGGAGGGCTTTCGGCTGTTCGAGCGCGCCGAGGCACTGGGGTACGACGCGGGCTGGGTCCGCACCCGGCACCTCGAGCCCTACCTGTCCGCTCCGTTGCCGTTCCTGTCCGCGGTGTCGCAGCGCACGCAGCGGCTGCGCCTGGGCACATCCGTCGTGCCGATCCGCTACGAGAACCCGGTTCGGCTCGCCGAGGACGCCGCGACGACCGACCTCATCACCGAGGGCAGGCTCGAGCTGGGGCTGAGCTCCGGCTACGCCCACAACGAGGCGCTCTTCGGCCCGCTGTACGGACCGATCAACCGCGACTTCACCGACGAGGTCGACGCACGGCTCCGGCATTTCCTCGACGCCGTCCGTGGCGCCACCCTGGCGGTGGCCGACGCGCGCACGGGCTTCACGCCGGAAGGCACCCCGCTCACCGTTCAGCCGGTGAGCCCCACGCTGTCCGACCGCGTCTCCTACGGAGCGGGCCGGCTCGCCAGCGCCGTGCGCACCGGCGACCTCGGTCTCGGCCTGCAACTCTCGACGCTCAACACCGAGGTCACCGACCTGACTTTCGAGGACTCCCAGGCCCGGACGATCGCGGCGTACCGGCAGGCGCACCGGGAGGCAACGGGACGCGACGGGTTCGTCAGCGTCGGCCGGATGATCCTCCCCGTTCTGCGCGAGGCCGACCGCGAGGCCTACACCTGGCTCATCGAACGCTCGGAGCAACGGCAGCGGGCGCACGGCACCCCCGAGGCGCCACCGCTGCACTTCGGCATCGCGCACTCCGGCTCACCGGAGAGCATCACCGCCGCACTCTCCCGCGACGCCGGGCTGCAGGCAGCCGACGAGCTCGTCGTCGTGCTGCCCTTCGGCCACGACCCGGCGGTCTCGCACCGGATCCTCGAGACGGTGATCGGCGATGTGACGCCGGCGCTCGGCAGGCAGGCAGCATGACCGGCGGGCTCCGCGGCGCGGCGGTCCTTGACAGCACCGCGGGGACGATCTTAGCTCCGGTGACGATCAACCTCGGTCGACGATCAACCTCGGCTGACGATGAAGCTCCGGCGACCACGCACCTCGGGGGACGGCAGTGACGGCAGGACAGAGCGGTCCGGCTGAGCCGAGGCCCCAGGCCGCCCGCCCCACGGATCCGCCCTCGTGAGATCCCGCGACACACGCACCGCCTACCTGCTTCTCGCCCCGAGCCTGTTCGGCGTGGCAGCGTTCCTGGTGCTGCCCATCCTGGTCGTGATGTGGATGGCCCTGCAGCGGTGGGACCTCATCGGCCCGCGCACGTTCGTCGGCCTCGACAACGTCGTCGCGGTGGCGCAGGACGGCCGGTTCGCCCGGTCGTTGCTGGTCACCGCGGTGTTCGTGGCGATCGTGATCCCGGCCCAGACCGTGCTGGGCCTCGTCGCGGCGCTGCTGCTCAACCGCGGCCTGCGCGGATCGGCGGTCTTCCGGGTGGTGTACGTGCTGCCGTGGATCTGCGCGCCGCTGGTGCTCGGGGTGGTGTGGCGCTGGATCCTCGCCCCCACCGACGGCGCCCTGAACGCCCTGCTCGGGCGCCGCATCGAGTGGCTGGCCGACCCGGCGCTCGCGCTGCCGTCCGTCGCGGCGGTCACCGTGTGGACGCAGGTCGGCTACGTCGCGCTGTTCTTCGTCGCCGGGCTGCGCGCGATCCCGTCGACGGTGCTGGAGGCCGCCCTGCTCGACGGCGCGGGCGCGTGGCAGACCTTCCGTCTGGTCACCCTGCCGTTACTGCGTCCCACGCTGTTCTTCGTGCTGGTCACCGGGGTGATCTCGAGCTTCCAGGTGTTCGACTCGGTCTACGCGCTCACCCCCAACGGTGGCCCCCAGGGAGTCACCGACGTCGTCGCCGGGCGGATCTACTACGAGGCGTTCGAGTCGCGGGCGGTCGGGCAGGCGGCGGTGATGGCGGTGGTGCTGTTCGTTCTGCTGGCGGCGATCACCCTCGCCCAGCAGCGGTGGTTCGCCCGCCGCACGACCTACGACCTCTCGACGTGAGCCCCCGGTGACGACCCCCAGCCGGCTCCGCGGTGCCGTGTCCACGGGCGCCACCTACCTGCTGCTCGTCGTCGGCGCGCTGCTCACCCTGGCTCCGTTCCTGCTCAGTCTCCTGACGGCGGTGAAGACGCCCGGGCAGTTCGCCGCCCAGCCGGTGCTGGCCCCGCCCGCCCCGCCCACCGTCGCGAACTTCGCCGAGCTGTTCGGGGAGCGCTACGACTTCGTGCCGCCGATCGTCGTGACCGCGCAGGTCGTGGCCGTCATCCTGATCGGGCAGCTGCTCTTCTCGGTTTTCGCCGCCTATGCGTTCGCCCGGCTGCGCTTCCCCGGTCGCGACGCGCTGTTCTGGCTGTACCTCGCCACCCTGATGGTGCCGCAGGCCGTCACGATCATCCCGCTGTACTCCGTCTTCGCCGACCTCGGACTGCGCAACACGTTCTGGGCGCTGGTACTCCCCCAGCTCTTCGGCTCGCCCTACGCGATCTTCCTGTTGCGCGAGTACTTCCGCACCATCCCCGGCGACCTGCTGGACGCTGCGAAGCTCGACGGCGCGGGCACGCTGCGGACCCTGCGCCACGTCGTGGTGCCGATCAGCAGGCCGATCCTTGCGACGCTGGCCATCATCACGGTGGTCACGCACTGGAACAGCTTCCTGTGGCCGCTGGTGATCACCACCGGTCGCCAGTGGCAGGTGCTGACGGTGGCCACAGTGAGCCTGCAGTCGCAGTTCAACGGCAACTGGACGATCGTCATGGCCGCCACCACCGTGGCGATCCTGCCGCTCCTGGTGCTGTTTCTGCTCTTCCAGCGCCACGTCATCCGTTCGATCACCATCACCGGCTTCCACTGAGAACGACACGAGGAGTGGCAACGATGAGACTGCGTCGCCTGGCCGCCGCGGCGGTCGCACTGCTCGCACTGGCCGCCTGCTCCCCCGCGGGCCCGGACGACGCGCCGGTCGCGGACGGTGTCACGACCGTCTCGTTCCGGCTGTGGGACCAGCAGGTCGCCGCGGCCTACGAGAAGTCGTTCGCGGAGTTCAGCCGGCAGAACCCGGATGTACGCGTGCACCTGAACGTCGTGCCGTGGGCCGACTACTTCACCGGGCTGACGCTCGATGTCTCCAGCGGCACAGCCGACGACGTCTACTGGCTCAACGCGTTGTACTTCGGCGCCCTGGCCGACAGCGGCAAGCTCGTGGACGTCGGACGCGAGCTCGCTGCCGACGCCGCAGGCTGGGTGCCGGCCGCCGTTGAGCAGTACTCCCGAGGCGGGACGCTGTGGGGCGTACCGGCGCTCACCGACGGGCGCATCGTCGTCTTCTACAACAGGGCGATGGTCGAGGCAGCGGGTGTCGACCCGGCGAACCTGACCTGGCACCCGACCGACCCGGCCGCCGACACCTTCCTGCCCGCCGTGCGACGGCTCACCCGCGACGCAGGGGGCCGCTCCGCCGACCAGCCCGGCTTCGACCCCGGCTCGGTCACCCAGTACGGCTTCAATGCAGCCCGCGACCTGCAGGGCATCTACTACAACTTCGTCGGCTCGAACGGCGGACGGTTCCAGGCCCCCGACGACACGTTCGCGTTCACCGACCCGAGGAGCCAGCAGGCGTTCTCCTACCTCGTCGACCTGATCAACGTCCACCACGTGGCCCCGTCGGCGGCCGACACCAACGACAACCCCGACTTCAGTCGCGACCAGTTCCTCCATGGGAAGATGGCACTGTTCCAGTCGGGCACCTACAACCTCAAGAACATCGACGACGGCGCCACGTTCGAGTGGGGCATCGCGCCGCTGCCGGCCGGGCCCGCCGGCCGGGTCAGTGTCGTGAACAGCGTCATCGCCGCGGGCAACGCCGACAGCCCGCGCCATGAGGCCGTGTTGCGGGTGCTGCGCTGGCTCGGCTCGGAACAGGGTGCCTCGTTCGTCGGCGCGGAGGGCGCGGCGCTCCCCGCCGTGTCAGCCGCCCAGAAGGCCTACTTCGACTTCTGGTCCGGCCGTGGGGTCGACACCCGCTACTTCGGCGCCGACGGAGGCACCGCCACCATCCCAGCACCCTCCGGGCCCAAGTTCGGGCCAGGATCGACCGCGTTCGAGCCGATTCTCAACGAGGTGTTCGCGGGCCGGACACCGGTGGCCGAGGGGTTGCGGGCCGCGCAGGAGACGGGCAATGCCGCGCTGCGTTGACCGCAGGCCCCCCGCCGGAGCACCTCTCGTCGTGGAGCGGCGACGGGATCTCACCTCCCACGCCGTTCACGGGCCGATGCGGCCGGGAGCACAATCCGCCGACAGTAGCCGCGCGGCGACCTAGGCTCGGCCCCATGGACTACCGACAGCTGGGACGCTCTGGCCTGCGGGTTTCGACGATAACACTCGGCACGATGGGCTTCGGCGGCACGGGCTGGGCCAGCGCCGTCGGCACCATCGACGTCGACGGTGCACGCCGCCAGATCAGCCTCGCGCGTGATGCGGGGGTCAATCTGATCGATACCGCCGACGTCTACTCCAACGGGCTGTCCGAGGAGATCGTCGGCCGGGCGCTCGGCGCCGACCGCGAGGACGTGCTCATCGCGACCAAGGTCCGGATGCCGATGGGTAAGGACCCCAACGACGCCGGCCTGTCGCGCCACCACATCATCCGGGGTGCCGAGGCCAGCCTGCGCCGGCTGGGAACGGACTACATCGACTTGTACCAGGTGCACGAATGGGACGGGCAGACACCCCTGGACGAGACGCTCGAGGCCTTGGACTCTCTTGTCCAGTCCGGAAAGGTCCGCTACATCGGCGCCTCGAACTACGCAGCGTGGCAGCTGATGAAGGCGCTGGGAGTCTCGGAGAGCACCGGCCTGTCGCGTTTCGTCAGCCAGCAGATCTACTACTCGCTCCAGGCGAGGGACGCGGAGACGGAACTCGTGCCGCTGTCGATCGACCAGGGTCTCGGCATCCTGGTGTGGAGCCCCATCGCCGGTGGCCTGCTGTCGGGCAAGTACCGCCGCGGTGTGGACGCCCCTGCAGGCAGCCGGCACCTGAGCGACTGGGATGAGCCACCCGTCCACGACGAGGACAAGCTCTACGACACCATCGAGGCGCTCGTCGAGATCGGGGCCGCCCGTGGGGTGTCCGCAGCGCAGATCGCTCTCGCCTACGTCATCGGCAAGCCCGCCGTCACCTCGGTGATCGTCGGTGCCCGTACCGAGGACCAGCTCACCGACAACCTCGCCTCGGCTCGACTCGCCCTGACCGACGACGAGATCTCGCGTCTGGACGTCGTCAGCGCCCAGCCGTTGCTGTACCCGTACTGGCACCAGGCGAAGACGGCCGCGGACCGGCTCGGCCCGGCCGATCTCAGCCTGCTCGGCCGGCACATCGGCTGATCCGACGATCTCCTCTTCACCCAGCTGACCAGCGCTGATCAGGGCGAAGGCGGGGTTCCCGACCGGCGGCCTGGGAACGCGGCACGTCATAAGGTGCAATGATGACTTTGCCGTCTCGGGTCGCGGATCTCGCGCCCTATGACCTGCTGCTGTCAGTGGCGGAGACGGGCAGTATCGGCCAGGCCGCCCAGCGTCACGGGGTGTCGCAACCCGCCGTGAGTGCGCGGCTGAGAGCACTCGAGGCGACCCTCGGGGTCGGGCTGCTCGAACGCTCACCCCGGGGTACGCGTCTCACCACCTCTGGGGCGTTGGTGGCGGACTGGGCCCGCCACGCGATCGATGCGGCTCACGCCCTGGATGCCGGCCTCGCGGCCCTGCAGGTCCAGAAGGAATCCCGGCTGAGGGTCGCGGCGAGCCTGACGGTTGCGGAGTACCTGCTGCCCCGGTGGCTGGCGGCGTTCCGTGCCCACCACCCGACCACCAGCGTCCAGCTGACCTCCCACAACTCGACCGACACCGCCGCTGACGTCCGCGCAGGCGCAGCCGACGTCGGGTTCGTCGAAGGACCCGAGATCCCCTCCGGGCTCGACGCGCAGATCGTGGCCCACGACCGGCTGACCCTGGTCGTCGGAGCCGGCCACCGCTGGGCGCGCCGCCGTGATGTCGACCCGGCGCAGCTTGCCTCCGTTCCGCTGGTCTCCCGGGAGGAGGGCTCGGGCACCCGCACGTACCTCGAACAACAGCTCCGCGGAAGCGGGCACGGGCCACTCACCGCGCCCATTCTGGAGCTGTCCTCCACCACCGCCATCAAGAACGCCGTCATCAGCGGCATCGGGCCGGCGGTACTCAGCTCATTGGCCGTCACCGGCGAGCTCGCCGCGGGAACGCTGATCGCCGTACCCATCCGGCAACTCGACCTCCGGCGCGCGCTGCGAGCGATATGGCCTGCCCACCAACGACTCGACGGCCCGGCACGCGACCTCGTCCGCACTGCCGCCGCGCACCGGCCCACGACGTCGCCGTGAGCCGTCCGACCGACTTCGCACTACGAGGGTCTGGTCGATGCGGCTGCAAGGCCGGCAGCGGCGATCACTGCAGCCGCTTCGTGCTCGATGGCTCCGGCCAGCACGTCGAGATCACCGATGACACCGCGATCGGCGCACAGCCCGAAACACAGCCGGTCGGCAACCGAGACGACCGCCGCGCGCAGGGCATGGCGTTCACCTACTTCTGCGATGGAGTGGATCGCCTCGACAGGCGCACCGAGCACGGTGACGTCCAGTCTCGGCCCGGGAACGTTCGAGATGTTGAGCGCAAACGCCCGGGGAGCTCCCTGCAGTTCTGAGCACCAGCGCCGCAACCGCGGTGATACCCGGCCCAGCCTGTCGAGCAGCTCGGACATCTCCTGCGCGTCGTGACATGACTTGCGCAACGCCGTCTCGCTGCGCACGGCAGCGAGTCGAGCACGGGGGTCGGGCTCGTCGAGCGGAAGGCTGACGCAGAAGTAGGAGTCCCGGTTACCCGTCGGCTCGCTCTCGTTCTGCAGGCTGACGGGCACCTTCACCCGGACGGAGTGGATCGGGCCGTGCCGGTGCAGCATCCAGGCGCGCAGCGCTCCGGCCATTACGGCCAGCACTGCGTCGTTCACAGTGGCGCCCGCCAGCGACCGGGCCGCGGTGCGCAACTGCGGGAGTGAGGTCATCGCGAAGGCAATCTCCCGATCAGGACCGATCGGCACGTCGAACGGTGAACGGCGCAGGCTGGGGATGAACTCCCGCTCGAGAAAGCCCGCCAGGTGGTGGCGGCGGCGGGCGTCGTCGCTGGACTGCGCGTGGTGCGCCGGCACGAAGGTCCGGACGGCGTGGGGCTGATCGGGAAGCCGGTCCCACAGCACCGCCCGGGCCAACCGCATCGCCGTGGTCCCGTCGGCCAGCGCGTGGTGCAGCCGCCAGACCAGCGCCGTCCCACCGCCGACCAGCGGGCCGACGAGGTCCATGCGCCACAGGGGGCGGCGCCGATCCAGGTGCTGTTCGAACAGGCGGGCGACCTCCGCGCCCAAGGCCGTCCCGTCGAGCTCGGAGGTCGCGGTGCTTCCGCAGACGTGGGCTCTGATGTCGAACGTCGTGTCTGCACACCATTCCGAGTCGGTCGACGGACCATCCAGCCGCCAGGTGAGTCGGGGCGCGTCGCCCAGCCGTCGTTCCACGGCCTCGCGCAGCTCAGCCACGGTCGGTGCTCCCGGGCCCAGCCGGACGACCTTGCAGGTGTGCCCGACCACGGTAGGCCCTTCCAGCTCGAGGATCGCGCGGTCCTCGGCCGTCAGCGGTACCCCCATCCGCACACAGTGGACGATGGCGCCGCCGCCGACAAGCGGCCAACCGGTATGCCGACTGGACGACGTCGGTCGCCGAGGCGTTCACACCTACTACTCGGACACCCCGCCCCCCGTACGGCTCGCGCCCCGACTACGACGATCGCGGTCACGACTCCCGCTTCCACGGCGATCATCACCACGACTCACACCAGTGCGGCCACAAGGGACACAAGCGCCGGAAGGGCTTCCTCGAGGAGCTCTTCGACTGATTGCCCGCCCCCTTCCCGCCGACCTGCAGGTCTCAACAGTCCGGTCCTGAGCTGTGCCCACCGCGATGACCGGCAGCCTTTCCGACGACTGCCGGTCATCGCGCCCATGCACTTCTACCCGCTCACCCGCATGAGTAGGTGCAGTCGACACCCGAGCGCATGTATTGCGGAGTGCACGCCGGCCACCGCCGGCTTCAGAATCTGGCGAGTCGCAGTTGCGCCATTGGGATCGATCACGATATGTGCCCCGGGCCTCTCCGCCTTGATCGGATCACGAGGCCCGCCCCGAAACCATCTGCGCCACCCGCGCCGCACCTCGAGCAACCAGCGCCCGTCCGTGGCCAGACCGAGAAGATCCGATCCGCCCTGGGCGGGTCCTGCCTCGGACCCGCGACGTGGGCACCACGACCATCGGATACCCGCGGCGACCCCGGAGCGCACCACCTGCGTAACCTGTTGCGTCGACGGGAATCGCGACCGCAGCAGGATGCTCGGTGACCGCCACGTTCCAGGGCTGAGCCGCGCCGCCGTAATCGACGCAGACCCGCCGTGGTGACCAACGCGAGGCGTCCGACTTGACGTTTTCCGCCTCGGCTGGACAATCAGTTGACCGTATTGGCCCGTATCCGGATGGAAGTGCCTAGTGGCGCAGCAAGTCAACGTAGTTCTGGTGGACGACCTCGACGGTTCTGAGGCGACCGACACCGTGACCTTCACTCTCGACTCACGTACCTACGAGATCGACCTGTCAGACGAGAACGCGGCCAAGCTCCGCGACACCCTCGCCCAGTACATTGCCGCAGCCCGGCGCGAGTCCGGCACACGACGTTCGGTTGCTGCTCGCACCCAGCAACCCGCCGGCGAGCGGGAGCAGACGGCGGCGATACGCCAGTGGGCACGGGAGAACGGGCTCAACGTGTCCGAGCGCGGGCGCATCCCGAAGTCGGTAGCAGAGGCTTTTGCGAACCGCGACAGAACTCCGGCCCCGGAACCGGTCACAACTCCGGAGCCTGAACCTGTGGTCGAGGCGCCGAAGAAGCGCAGCCGGTTGCAGAAGATCGCGGACCCATTCCGGACGACGGAAGCAGTCGGCTGAGCTCGCTCGACACCGGAGGACCACAGCAGGTCCGCTCCGATCCGCGAGGACATCGACCCCCGCTCCCCGTAGTCGGTAGCCGAACATCACGTTCGTCCCTACCGATCACGGGCCTGCCGGTGGCACCTCGTAACCTTCGATCATGCAGCTACTGCGCATGACCTGCTGTGGCTCCTCCTGGGTCGGCGTCGAACGCGCGCATTGCTGCAGGCGCACTGGTGGATGTGGTCACGTCTTCGACGACGCCCAGCTGTGGGACGCACATCGACCCAGCACCAGCTGCGTCGATCCACGATCCCTCGACCTCGTGCAGACCAAGAACGGAATCTGGTTGCGCGTTCAGAGATAGTCCAGGGCTCACGATCGCCCGCACGGCACCCCGACCGCGACCAGGACCTCGAACCACTCCGTCGCACCTGCCGAGCGAGCCCCTCGACC
>JAODNO010000109.1 GCA_025465235.1 Pseudonocardia sp.
CCTCACCGTGGGGCGCCAGCGCCGACTGCTCTCGGCCGTCGCCGACGGGCTCGGCCTCAACGAGCTGGCCGCACAGGTTTCGGCCTCCACCGGGACGATCTGCCGCGTACTCAGCACCACCGGCCGCGAGATCGCAGCCGGCCCGCAGCCCCTCCCCGACGACGTGCTCGACCGCATCGTGGCGGCATTCCTCACAGCTGACCAGCTCCCCGCGACCCCGAGCGGCGACAGCTACACGGTGTTCCCCGTGGGGCCGGCCGTTCCGCAGCGGTTGACGTCGTGGTTCGTCGTGGCGGATGGCGACCCGACAGGTTGGGACGCCGAGACCACCGACACCGTGGGCGAGCTGGCCGCTATCGCTGCCCTGGACCGGGCCCGGCGCAGCGAGGGCCTGCGGTGGAGCCATGACATCGCCGACGACGCGGTCGGGCTCGTCGCGGGGGGCGCGGGGAACCGGCCGGAGACGTCGGTACGCCTGCGGCAGGCGGGCCTCGACCCGGCGGAGCCGCTGGTCGTGGTGACGGCAGGGTTCGTCGGGCGACCGGAGCTGGTGGAGACGGCTCGTGCGGTTCTCGTGGACGCGGCGGCGCACCGGGGCCCCGCCACGGTCGGCTTGCACGACGGCCTTGCGGTGGCGCTGCTGCCGGGGCCGGACCAGGACGACCCATCCGGCGACCCGACCGGCTCGGTGCTGCGCCGGGCGCTCCGCAGGCTCGTCCCCGGGCTGGCGGGCCTGCGGCTGACGGTTGGCGTCAGTAGGCCGTCGCGGCCCGATGCGCTGTCCGGAGCGCTGCAGGAGGCCCGCCATGCCCGTGACATCGCGGCGCAGCGGCCGGGGGCGCTGCACGTCGTCACCGGTGCGGAGCTCACCTCGCACGTGGCGCTGCTCGCCAGCGTCCCCGACGAGGTCCGCCGCGCCTTCGCCAGGCGTGTGCTCGGCCCCGTGCTCGACCACGACGCCCGCACCAACGCAGGCCTGCAGGAGACGCTCGAGGCGTTCCTCGACTGCTCAGGCTCGTGGACCCGCACGGCGCAGCAGCTGCACCTGCACGTCAACACCGTGCGTTACCGGATCGGCCGGGTGGAGCAGCTCACCGGCCGCGACCTGAGGACACTTGCGGAGCGCGTCGACGTGTTCCTCGCAATTCGGTCGCTGGGGCCGTAGCAATGCACGAACGATCGTGCTAGAACGGGCGTCATGGGCAGAGGGGACGCGACGCGCGAGATCATTCTCGACGAGGCGGGCCGTCTCGCGCGTCGGGTCGGCCTCGGCGGACTGACGATCGGCTCGCTCGCCAGGCAGACCGGCATGTCCAAGAGCGGCCTGTTCGCCCACTTCGGCTCCAAGGAGTCATTGCAGCTCCAGGTGCTCGACCACGCCATAGAGCGGTTCACCACCGAGGTGGTCCGGCCGGCGATCAAGGAGCCGCGAGGGGAGCCGCGCCTGCGGGCGCTGTTCGACGGCTGGCTCGCATGGGACTCGACCGAGGGCGGCTGCCCGCTGGTCGCGGCGACGTTCGAGTTGGACGACCAACCCGGCCCGGTCCGCGAGCATCTCGTGGCGAACCAGCGCGACTGGCTCGACACCATCGCCACGGTGGTCTCCAGCGGCATGACCGAGGGCCACTTCCGGTCCGAGACCGACCCCCGCCAGTTCGCCCAGGACCTCGACGGAGTCATGTTGGCCTATCACGTCGCCAGCCGCCTGCTGGCCGACCCCCAGGCCGCCGCGAGGGCGCGCCGCGGGCTGGACGCCCTGCTGGCTGCCGCTGCATGACCGCTGCATTCTGAGTCCGACCGCCCGTTCCGCCCATTCCGAGGAGCGCACCGATGGTCACCTCGACGCCAAATAGCACGATCGTTCGTGCTCTTGATCGCGTACAGTCGGCGACCGTCGACTTCCCGGTGGTCCGGCTGCGACCGCTGGACCGGCAGGAGGCGGGGCACGTCGTCGACGCCGTCTTCGCCCAACTCTCGCCGCAGAGCCGCTTTCTCCGGTTCCACTCCCCCGTCCCACGGCTGCCCGGCCCCGTCCGCGCAGGGCTCGTCGACCTCGACGGCCGCTCCCGCGCCGCGATCGTGGCCGAGGTTCTCGGCCCGGACGGGCCGGCGCCGGTCGGGATCGCGCGCCTGGCCTGCACCGGAGACGGGACGGCTGATGTCGCCGTCGCGGTGGTGGACGCCTGGCAGCGCCTCGGTGTCGGCAGCCGGCTCGTCGCCGCCCTCGCCGCGCTCGCCGCGCAGCTCGGCTACACGAAGCTCTCCGGCGCCGTGCTGCCGGAGAACGTCGCGATGCTCGGCATGGTCCGCAGCGTGTTCCCGGCGGTCCTGTCGCACTACGACGGCGACGTCGTGCAGGTCGCTGTCCGGACCGGCGCTGCCGCATGGACGGTGACGGAGGAGGACGTGATGGCCGACCTGCGCAGGCGCTGACCGATCGAGAGCGACGTGGGAGTGGCCGATACCGCCCATGCCACTCTCAGGTCAACCTCCACGGGTTTCGTCAGCTGCGGGTGACCGTCGCCTCGATCAGGCCGTAGGGGCGGTCCGCCGCGAAGAAGACCTCGTTCTCGTTCTCGAGGCCGAACGGGGACAGGTCGACGGCGAAGTGGTGCTTGTTCGGCGCCTGCAGGTTGATCTCCGTTATCCCGGGGTGCGCCTCGAGCACGGCCCGGCCCATCTCCCACAGCGTCTGCTGCAGTGCGCGGGAGTGCACGGTGGCGTACTGCTCGAGGAGGATCTGCCGGATGTCGGACCAGCTCTTCGCCCAGTCCACGGACCCGGCCCAGCTGCCGTCGGCCCGTGCGGCATGGCGCCACTGCGCTACGAGCGCGGTGGCCATGATCCGGTCGTCGGTCTCGGCGAGCGTCGTGTAGCGGTCCGTCATGAAACCCGCGAACTCCGAGCCGGTCGATTTCAGCAGCACGAGGTCGCGCAGGCCCGAGACCACCTCGGCGCTTCCGCCTTCCACGTCGACGACCGTTGTGCGCACCTCCGGACCGCGGCGCACCCACGTGTGATCGTGGCCCTCCCCGCCGACCTGCACCCGCTCCCAGGCGAACTCGTCCACCTCGATCCGGGCACCGCGGACCGGCTCCACGTCCTCGACGAAGTGACGAGCGAGGGTGAGCGCGTAGTCCTCGATCTCACGGAGCCCCTTCTCCTTGGCGAAGGCGTAGGCCGTGTTCTTCTGCGAGTCCGTCGGCAGGACGGCGGACTGGTCGCCGTGCAGGTACGCGGCCTCGAAGTCGCCACGCAGCGTCGTCGACACCGTGATGTCATGGATCTCGTGGCGGTCGCTCTCCCGATGGATCCGGACCAGGCGGTTCTCGGCCTTCCCGTACTGGTGGCCTCCGAGCACGATCCCCATTCTTCAGCTCCCGCGGTAGGTCGAGTAGGCGAACGGGGACAGCAACAGCGGCACGTGGTGGTGCTCCCCCGGGTCGATCACGATGAAGGTGACGGCCACCTCGGGGTAGAAACCCTGCTGGCCCGATGCCGCGAAGTAACCCCCGGTGTCGAACGTGATCCGGTAGGGGCCCGCGGCCAGGTCGGCCGCGAGGTCGCGGACTCGGCCGTCGTCGTCGGTGCGGGCATCGGCGAGCAGTTCGCCACCGGGCACTGCGGTCAGCCGCACAGCGACACCGGCAGCGGGGCGCCCGAGCGCCGCGTCGAGGATGTGGGTGGAGAGAGTCATGACGGGTCCTGCCCGACGAGCCGATCGAGCCGAATCTGGTTGATGGCGGCGAGTTCGGCGAGCGCGACGGCCCGCTCGGCTGCCCGGTCGTTGCCCAACCGGGCGTGGAGGGTGGCCAGCAGGTCCTCGGCGCTGCGTCCCGTGGCGCACACCAGGTAGACGTGCCCGAAGCGCTCCTCGTAGGCCCGGTTGCCCTCCTCCAACGCAGCCAGCACGTCCGGTGCGGCCGTGCCGACGCCGCTCTGTTCGCGCCGCGACTGGGCACCCGCCTGCCGGTCACCGATGCGGGGGTGGCCGGCCATTGCGGCGTCGAGATCGGCATCGTCCAACGCCGTTCCGGCGGCGGCGTGCAGCGCGGCAATCGAGGTGTACGGCCGCCCCGCCGCCATCGTCCGCGCCCACCGGGGCGCCGCGCAGCAGGACAGCAGCTCCCGCTCGGCCTCCGGTGGCGGCAGCGCGTTGAACTGCTCCAGCGTCACCCGGTCCCCCCGTCAGCGCTCGGAAGATCCCGCGGGCAGCGGGTCGAGCACGAGACCCTCGAGCTTTCGCCGGACCGTCTCCAGCCGCCACTTGTTGCTGAACAGCGCCAGCACCGCGCCGTCGGCCCGGCGGGTGAGGACCTCCACCTCGCTCTGGCTCTTGAGTAGCTCGGCTCCTGCAGAGTCGGTGCGGCGGGTGACCGAGTAGCTCAGCGGTTCGAGTGTGACCGGCGCGCGGAACTCCGACTCCAGCCGGGCGGTGACCACCTCGAACTGCAGCGGGCCCACCGCAGCGAGCACCGGTGCCTGGTCGCCGCGCAGGTCGGAGCTCAGTACCTGGATGACGCCCTCGCTGTCGAGCTGCTCGATCCCCCGCCGGAACTGCTTGTACGAGCCGGCGTCGGCGCTGCGGACCACCGCGAAGTACTCCGGTGCAAAGCTCGGGATCGCGGGGAACTCCACCGGGTCGCTGGCGTAGAGCGTGTCACCGGGACGCAATGCGCCCGCGTTCACCAGACCGACGATGTCGCCGGGGAACGCCTCCTCCACGGTGGTGCGCTGCTGACCGAACACGGCCTGGGCGTACTTGGTGGCGAAGGGACGCCCGGTGGCGGCGTGAGTGAGCACCATGCCACGTTCGAACCGACCGGAGCAGATCCGGACGAACGCCATGCGGTCGCGGTGGGCGCGGTCCATGCCCGCCTGCACCTTGAACACCAGCCCCGACGTCGGCGCGTCCAGCTCGCGTGGCCTGCCGTCGGCATCCGGACGCGCCTCCGGAGCCGGTGCGAGATCGACGAGCGCGTCGAGCAGCCGTGACACCCCGACACCGGCCAGTGCAGCGCCGAACAGCACGGGCGTGGCGGAACCGTTGAGGAAGTCCTTCTCGTCGAACTCCGCGCCGATCTCGCGCAGCAACGCGAGCTCGTCCTGGGCCGCGGGCCAGAACTCGGGTTCCTCCGCCGCGATCTGTTCGGCCGGCACCACCTCGGACGTGGCGCGGGTGGCCCCACCGGCGGTTCGGGTGAACCGCGTGAACTCCCCCGTATCCGTCTCCACGAGCCCGCGCAGCTCCCCCGCCACCCCGACCGGCCAGGTGATCGGCATGGGGCGCAACCCGATCGTCTGCTCCACCTCGTCGAGCAGCTCGAGCGCCTCCCGGCCGGGCCGGTCCCACTTGTTGACGAACGTGAGCACAGGGATGCCACGGGTGCGGCAGACGTCGAACAGCTTGAGCGTCTGCGGCTCCAGGCCCTTCGCCGCGTCGAGCAACATCACCGCGGCGTCGACGGCGGCGAGAACCCGGTAGGTGTCCTCGGAGAAGTCGCCGTGGCCGGGGGTGTCGAGCAGGTTGATCACGCAGTCGCGGTAGGCGAACTGCAGCACAGCCGAGGTGATCGAGATCCCCCGCTTGCGCTCCATCTCCATCCAGTCGGAGGTGACCCCCCGCCTGCCCGACTTGCCGTGCACCGCGCCGGCCTCGTCGATCACCTCGGCATAGAGCGCCAGTGCCTCGGTGAGCGTCGACTTGCCCGCGTCCGGATGGCTGATCACGGCGAACGTCCGGCGCCGCTCCGATTCAACCGCAATGCGGGACTCGCCCGATACCCGGACCGACTCCCCCGGCGACTTCTCCACCACAGCTCCAGACATCAGACCGCCGATCCTACGTGGCGGCGATATCTAGCCTGCGGCGAGAGGCTCCCGGACCGCACGGTCGGCGGCGACGCGGTCGGCGACCCGGCAGGCCAGCGCGGCGATCGTGAGCGTCGGCCCGACGGCGCCGGCGGTCGGGAAGACCGCGCTGCCCGCCACGAAGAGGTTGGCGCTGCCGTGCACGCGGCACTCGGCGTCGACCACGCCGTCGCGCGGCGAGTGCGCCATGCGCAGCAGGCCCATCTGGTGGGTGCCGTCGGTGAAAGCCATGTCGTCGATACGCGCGGCGTCATCCACCACCACTGTGCCGTACCCGAGCCGGTCGAACTCCTCGCCGATCAGCGTCATGCTGCGGCGGATCCGGGCGCGGTCGTCGCCGGACACGCCGTAGTGCACCTGCAGACGCCGCTGGCCGAGCTGGTCGCGCTCGTGCGACAGGGTCACACGGTTCGCCGGGTCCGGGGACTGCTCCGCGTCGAACCGGAGGCGGCAGGTGGCGCCGTCCAGCGGCATGAACGACGGCAGGATGCGCTTGCCGGTGACCCGTGGCGCGGCCCAGGACGCGGCGAAGCTGCCCACCCGCCGCCAGTCGCGTGCGACGTTGCCGACATGGCGTCCCAGCCCGGATGTGCCCGCGTAGCGCGCGTGTGTGCCGGCCGACTTGAAGCCGAGCCGGGCCTGGTTCAAGGCGTAGTAGGTGAGCGAGAACGTGGAGAGCAGCCCGTCGCCGTGGGACGGGTCCATCGGGTCGGGGAACCACAGCGCGGCCTTGAGGTTGCCCACCTCGTGCCGGGCCTGCGCCGCGGGGGTGAGGGACAGCATCCGCCGGGCGTACACGCCGTCGCGAGTCGGCACGTAGCCCAGGCCGAGGTTGCGGCCGAGGTGGCTCAGCACGACCGTGCCGACCTCACCGACCGGGTGGGTCATGTAGTGCCGGCCGACCAGGTCGTGCTCGTTGCCGATGCCGGCTGGCGACTGCCGGTTGGACGCGAGCAGGATCCGCGCCGACTCGAGGCCGCCCGCGGCGAGCACGTAGGTGCGCGCCCCGACCGTGATCTCGACGCCCGGGCTCGGTGCGACGACGGCCTCGACGATCGCTCCGCTCACCGGGTCGCGCTCCAGCCGGACGACCGTGGCCTCCACCAGCAGCCGCACGTTCGCCGCCTTGGCCAGCGCCCGCATCCGTCCTTCGAACGACGTGGGCGGGCTCCACCGCCAGGTCGAGTCGACATCCAGCGTCTCGGAGGGCGGAACGGTGGCGGCCGGGAAGCCTGCGCGGGCTGCGGAGTACTCGTGCTCGCCCGCCTGCAGGTGTCGCTGCGCACGTCGGTAGTAGGGCGCCAGCTCCTCGGCCGTGATCGGCCATCCCGCGGTGTGCATCCACTCCCGCGGCCCGAGGTCGAGCTCGTCGAGCGGGGCGCAGCGCCCGCCCCACACCGCACTGGTGCCCCCGAGCCGCTTCTGCCGCACGGCCTCCAGCGGGTCGTGGGGATCGACCACCTCGCCGCGGTACGTGTCCGCCTGCCGAGGCCCGAACCGCTGACCGCCACCCTCGAGGACCACGACGTCGACGCCACGGTGGGCCAGCTCGGCTGCCACCACGGCACCTGCCGGCCCCGTGCCGATGACGCAGACATCGGCCGACACGCGGACCCCTGGCGCGATCCCACGAGCATCGATCAACACGGTTATCGAGCGTAGAGGAGCCTGGTTTGACCCTTTGAATCGGTTACGTGAAGACTCCGCCGCGGAGGTAGGAGATGCGCTTTCGCGAGATGGCCGCGGCCGTACGGGTACTGGCCCGCAACGACCTGGCTCGGTACAACGGGTCCGGGACGTCGGAGACGGGCCGGTTCGAGGACGAGCTGGGGCGAATGCTCGGAGTCGAGCACGCTCTGGCGGTGAACAGCGGTACGAGCGCGCTGATCGGGGCGCTCGTCGGAGCGGGGATCGGGCCCGGTGACGAGGTGTTGGTGCCGGCCTTCACCTGGGTCGCCACGGCCGCGGCGCCGCTGGCGGTGGGCGCGGTGCCGGTGCTCGTCGAGATCGATGAGAGCCTGACCATGGATCCGGCCGACCTCGTCCGCAAGGTCACGCCGCATACCCGCGCGGTGATCCCGGTGCACATGCTGAACCTCGTGTGCGACATGGATTCGATCATGAAGGTCGCCGCTGAGCACGATCTCCTGGTGATCGAGGACACGTGCCAGGCCATCGGTGTCCGCCACCACGGCCGCAGGGTCGGTTCGATCGGAGACGTCGGCGCGTTCAGCTTCAACCAGCACAAGAACATCACCTGCGGCGAGGGCGGCGCGGTCGTGACGAACGACGGGCGCATCCACGCGAGGGCCGCGATGCACCACGACGTGGGCAGCTACGAGCGGCCCGGATGGATCGAGACCGAGGCGCTGTTCCCCGGCGTCAACCACCGCATGCCGGAGCTCTCCGCCGCGATCCTGCGGCCCCAGCTGGCCGCGCTCGACGCGCAGCTGGACCGCAGGCGCCAACGCAGGCGGATGGTGCTGGACCGCATCGCCTCCGCCTCGTGGACGGGCGTCAGAACCAGCCCCCACCACGACGAGACCGATGCCGTCGGACTGGCCCTGACATTCGAGGATCCGGCGCAGGCCCGCGCGTTCGGCGAACTGCGCGGGGCCCGGAGGCTGATCGAGAGCGGCCGCCACGTCTACACCAACTGGCAGTCGGTACTGGCGAAGCGCTCGCACCACCCGATGTTCGATCCGCACGCCTGGGCCCATCGTGAGGTGGACTACGGCCCGGACAGCTGCCCGGCCACACTGGAGATCCTCGCCCGCAGCTGCGCCGTCGAACTCGCCCCGGAGGTGCCGACACCCGCATTCCGGTTCCTGACGAGGGGGATGTTCCGCTGAGCCCCGGCCCGTCAGCCCCTACCGGCTGACGGGCGCCGGTTCTCCCCGGCCAGCCGGCGAAGCTCCCGCGACAGCATCTCCAGGCCCTGCACCTGGGCTCGGAGCGCCTCCACCCGGCTGTCGGCCGCAGCGCGGAACACGGCGAGCCGCCCCGTCAGCTCGGCGGTGAGCTCGCCGTCCTCGCCGGTGTCGTTCTCGAGCCCGTCGATGGTCGCGAGCAGCTCACGCATCTGCTCGAGGCTGAAGTCGAGCGGTTTGAGCGTCTTGACCAGCACCAGGCGGTCGATGTCGGCTTCGGTGTAGAGGCGGAAGCCGCCCGCCGACCGCTTCGATGGCACGACGAGGCCGACCTCGTCCCAGTGCCGGATCGTCCGCAGCGACAGGCCCACCCGAGTGGCGACCTCGCCGATCTGCATCACCTGGTCGTTCCTTCCCCACGAACCACCTGCGCCCTCCGCAAGCGGAGCACGCGGGCAGACCGGGCCTCAGCGCGTCGAATTGATCGAGCTTAGCCGCCCGTCGTGCTCCGGCACCCCCATGGACGCCCGGCAGATCCATTATCCGCAGCGCGAGCCGGGTGAGTGCTTGGGCGGCGATCAGCTCGTTCTTGGGACATGCTCGAGCGGCCCTTGATCGCGACCTTCTGCGCGCGCTAGACAGCTCGCTCCCGTCACCTCCTCGAACGGTTGTGCGCGGCTACCCGGATGCCATCCGGGCCGAAACGCGCTCCACACCGCACCGAGGAGGCCGGGTTCCGTCGCTACTTCGGGGTCACACGTCCTTGGCGGCGATGTGCGTGACCGGCAGCTGGAACTTGCGCCCGAGACGGCCGGGCAGGTCATGGTGCAACCAACGAGACAGCCGCGCAGGAAGCGTCGACACGATGATCTCGTCGAACTCCCGAGTGGTCACGGCATCCCCGACCGCACGCATGGGATCGGGGTCGCAGACCTCG
>JAODNO010000155.1 GCA_025465235.1 Pseudonocardia sp.
GGGTTGATCTTGCTGGTGCTCGGTTACCTTCTTGGCATCCAGCTGCTGTACTACCTGGGCGGTCTGTTGCTCGTGGTGGGTGTCGTGCTGGTGATTCTGGGCAGCGCCGGTCGGGCGGTCGGCGGCCGGCGGCATTACTTCTGACTGTGTGCCCACGGGTGCTGGCGAGGGCGTGCAGTACGAGTTGGCCCTTCGGGCCGAACGTTCTGACAGGCGTTCGGCCGGTCGGGCACCGCACCTTCCTGGTCAGGCTGTCCGTCGCGCGGGAGACCAGGAAGGGGCGCACGATCGGACGGTGCACGGGCGGGCCAGCATCTCGGGCGTTTCTGATCCGGTGTGAGGAAGGTGTCAACGTTGGGACTCGACGACAAGATCGAAAATAAGGCCGAGGAAGTGAAGGGCAAGGTCAAGCAGGGCGTGGGGAAGGTTACCGGCGACCCCGAGCTGGAGGCGGAAGGCAAGGGTGACCAGGCAGCCGGCAACCTCAAGCAGGCCGGTGAGAAGGTCAAGGACGCCGTGAAGGGTGTCATCAAGAAGTAGCCCGCGTCCGGCCGTCAGCAAGAAGGTCCGCCGATGCGGCCGCCTCTTCCAACGTCTGTCCAGAGTCTCCCGGCGTAGCGTTTCGGCCGACCGCGATGAGGCAGTGGCGACACAGCACAAGCTAGAGAAGTGACCGCCCCGCGTAGCCGCAGACCACGGAGGCGAAGGCAAGCCCATGAACGCTGACCGCTCGACAATCCTCGAGTGGCACCGCGGGACGCGAGCCCCGTCAGGTCGCTTCGTCGTCTTCGGACGCCGGCAATGAAGAGCAGCCGACGGGATGTCCCACACGATGCAGCGCCCGCCGCTGTGACCCGAGGCGTGCGTCGTTGCGGTAGCCAATCGCGCACAAGACGATCACCGGGAGCGGAGCCTGGCCGCCTGTTTGGCGAGGTGGTTGCGTTCGGCGGTGTTGTTGGCGCCCGCCCACGGCGAGGGCATAGTGCTCAGCGGCGGTATCGAGGTGTCCTGCCTGTTCGTGTAGGTAGGCGCGGACGGCGTCCAGTCGGTGCTGACCGCGCAGTCGTGTGTCGAGCCTGTCCAGGGCACGCAGTCCGGCGAGTGGCCCGTCCACTTTCCCGACGGCGACCGCTCTGCTGAGCGCGGCTGCGGGATTGTCGGCGATGGCAAGCAGTTCGTCATCCCAGGCGAGTATCTGCGGGCAGTCGGTCTCCGTCGCCACGCGGGCGTCGTCGTGCAACGCCGCGATCGCGGCCTGGATCTGGTACTCGCCCCGCGATCTCTGGCGAGGGCGGTCTGCAGGATGCGGACACCGTCAGCGATCTCGGTGGAGTCCCAGTTGGTGCGGTCCTGCTCGTCGAGCGCGACGAGGCCACCGCTGTTGTCGGTGCGAGGCGAGCAGCGCGACGCTGTTGAGGGTCCGCTTCGCTCGGCTGATCCGTTGGGCCATCCCCCGCTTCGGGGACGAGGAACGCGTCGGCGATCTGCTTCGTGGTCAGGCTGCCGACGGCGCGGAGGGTGAGCGCGATGGCCGAGGCCGGGTTGAGCGCAGGATGGCAGCACAGGAACAGCAGCAGCAGGGTGTTGTCGGCCTGCTCTGTCGGGCCGGGCTCGCGCTCGTATGTCGCGGCCTCCTCACGCCGTCGGCGCGCCAAGTCCGAGCGCTGCGCGTCGATGGCCTTTCGGGCTGCGACGGTGACGGGCCAGGCCTTCGGGTCGGCCGGCACCTGCCGGGGCCCGCCAACACGCCGTCGCTGAATATTCGAGTGGATAGCTGTAGCTCAATGAACCGCGGGATCTGCGAGCTCAGGCTAGTGCCGCACGTACTCCCAGGCCTCGACGGCGAGAGCGTCCCACGTCGACTCGTCGAGCACGGTCAGCCACTCCTTCATTGCGCGGCCCTTATTCGCGTCGAACGGGCCGCCCGTACCGGCAGCGACCAGCTCGGCGACCCGATCCCTGGGCAGCTTGACTACGAGATGGCCTCGCACGAGCATCGCGAAGATTGAGCCGTCGACCTTGAGGGCGTGGGAGCCGAAGCCGTTCCCGCCCGGCGGCACCACTCCGGGGCGGGAGCACAGCTCGTCGACGAGATCGGAGAAGCGCTGCTCGAGGTCCACGCTCCCAATCGAAGCACCGGACGCCGACAGAAACGGCGACCCGACGGATCAGACGACGTCACCTCCCGGCACGTCCGGCGTGTTCCCCAGGATGAGGACGGCATGAACGCACGGTTCAAGGACCGTCCGGGCACGACCGCAGGCGGATGTTGTGTGCCCGCCGCGTGCCCGGTCCAACGGCGCCAAGGAAGGAACCCTGCGGGCGGTCCGCGGCGCAGGGTCAGCTGTGCTGGGGTGGCACGCAGCTCGAGAGCATCCCGCTGGCTGAGCACGCCAGTGGCCGCAGGCCGCTGCGTGGCGCTGACGAGGAATCAGAATCCGGTGGTGCGATCGCGAGGTCCGTCAGGAGGTTGCGGGCGTGCTGGGTGGTCCACGCTCCGGTCGAATGGCTGGTCGTTCGGATGTGTACGTGGCGGTTGCCGACTTCCGGGGCGAGGAAGACGTAAATCCTTTTCTGGTTCACGGCGCGGTCGATGTGGAGGAAGTCCACGGCCAGGATGGTCGTGGCTTGGGTCCGCAGGAACCGTCGCCATGTCGTATTGGTGGACCCGGGACGGTGCCGGAGGTATTCGCCGTAGCGTGAGGATCCTGCGGATCGTCGACGCGCCGATGCGGTGCCCGAGCTTGAGCAGTTCGCCCTGGATACGCTGGTAGCGCCAGGTCTGATTCTCTCGGGCCATCCGTTCGATCAGCGCAGCGATCATGTCGTCGATGGGTGGGCGACCAGCGCGATTCGGGTAGGTCCACTTCTTGGCGATCAGGTGGCGGTGCCAGCGCAGGACCGTGCCCGGTGTGACCAGGCGGTGACCGCGTAGCACCGCGGGTGGGCGCCGGATGAGCGCGGCGAACGGAGCTCGGTCGGCCCAGTCCAGGCGAGGCGTCGGGTTGGTTCTGCGGAGTACCGCGACCTCGTGGCGCAGGACGAGGAGCTCAATGTCTTTGGACGACGTTCCGTGGCCGAGAAGTGTCAGCCAGCTGAGGAGCCGGTCGAAGATCAGGTCGAGGAGGCGTAGCGACACGTCCATGATCAGGCCCGGCCGCCGGAGAACGCGGGTCACTGCAGGTCACGAGCTCGGGCCTACTTCTGGAACCCCATAGGCTTTCGAGCACGACCCGGCCGCGTCGCGTGGGGACGATGAGTAACCGTTGTTCATAACCTCTGTGAGGTTATTCACACCGGCGTTTCGGTAACGCTTTGGCGATCAGAAGGGCTCGCTCAGGAGGTTTCCTGGTGGTCACCGTCAACCGCGGGATGTCCGATCACGCTACCGGTCGGTTCATTGACGTCCTGTGACCTCTTCAAAATTTCGGCCGGTTGACAATGCGTAACCGCTCTCGACCGGGTCGACAAGCGCCGGATGCTGGGTAAGTCTTTGTCTGTCCATTACTGGGCCTGCAAGGAGGAACAAGGATGTCGAACGAGCTGATCAAGCGGTGGCTAGTCGCTGGCACGAGCACCGTCGCGCTGCTGTGCGGGTCCCTGGCCCTGGCGCCCGCCGCAAGTGCGGAGACCGTATCCGCGACGACCGCATCGCCGACGAGCTCCAGCGCCGGCTACGGGGTGCACGGGAACCACGACAACCGCCAAGACAAGTGCCGCAAGGACCACGACAAGTGGCACAAGGACCACAACAAGGACAAAGACCGCAACAGGTGGCGCAAGGACCACGACAAGTGGCACAAGGACCACAAGTGTTAGGAAGGACGTCCTGACGCCGCTCGCCGGCTGAACGTAACAGCCCCCGGGAGCGGTCGGGGGCTGTTGCGTCTTCCGGGCGGAACCAATCAGGCGTCGGGTGTCACCGCGAGGGTCGTTTGTCGAGCCGCAAACCGTTGTCGAGCCGGCAAGCGAGAGACACCTGCGCTGCCTCCTCTAGAAGAGAGCGTGCCGTCGCCTATCGGGGGACGACTACTGCGATAAGCGGCGGCTAATAGCTTCCAGTAGAACCCGGTCGCTTCCATGGTCACGTGCGTGATGCCGCGCGGTCGGGCTGCGCCAGGTCGACGAGATGCCACACAGCCTCATCGTGGTTCAGGAGTACCCGGCGGTCGGTGGGTGGCCGTGTGGAGTGGCCGGGCCGCCGGTGAGTGACTAACTGAGTGACAACCGCTGTGCAGGAGCGCGGACGGAGCCGGACTTTGACGGACGCTCTCGCCAGCAGGGGAGCCCAATAGGGCCAGCGTCGGGACCTCGCGCGAGTGCCTGGCAGTCAAGGGGTCAGGGGTTCGAATCCCCTCAGCTCCACCCAGGTCAGCGACTCGCAGAGCGATCTTCATCAAGATCAGCCCCAAAGGTCGAGTGACGCTATCTGAGCGTCTATCCCGCATCATTGATCGGGAAGATCGCATCCACCGCGATAGCGCCCTCGTCCAGTATCGGTCGGAACTGCTGCCGGTACACCGCCTCGGTCACGGGCCCTACTGAGGTGGCCGACCAGGCGCGAGATGTGCTCCGGCAGTACCCCGGAGTCGGAGAGCATCGACACGAAGCTGTGCCGCACCTCCCGTGGGTTCCACCCGCTCGCGTCCAGTCCCGCAGCGTGCACGACCCGGCGGAACGAGCGGCGGACGCTGTGCGCATCGAGCGCCGTCCCGGTTCTCGAGGCGAACACGAGCGCGCCCCCGGCGGGCAGACGGCCGAGCCGGTCGTGGTGCCACGAAAGCGCATCCACGCATCGCTCTGGGAGGGCCTCGACCGCGACCGCGGCGTCTCTACACGATCAGAGCCGAAGGCCGTCGTGTCGACAACTGGCGGAATGTTGCTGTTGGGCGTGCCGAGACTGCCGCTTCAAGATCGCATCCCACGTGGACCTACCGGGAACGGCCGGGATCGACCCGAGGCGCCGCGTAGCGCCGTGTTTGCGCCGCTCAGCAGCACTGTTCGGCACTACACGACACTGATCCGGGGCATGATCTTGGAATCTCTAGTTCGCAGGTGCGTCATGTCGCCGGTTGCCCAGGCGCACCTCGCTCAAGCCTGTCCAGCCTCGCCCTGGGGATTCGTTCCGCTTCAACGTCTGACCGGGGTCTCGCCGTTTGACCATCACTCGTCAGCGGCGGCGCGCACGGCCACGTCGACGACTGCCGGGTCGAACCCTGCGGCGAGCATCTGCTGACGCGCCACGTCGAGGGGCACGTCGACGGTCTCGAGCGGGCGCCCGATCTCCTCGCCCAGTTGGGCGACCATCTCCGGTGCGCTGAGCAGCTCCGGTCCGGTCAGGGTGTGGGCCGCGCCGTCTACCGTGTCGGTGAGGAGGGCCTCGACCGCGACCGCGGCGATGTCGCGGGGATCGATCACCCCCTGCCTGCCCGGTCCGGTCGGTGCGGGGACGGGCTCGTCGGCTCGGACCGCCTCCGCCCAGTGTGCGTTCGACGCGAACGACGTGGGGCGCAGCGCGGGGCCGCGGTTCGGCGGTCGCGGTGGCGGCGTGTGGGTCTACTGGCTTCGCTGTGCCGCTCGGGGCGCTGCTGGTGCCGGCGATCTTCGCCATTGCCTCGATCTGACGGGGGCGGACCTCGTGAGGTTGAGAGTGTCCCCGCGTCCGCGACCTACAGGAGAGATGATGGCAGTGAACAGCGTTCTGGAGGTCTGGATCGGGCCGGTGCACCTGGATGTGCCCCGCACCGTGGGCTACTACGGCGGGGTCGGGATAGCGGTGGGGGCGGGGCTCGTTGAACCCCCGCTGGGGCTGTTCATCGCCGCGGTGCCATTTCTCAAGCTGTTGACCCACCACGCCCTGCCGGTCGTGGTCCGGTTTGTCGGCGAGGTCATGGAAGGGCTTCCAAGCCGGTCGGCGGCGATGATGAAGCCGTGTTCCACCTCGACGATGAGAGCAAGACCGAGCAGGCGGCTGTTGAGATGGCGGTGGAGCTGGAACGCGGCAACCACGTGCGGTCCCCCCACACCGCCCAGCCCGCCCACTGAGCCCCATATCGCTGTGCTCGACGAGGTGAAAGGCCCTCCGCGAGCATGTGTCTTTCAGTTCAGGTCGAACTCTACCGCGCGTGCTGGGCTGGCCCCAGGAATCCTGGGGGGAGGACGGCTCGCCGTTCGGGTGCTTTCCCGGCGATTCCCGCGCCGCTTCTCGTCACGCCCACTGCCAACGCCACACCGCTCGCTCCAGCCGCGGCGGGGTGCAATGGGCATTGGGGCATCGGTCAGATGGACATCCCTCAGCCTGGTAACTGGGTGGTACGGCTGAGGCAGCTGCAGGATGGGGTCAATATCTGGGGAGACGCGGATTCTGGGAATGGAAGCCAGCATTAGTATGGCATTGTCCAGCCCGGTGGCACGCTCAACGGCAATAACACCGACTTCACTGTCGGATGGCGTAACGGGGCAATCGGACACTATGCAGGCGAGGTAGACAATAATGGGT
>JAODNO010000220.1 GCA_025465235.1 Pseudonocardia sp.
GACCTCGGGATGGCCGAAGAACCAGAACAGATGCTGCCACAGGATGGCGCCGCCGTTGGCCGGGTCGAACACGTGGGTGCCGAGGTGCCGGTCCGCCAGCTGCCCGAACAGCGCGACGGTGAGGACCGGGAAGGCGATGAGGATGAGGATGCCGGTGGCGAAGATGTTCCAGCAGAAGATGGGCATCCGGAACATCGTCATTCCCGGCGCCCGCAGGCAGAGCACCGTCGTGATCATGTTGACGGCCCCGAGGATGGTGCCGAGCCCGCTGACGATCAGCCCGGCGAACCACAGGTCCGGGCCCGTGCCCGGCGCGAACGTGGGGCCGGACAGCGGGGCATAGGCGTACCAGCCGAAGTCGGCGGCGCCGCCGGGAGTCAGGAAGCCGGACATCACGATCAGCCCGCCGAACAGGAACAGCCAGTACGACATCGCGTTGAGCCGCGGGAATGCGACGTCGGGGGCACCGATCTGCAGCGGCAGGATGTAGTTCGCGAAGCCGAACAGGATCGGCGTCGCGTAGAGCAGGAGCATGACGGTGCCGTGCATGGTGAGGAGCTGGTTGTACTGCTCGTTCGACAGGAACTGCTGCCCGGGGACGGCCAGTTCGCCGCGCATCAGCAGCGCCATCGCTCCGCCCGCGAGGAAGAAGAAGAACGACGTGACCAGGTAGAGGATCCCGATGTCCTTGGGATCGGTCGTCTTCAGCATGCGCAGCAGACGCGTCCCGATCCGCTCGCGACGGGCCGTCGGGACCGGAGCCGGGGTTGACGCGGGCCGCGGTGCCGTGGTCGTCATGACGCTCCGATCGCAGGGATGACGAGGTACGAGGCGGGCACGAGAACGGACCCGCTGGTGGCGGAGGGCCACGCCGGATGCACGGCCGCTCTGATCGCGGCATCATCGGCTCGGCCGTCGAGCGCCTGCACCATCGGTGAAACGATGCCGTGGCGACCGTGCGGCGCGCATCGACCTCCGAGGCGCAATTGGCGCCGCCGTCTTCCCTCCAGCGGGAGGACGGGGTCCGGATCGCGAGGTGGGGATGCACTGGCGTTCGATACCTACCTGTTTTGTGATCCGCCGCGGGCGTGTGGGCGGCTCCTGAGGCACTCGCGCCAGCCGTCGACGTCAGCGGGCGTGGGGCGGGGTCGGGTCAAGTCTCCGGGCGTGGTGTTTCGCCCTTGACGGGTGAAGTTCTGGTTGTTGTCAGGCGGTGAGGGCGGGGATGTCGCTGCTGCTTCTCCGATGCTGCCGCCGATCACTGTTTCCGGGGGTGTGCCAGATAATTCCGTACTCGCCAGTGAACGACAGGTGGTATTCGCCGGCTCGTGCCCGCCACGCCTGTGATCCGTGACCTTTGCGGACCTCGATGACGTTCTGGTTTTCGGGGTCGTAGTTGATGACCCAGTGGAATCCGTTGGCGCCCATGTACGTGAGGCGGCCCCCGGTGTCGAGATAGCTGTTGACGGCGTCGAGCATCACGGTGGCTGGGTGCTGCCACGCGCGGGACGATCGTGCTGATGGAGGCCGCGGGCAACGACGGTCGTGCTGGTGGAGACCGTGGGCGTCGGGCAGTCCGAGGTGGCCGTCGCCGCCATGGCGGACACGTTCCTGCGGCTCACGATCGCTCGCACCGGCGACTCCCTCCAGGGGATCAAGAAGGGCTTCCTCGAGCTGGCCGACGTCGTCGTCGTGGACAAGGCCGACCGCCCCGGTTCCGGGCCTGGAGCGCGACGTGCGCAACGGCGAGCTCACCCCGAGCCTGGCGGCACAGACGATGCTCGACGCGCTCAACCTGAACGCGCCGCCGTGGCCCTGGCAGCCAGCCATGAAGCGCGCCTTCTGGTGCTGGCGGTGCCAGAGACGGCGGGTCAGTTGGGCACCGCGGGTCGGCGCCGCGCCGCGCTCGGGGCGGCCAGGGTCGGGTATGGCGATGTAGCCCGGACCGAAGGAGTTCCATGGCCGACTTCCTCACCGACATCCAGACCTTGCGCGACCGGGCACGTGCCGAGATGGAGAAGGGCCCGGTGACACCCGCCTACCGCGCGGACGTGGAACGGGTGATCGGCGTCCTCAACGAGGCCCTCGCCACCGAGATCGTGTGCGTCCTGCGGTACAAGCAGCACCACTTCGCGGCCACGGGTCTCAGCGCCCACGCGGTCGCCGACGAGTTCGCCGAGCACGCATCGGAGGAGCAGGAGCACGCCGACCGGTTCACCGAGCGGATCTCCCAGCTGGGCGGCTCACCGGACATGAACCCGGCGACGCTGGTCGGCCGCGCGCACTCCGAGTACACGACCGCCCCCCAGCTGATCGAGATGATCAAGGAGAACCTGGTGGCGGAGCGGGTCGCGATCGCGTCCTACACCGAGATCATCACCTGGCTCGGGGACGCCGACGTGACGACGCGCCGGCTGTTCGAGGACGTCCTCGCGGTCGAGGAGGAGCACGCCAGCGACATGATCACCCTCCTGGAGCAGATTTTCTGACGACCGCGCGGCTTTCGGTGACGGAGCACGGATCCACGAAGCCACTATCTTCCAGGGGCTCAACGGCTTCCCGATCGCCCGGGCGTACGCGATTGCGTGGTAACCCAGCTCGCCGTCACCGAGATGCCGGGGTCCGATTCCACCGAGGAGCTACTCGATTCTGCTGGCATCGGCGCCGCCGGTGTTGCGCCCGCCGCACGAGCGATGCTTGCACGATACGAGCGAAAGGACGCCAGGCGCCCAAATTGCTCAAGGTCAGCGCGACGCCCAGGCCAGCGTTGTCCCACTCAACAGGGAGGTGCGGCTGGTCGTGACCCCCGGTCGGACAGTCGTTGCGGAGTGGTGCGCTGGTTGGACTCTGGCCTTCGTCACCGTCCGCTCAGCTGTCGAAGCTGGCGAAATAGGTGGCGGCGACGTCCTCGTCACCGTGGCCCATCTCGATCGCCTTCCGCATCCGCGCCAGCATGGCCTCGGCCACCGGGAGGCTCACGTGGCACTCGTGGGCCAGCGCGGCGATGAGGGCCGCATCCTTCGTGGCGTTCTCCAGGGCGAACGAGGGCTCGAAGTCGTTCTCCAGGATCGCCTTCGCCTTGATCCGCAGGTAGGGCACGTCGAGCGGGCCGCCCTCCACCGCGTCCAGGAAGAGTCGGGGGTCGACCTTCGCGCCCTTGGCCAGCGCCATCGTCTCCGCCACGGCGTTGGTGAGGCCGATGACCCAGTTGTTGGCGACGAGCTTGAGCGTGCTGGCCACCGCGCGTGTGGCGTCGTCGTCGACCCAGAGGGTCTTCTTGCCGAGCACCTCGAACACAGGCTGCAGCACCGGGCGCGCCGCCTGGGGACCGGCCGCGATGATCACCAACTGGCCCTGATCGGCGGGCTGCTTGGTCCCCAGGACCGGCGCGTCGACCAGTGTCAGCCCGTACTTGTCGGCGAACGCCACCTCCGCGGGAACAGCCTGCGGCCCGGTGGTGGACATCTGCGCCCAGATCTGGCCCTCGCGCAGTTTGGGCGCTGCCTCGTTCATCGCGTACAGCACGGCCTCACCGTCGCGCAGCATGGTGATGATCACCTGGGCGCCGTCGACGGCGTCCGCCGGGGTCGCCCCCAGCACCGCGCCCTGCTCGGCCAGCGGCTTCGCCTTCTCCAGCGTGCGATTCCACGCCCGCAGCGCGATCGGGGCCCTGAGCAGGCGGCGCCCCATCGCGGATCCCATGATCCCGGTGCCGAGCAGCGCCACCGTCGGCTTGTCAGCCACGTCGGTTCCCCTTCGCGGTCCGAGGCGTCGCGGCGACGCCGTCAGGGCCTGTGCGTACCCCCAGCGGCAGGAACCGAACCTGTTTCCTCGCAGGGTCGAAGACGATCTCCAACGATAGACAGGGCCGACGGGCGAACCGGACGAAGGCGCGACGGCGGGCGGCGGGACCGACGACGGTGTGGGCGGCCACTCCCGTGACGGCGAGCAACGGGTCCAACCTGCTCCACCCCGCAGGCTGGTTGCATAGCAGCGCTGACGATCCGGGGAGGGGCCCCGGGCCTGGGAGCCTCGCTCGCTGCGATGTGGACAGGGTGCACGCTGTTGGGAGGTCGAATGATGTTGGGCTCGATCGCGGGCAAGGCAGCCTGTCGGGTCAGGACGGGCCTGGCCGGAGCGGCGGCCTACGACGGGGTCAAGAAGGTCCTCGGCGTCGTGGTGGCGCACGAGGCCGTGGTGGCCGTGGTGGCCCTGGGTCTGCGCGGTGTCCGGGCCGGGGAGACCGGCGCGGAGAAGGCCCGCCTGGCCATCGCCGACATCCTCGGTGAGGCCCGCGAGAAGATCGGTGAGCAGGCCCCGCCGCCCGGCTTGGGGGCTGGCGAGCACGATCACGAGCACTGAGCGTGGTGTCGCTGCGGATCGTCTCCGACGCCGCCGGGCGGGTCCGCTTCGCGACCCCCGCCCTGGGCGGCAGCCCGGCGCTCGCGGTGGCCCTCGAGGATGCCGTCGACCCGGTCGCCGGGGTCCGCCAGGTGCCCGTCTACCCGCGCAGCGGCAACGTCGTCGTCTGGTTCGATCCCGCACTCCGTGCCAAGTCGAGGCTGTCTCATAATGTCTTGGTCAGGGGTGGGATGTATGTGGCCCGCGACGCCTCGCGTGCGACTGTTGGTGCAGGTAGTGGCCCTGTGAGGCTGGATGCCGCCACTATGCGATCCGCGGGTTCGAGGTTGGATCCCGTGGGAGCCCACCAGGCTTGACCAGCGCAAGCACGCCCCGCACAAGGCCCGCACATGGCCGGAAGGATCGCGGGTGCCGGCTGATCGCTCAGCGGCGACTCGGGACGGGGCGTTGTCGGCATGAGTCCACAGGCGAATCACCTGGAGATCCAAGTGGGCGTACGCCCAACGGTCAGGAGCGCGATGGCTCGACGAGCGACGCCTCGGCCTCGCGCTTCCGTCGCCACCCAGTACGAGATCTCTCCTGCCCGGTCTTCCTGGTCGAGGGCGACGTTGCCGAGGAGAGCCCCAGTGCGCGCATCACCACTCCTTCGAACGACGAAGATCACGCGTCAGCACACCAGGCACGGGGACTTGACCCGGGCGGCCGAGCCGCATCCCGTCCATAGTCATCCGCGCCACCCTCGAGCCGGCCGACAGGGCGACACACGGTGGATGACGGGCGTCACTCGGGCCTCGGTCATCGAGCGGAGTTGTTCCGGTTGGACGCTTGACTCCGCTTCGCGGAGGTTGTGCGACATCACCCGAGGCGGTTCACCCCACCACGACGCTTCGCGCCGCGTATGGAGGCGATCGGCCCCGCTGCGAGGAGGTGGGTCGTGGTTGGAACGAGCACCGGTTTTTCGAAAGAGCGGGCTCCGTGCGGAAAGCAGATGAGCGGCAGCCGCTACCACGAGGACGACGGCTCCGGGATGCTGTGCGACGACGTCAACTACTCCTGCGGCTGTCGGTCGATCTCGCACCAGTTCCATGACGGGAGCTGCCGCACCCGGATCATTCGCCACGACGGCCGGGTGCTGCTGAATCAACTGTCCGCCGAACACGCCGAATGAGCGGGGACGGACCCGGACATGGCGGATCATGACGTGGTGGTGGTGGGGGGCGGTGGCGCCGGGTTGCGCGCGGCTATCGCGATCCTGCAGACCGATCCCCGGCTGGACGTGGCGGTGGTGTCCAAGGTCTATCCGATGCGCAGCCACACGGTCTCGGCGGAGGGCGGCGCCGCGGCGGTCATCGCCGCCGGTGACACCCTGGACGAGCACGCGTACGACACGGTGTCCGGTAGCGATTGGCTGTCTGACCAGGACGCGGTCGAGGCGTTCGTCGCGGAGGCGCCACGCGAGCTCCTGCAGCTGGAGCACTGGGGATGTCCATGGAGCCGCATGCCGGACGGAGAGGTCGCGGTCCGCGCATTCGGTGGCATGAAGAAGATGCGGACGTGGTTCGCCGCGGACAAGACCGGCTTCCACCTGCTGCACACGCTGTTCCAGACCTCGCTGCAGTACGAGCAGATCACCCGGTACGACGAGTGGTACGTCACCACGCTGCTGGTCGACGAGAACCGGGTGCACGGCGTGGTCGGCATCGAGCTGGCGACCGGTCGGATCGAGGCCATCACCGGGCGCGCCGTGGTGCTGTGCACGGGTGGATGTGGGCGGGTGTTCCCGTTCACCACCAACGGCAACATCAAGACCGGTGACGGGATGGCGCTGGCCTACCGCGCAGGCGCCCCGCTGAAGGACATGGAGTTCGTCCAGTACCACCCGACCGGTCTGCCGTTCACCGGCATCCTGATCACCGAGGCGGCGCGGGCGGAGGGCGGCTGGCTGCTGAACAAGGACGGCTACCGCTACTTGCAGGACTACGACCTCGGCACGCCGTCGCCCGAGCCGGTGCTGCGCAGCATGGAGCTCGGTCCCCGCGACCGGCTGTCTCAGGCGTTCGTCCATGAGCAGGAGAAGGGCAACACCGTCGACACCCCGTACGGGCCGGTGGTGTACCTCGACCTGCGCCACCTCGGGGCCGGCGTGATCGACAGCAAGCTGCCGTTCGTGCGTGAGCTGTGCCTGCAGTACGAGCGCATCGACCCGGTCCACGAGCTGATCCCGGTGCGGCCGGTCCAGCACTACATGATGGGCGGCGTCCACACCGACATCGACGGCGCCACCGGGCTCCCCGGCCTGTACGCGGCCGGCGAGGTCGCCTGCGTGAGCATCAACGGGGCCAACCGGCTGGGCTCCAACTCGCTCCCGGAGCTGCTGGTGTTCGGACGCCGGGCCGGCATCGCGGCCGCCGGCTTCGCCGCAACCGATCGTCGTGGTCCGGGTCACGCCGTGCAGGCGCAGGCCGCCGACGAACACCGGCGGCTGGAGCGTGACCTGCTCGCCCGCCGTGACGGCCGCGAACGGATCGCCGATGTCCGCACCGATATGCAACACACCATGGAGGGCAGCGCAGGCATCTACCGGGACACCGAAACGCTGGTCAAGGGCGCCGACAGGCTCCGGGAACTGCGGGAACGGTTCGGCAAGGCCACCATCGAGGACGACAGCCGCGCTTTCAACACGGAGCTGGTCGCGGCCCTGGAGCTGGGGTTCATGCTGGACGTGGCCGAGACCATCGTGGCATGCGCGCTGCGCCGCGAGGAGTCGCGGGGCGCACACCAGCGCACGGACTTCCCCCGGCGTGACGACGCGCGGTTGTTGGCGCACTCGCTGGTCACCCGCGACCCGACCGGATCTCCGCGCGTCGGGTACCTGCCGGTGACGATCACCCGCTGGCCCCCCGGCGAACGGGTCTACGGGAGGTGAACCGGTGCCCGACACCATCACGCTGCAGGTCACCCGCTACCGCCCGGACGCCGACGGGCCGCCGACGCTGCAGGAGTACGTGGTCCCGCTGCGCGAGGAGTGGGCGGTCCTGGACGGGTTGAACTACATCAAGGACCAGCTCGACGGGACGCTGTCGTTCCGCTGGTCGTGCCGGATGGGCATCTGCGGCAGTTGCGGCATGACTGTCAACGGCGACCCGGCGCTGACCTGCGGCACCTTTCTCACCGACTACGCCCCGGGACCCGTGCGCGTCGAGCCGCTGGCGAACTTCCCGGTGATCCGCGACCTCGTCGTGGAGATCGACGACTTCATGCGCAAGCTGCCCGAGGTGAAGCCCTGGCTGGTGCGGGAGGACGGCGAGGCCCTCGACGACGTCGAGTTCCTGCAGACACCGGCCGAGATGGACGAGTACAAGCAGTACAGCATGTGCATTAACTGCATGCTCTGCTACGCGGCGTGCCCGGTGTACGGCCTCGAGCCGGACTTCCTCGGCCCGGCGGCGATCGCGCTCGCCCAGCGCTACAACCTCGACTCCCGCGACCAGGGCGCACACCAGCGGCTGGACGTGCTGGCCACCGCAGAGGGGATCTGGGCCTGCACGTACGTCGGCGAATGCACCACCGCCTGCCCCAAGGGCGTGGACCCGGCCGGTGCCATTCAGCGCTACAAGCTCACCGCGGCGACCCGGACGTTGCGATCCTTCCTGATGCCGTGGAGAGCACGATGAGCGCGCTTGCGCGCGAATCATCGACACAGCGACCGCGGCAATCGCCGACCGAGCACAGCCCGGGAGAGCGATGACCGCGAACCAGGCTGACGTCCGGCGCTATCGGCCGCGGACCTCCGTGTTCTGGTGGGTGCACCGCCGGTCCTACCTGCTGTTCGTGCTGCGCGAGCTGTCCTGCGTGTTCGTCGCCTGGTTCGTCGTGTACCTCGTGCTGCTCGTCGCCGCCGCCCACCGCGGCAGCGACTCCTACCAGCAGTTCCTCGAGTGGAGCAGCCGTCCGTGGATGGTGGTGCTCAACCTCGTCGCGCTGGCCTTCGTGGTGCTGCACGCGATCACCTGGTTCACCCTCGCTCCGAAGGCGATGGTGGTCCGGCTGCAAGGAAGGCCGCTCCCCGCCCGGATGGTCGCAGGCGGCCATTTCGCCGCGTGGGCGGTGGCGTCCGCCGTCGTGGCGTGGATCGTCCTGGGCGGTTGGTGATGGCGAAACGGTCGTCCTCGGAGGCGGTGGCCTGGTTGCTGTTCAGCGCCGGAGGCGTGGTGTCCGCGCTGCTCGCCCCGATCCTGCTGCTGCTCTTCGGCGTGATCTTCCCGCTGGGCGTGCTGGCACCGCCCGAGCACGCCCATATGGAGGCCGTGCTGCGCCACCCGCTCACCCAGGTCGTGCTGCTCGGACTGTGCGTGCTGTCGCTGCTGCACTGGGCACACCGGTTCCGTTACGCCCTGCACGAGGGCCTGCAGCTCAAGCGACTGCGGGCGCCGATCAACCTGTTGTGCTACGGCGGGGCGATCGCCGGTTCCCTCTGGGCCGCGGTGGTGGTGTTCGGATGAGGCCTGCCCTGCTGGTCCTATCGGGACGCGGTGGCAGGTGTAGGTGGTGAGCCGGTCGATCGTCTTGTCGCGGCCACCCCCGCCTCGCGTGACCGCACCGTCGACCTGCTGCGGCGGGCGTTCGGCATAGGCGTGGTCGTCGTCTGGCACTGGGCGCTGGCGGGTCCCGCACTGGGCAGAACTGCCGGCTCGTCATGTCGAACCCGATCGCCTCGGCGAGGGTCGTGACTTGGGCGGGTTGGCGGGGATCGGTGACCCGGGCTGTCGCCCCGGTTCGTCGTGGGGTTGGTCGGGAAGGGGAGGTTCAGCGCGGGAGGGCGGTGAGGAACCGTTGTGCGATCGGATTGGATGGCACTCCGCTGGTTTGGCCGTCTTGGACGAACACCGCGAAGGCGAGGTCGCCTTGGTAGCCGGTGAACCAGGAGTGCGCGGTGGGTGGGTTGCCGTGCTCGGCGGTCCCGGTTTTGCCTAGCACGGGCGCACCTGGTGTTGGGGCGAGGTTGCGGGCTGTGCCGTTGGTGACCACGGCGCGCATGAGTGTGGCCAGTGCCGGGAGGATCGCCTGCGGGGGTGCGGGGGGCGGGTTCTTCGCGGCGGCCGGGTGCCCGGTGAGCAGGCTGGGGGCCGGGGTGGAGCCGTGTGCGGCGGTGGCGGCGATGAGGGCCTCGGACAACGGGCTGACCAGGTCGCTGCCCTGTCCGAACGCGTTGGCTGCCCTTCCTGCGGCGTCGGTCGCCTTGGTGTATTCGCCGCTGAAGGAGTCGACCGGCAGTTGCCAGCCCGCGCCGACACCGAACGCTGCGGCGGCCTGGTCCAGGGCGCCGTCGGGGAGTTGTTGCGACAGCAGGGAGAAGCTGGTGTTGCAGGAGTTCGCGAAGGCCTGGGTGAGGGTGATGGTGCCCAGGTCGAAGTTGTTCTCGTTGGGGATGGCGCGGCCGTCGATGGTCACCGATCCGGGGCAGGGCACGGTGGTGTCGGGTTGGGCCACCCCGGAGGCGAGTATCGCGGCGGCGGTGACGATTTTGAAGGTGGAGCCGGGTGGGTACTGGCCGGCGAGTGCGATGTTGAAGGGTGCGGCGGCGGTGTTGGCCACCGCGAGGATGGCGCCGGTTGAGGGGCGGATCGCCACGATCGCCGCTGCGGGGGCGACACCGGACAGCGCGGACTCGGCGCTGTGTTGCACGGCG
Source organism: Pseudonocardia sp. (assembly GCA_025465235.1). Lineage (GTDB taxonomy): Bacteria > Actinomycetota > Actinomycetes > Mycobacteriales > Pseudonocardiaceae > Pseudonocardia. The sequence goes on from JAODNO010000220.1 coordinate 10,052, forward strand.
CTGTCCAGGGTGGTGGCCAGCGCGGTGCCCGGGGTGCCGGTGATCTGGCCGATCGAAGTGAGGGCGCCGTGCGCGGTGCGGACGTTGATCGTCGCGCTTGCGGTGCCGGCCAGTTGGGAGTTGAACACCTGCTGCAGGCCGGACACGCCGATCTGGTCGGTGCCCAGGTATCCGGGGCCGGCCGCTTTGAGCGCCTCGGCGGTGGGTTGGGCGAGCTGACCGAGCAGCGGCTGCGCGAAGTGCGGGGTCGGACCGGCGAGTTGTGTGCCGGCGCGGAACAGGGTGCCGGGTAGGTCGTGGATGTCGGCCGCGACGGCGAGGTAGTCGGGCTTGCGCAGGGTGATGACGGGCACGAAGTCGGTTGGTTTGGCCTTTGCGACGCTGGTGATGATGTCGGTGGCGTTCACGTGCAGGGCGGCGGCCAGGGTGGCGGAGAGTGTATTCAGGTTGGTGACCAGCTTCGGTTCGACGCCGATGGTGACAGTGTCGACGTCGTTGAGCAGCGGTTTGTTCGAGGCGTCGAGGATGGGCGCCCGCGGGGGCAAGGTTCGGTCGAGTAGCAGCGTGTCGCCTGCGTCGAGTTTGGGGTGGATGTCCTGGGGTTGCCAGTGCACTTCCCAGCGTCCGTCGCTGCCTTGGATGAGGGCGAGCTGGCCGTCGTAGGTCCACGGCGTGGTCAGGCCCGCGAGTGTCCAGGACGCGGCGTAGGTCAGCGTGGTGCTGGCGGCGCTGTTGGTGACGGATCCGGCGGTGAGTTGGGCGGCGGTGGGCTTGAGCGCCGCCACGGTGGCCTGCAGCAGCGGTGTCGCCGCGGCGGGATCGTCGGTGGCTGCGGCCGCGGCGGCCAGGTCGCCCTTCGCCCAGGCGGTGAGGAACACTTGCCCGGCTGCCTGTTCGGCGTCATTCCCAGCGGAACAGCCGCTGAGCACGAGGGCCACCACCAGCGCTGCGGCGGCTACGCCGCGCCGGACCGTCGCCGCCGTTGCGTCAGGTGGGCGCCACGGCATACGCGCAGGCTACCGGGAGCGCTTGCGCTACTCACCTGCTCTGCCGGCTCCGGCCCGGGCGAGCGCCCCGGTGGGGCAGGCCGCGGCCAAAACCGAGCACACGCGGAACGGCTGGCCGAGGAGGGCACAGACATCATCGCGGTCGACATCTGCGGGCCGGTGACGAGCGTGGGCTACGACATGAGCTCGGCCGACGACCTCGCGGAGACCTCCCGGCTGGGCGAGGCGCTGGACCGGCGGATGCGGCTGGTCCCGCACGATCTGGCTCCGTGGAGTACCGCGCGTTGCTGGCCCACCGCGCTGCTCAGCCCGATTGATTACGTCGGCCGAACCGAGAGCTACGCGTTCACGGTCGTTGCCGACGAGGTGAAGTTGCGTCCGACCGGATCCTGCTCTCCACATGCCCAGCTGGTTGCAGTCTCGCCCGGTCGGCCGTTCAGCTTGAAGGGGTCGGGGTCGCGGGGGTCTGGGGTGGGTTGCCAGCGGCCGTCGATGACGGCGTAGTCCCAGGTGGTGCCGCGTGTGACGAGGGTGTGCAGGGCGGTGAGGAGTCGGTCGATGTGGTCGGTGGTGGTGGAGATACCGCAACTGGCGCGGACGGCGTCGGCACCGCCCGCGATTCGGGCGAGCAGTGGGTGGGCGCAGAACTTGCCGTCGCGGACGCCGATGCCGTGTTCGGCGGAGAGGTAGGCGGCGACGCGTCCGGCGGGGTGGCCGTCGACGGTGAAGCTCGCGACGGCGACGCGGTCGGGCGCGTCGGTCCAGATGGTCAGGGGGTGCACGCCGGGGATGGTGTCGAGGCCGTGGGTGAGGCGGCGGAGCAGCGCGCGTTCGTGCTCGGGTGCGGTGGTGTCGAGGACGGGTTCGAGGGTGCGGCAGGCGGCGGCGAGTGCGGCGGCGCCCAGCACATTGGGGGTGCCGGCTTCGTGACGGTGTGGGGCGGGTGCCCAGGTGGCGTGGGCGGTGTCGTTGCGATGGGTGACGGCGCGGACTGCGCCGCCGCCGGCGATGTGGGGCGGGGCCGTGTCGAGCCAGTCGCGGCGTCCGACAAGGGCTCCGGTGCCGTAGGGGGCGTAGAGCTTGTGGCCGGAGAGTGCGACGTAGTCGATGCCGGTGGCGGCGATGTCGATGCGGCGGTGTGGGGCGAGTTGGGCGGCGTCGAGGACCACGCGGGTTCCGGCGGCATGGGCGATGGCGACGATCCGGGCGATCGGGAGCACCTCGCCGGTCACGTTCGACGCGCCGGTAACGGCCAGCAGCGCGGTGGGCTGAGCGGTGAGAGCGGCGCGGAGGGCATCGAGGGTGGCCTCGATGGTCTCGGCAGCGGATACCACCCGGTGGTGGCCGCCGCGCCAGGCCAGGAGGTTGGCATGGTGCTCGATATCGAGGGTCAGGACTGAGCCGGGCACGCACCCGGCCAGCAGGTTCAGCGAGTCGGTCGTGGAACGTGTGAAGACGACGACGTCGTTGTCACGGGCTCCGACGAACCGACCGACGGTGGCGCGGGCATCTTCGAGCACCGCGGTGCACACCCGGGACGCGTATCCCGCGCCGCGATGCACGCTGGCGTAGTAGGGCAGCACCTGCGAGACGTGATCGCTCACGGCTCGGAGGGCGACCGCGCTTGCGGCCAGGTCGAGGTTCGCGTAGCCCACGAAGCGGCCGTCGACCAGGGGGACTCGGAGATCTGCACCGACGACGGCAGGCAACGGGACCGGCGTTGTGTCAGCAACATCGCGGAAGGTGATCTCGACAGCAGGAGCAGTGGTAGCGATGGACATGGTTGTCCTCCGGATCTGGAGGACCCGGATCTGGCGATCGGGTCCGCGCTTGCCGACGACGGGATCGTGTCGGCCTGGTCGTCACCCGGAGCACCCCGCCGCGGAGGAGGGTTGCCGGCCAGCGAGCCGGGGCTTGACGCTGGCGCTCATGACCTGGATCCGACGTTACGGCGGCCGTCGGTCGATCGTCAAGCCGAGCCGCTACCCCTGGTTCGTGACCTCGGGGCGCAGCTGCCGCTCCTGCTCGATGAGCTCCGGCGCGGCGTTCGGGGCGAAGTCCTCGGCCTCGACGACCCGGGAGCATCTCCTCCGTGGGCGTCGGCTCCCTGCGGCCCTATTGATGCGTCGACCGTGGTTGCACAGGATCGCCACGATGGACCGGAAAGTTCTGCCGGTACCGCGCCGCGTCCGCTTGCAGCCGCTCCCACAACGCCCTGACATGCCGAAACTCGGTAGTGACCGATCCGATCGCCACTCGAATGGAATAACGGCCGTCGACGACGGTGTGGGTGAGGAACTCCGACCCCGCGGCGTTGACGCCCTCGAGTACCGCCCGGGTGGCGCGGTCGTCGGCGTCCTGCCCCGCACCCGTGACGACGCGCAGGCACACCAACGCGAGCGACGGCGGGACGGTCAGGGTGAACCCGGGATCGTCGCGCACCCACCCGGCCAACTCCTCCGCCAGCGCAACGTGCGAGCGGATGTGTGCCCGTAGCCCCGAGAGCCCGTGGCCGTGCACGACGGCCCACAGCTTGAGCGCGCGGAAGCGGCGCCCGAGCGGCACCTGCCAGTCGCGGTAGTCCACGACCGCGCCGGACTCCGAGGCCGCGTTGCGCAGGTACTCCGGAGTGATCGAGAGTGCTGCCGGGAGGGCGGTGGCGTCCTGCACCCAGAGCATCGAGGCATCGAACGCGGTGAGGAGCCACTTGTGGGCGTCGGTGCAGAACGAGTCGACGAGCTCGACGCCGTCGAGCAGGTCGCGGTGTTCGGGGCAGAGAGCCGCCACCCCGGCCCACGCGGCGTCGACATGGACCCAGGCCCGGTGCGCTGCGGCGGCGCGGGCCACCTCGCGCACCGGGTCGATTGCGCCGGTACCGGTCGTGCCGATCGTCGGGCAGACGAGTACCGGCCGCAGTCCGGCGTCGACGTCGGCCCGCAGCGCGGCGGCCAGCGCGGCGGGTGACATCGCCAGCGAGCCGGGGGAGGGCTCGACGATCCGGAGCGCCCGCGACCCGAGCCCGACGACGCGCACCGCCTTCGCGAGCGAGGAGTGCGTCTCGGCGGTGACGTACACGCGCTCGGTGCCGTCGACGCCCCGCTCCTGCCAGTCCGGGGCGCTGCGGTGCAGGGCCGCGAGCAACGCCACCAGCGCAGCCGAGGACGCGGAGTCCTGGATCGACCCGCCTCCGCCCCCCGCAAAGGTGAAGGAGGGGGGCAGCCCGAGAGCATCGGCGAGCCCGTCGAGCAGCACCTGCTCGACCTCGGTCGCGGCCGGCGAGGTGGACCAGAGCATCCCCTGCGCGCCGAGCCCGCCGGACAGCATGTCGCCCAGCAGCGAGTGCAATGACACGTTGGCCGGGAAGTACCCGAAGAAACCGGGGTGCTGCCAGTGCATGCTCGCCGGCACCACCACGCGGTCGATCTCGTCGAGCAGACCGGACAACGGCTGCGGTTCCTCGGGCAGCCCTGGGGACAGCAATGCCGGAGTCAGCTGCTCGCGCACCCACCCCGGCTCGACATCCGCCCGCACGGGAAGGTCGGCGATCCGGGCGCGGTACTCCGCGATCCAGTCGACGACCGCGTGGCCGAGCCTCCGGAACTCCTCGGGGTCCATATCGGGCATCAGAACCGCGCCCGCAGCCATGAGGAGACCAGGTCCAGAACCTCCGGTGCGACGGTGGTCTCGTTCGTCGAGTACTCGGTGACCGCGCCGGTCGTGGTCGGCTGCATCAGGTGGTTGAGCCCGGGGAACGTCTGGATGGTCGCGTCCCGGTTGTTCGCGAGCAGCGTGCGCAGCACCGGCTCGCTCTGCCTCGCCGGCACCTGCAGGTCCTTGCCACCGTAGACGGCGAGGACCGGCACGTTCAGCGCGCGGAGCGCGGGCGCCGGGTCGAAGGTGAGGAACGCCCGGAACGCGGGCGTGGCGGGGAGCTGGGCCTCGACCTGCTCCGGGGTCAGACGCTGGTTCTCGGGCAGCGCGGCGGTCTGCTCGGCGACGCGGGCGCGGGCGAGCTGCCGGGCGCCCTCGTAGTCCTCCACGCGCAGCAGCCCGCTGAGCTGCCGGACGTAGTTGATCTGGGCCTCGACCTGGTCCGGTGGTGCGCCCGCCTGCTGGAGGATCAACTGGTTCTGCAGCACCAGCACCTCCTCGCCGGAGACGGCCGGGCCCGCCATCAGCACGACGAACGCGACGCCGCCCGCGCCACTGCCTGCCGCGCGCTGGGCGGCCAGCGGAGCGAGGTAGCCGCCCTCGCTGTGCCCGAACAACCCGATCCGCGTGGGGTCGATATCGGGACGGCCCCGCAGAAACGCGAGCCCGGCGAGCACATCACCCGCGAGGTCGTCGAAGCTCGCCTGCTGGAGATCGCCGCCGGAGCCGCCGACGCCGCGGTCGTCCACCCGGAGCACGGCGTACCCGGCGCGGGTGAGCGTGTCGGCGAGCAGCAGGAACGGCTTGTGTCCCGCGATGGTCTCGTCCCGGTCCTGCGCGCCGCTGTCGGTGATCATCAGGACGGCCGCGAAAGGCCCGGCGTCGTCAGGCAGGGTGAGCGTCCCGGCCATCGTCAGGTCGCCGCTCGGGTAGGTCACGTTCTCGCTGCGGTAGGGGAAGGGCGGCTGCGGTTCCTGCGGCCGGCCTGAGGGGGGCATGGGTCCCCGGGTCAGCGAGAACGCAACGCTCTGGCCGCCCTGGCTGTAGTTCCCGGTGATCCGCCCGTCCTCGGCGAGGGTGCCGTCGAACGCGGCCCCGCCGGGCACGTCGGGCAGGCGGAACGTGACGGCGTGCCCGTCGAACCGCATGTCCTGCAACGCGAGCGCGCGCAGTCCCTGTGCGGGAAGGTCGAACGTGCCGCCGTCGCCTGCCAGGCGCACTCCGATCTGCAACGGCGCCCCGGGTGTCTCGATGCTGCCGTGCCAGTCGCCGGAGAGGTCCGGGGGTGCTTCCGCTGCCGGTGCGGCGCACGCGGCAAGGAGCAGCAGCGCGATGAGCCCGAAGATCGTCCGTCGCATCCGCACACCGTAGTGAGTGGTCGACGGGAGGCCCGACCGTCGGCACCTGTCGCCCGCGACGGGGCGTCGGAGTGGCCGTTCTCACCATCTTCTGGGGCAGCGCAGGCGACCGCGCTGGAGCATGGTCACCGGGTGAGCATCGAAGCCCACCCCGGCGTGGGGGAGCGGGGCAGGTTGCGGCTGCTGCAGCTGGCCGCCCTGACGAGCACCTGTGACCGGTTCGCTATCGCCCCCCTGCTCGTGGTGATCGGTCTCGACCTGGGCGCGCCGCTGTCGGCCGTCGCCGGCGTCGCGAGCGCCTATTTCCTTGCCTACGGCCTCATGCAGCCGGTGTGGGGAATGATCAGCGACCGCATCGGTCGGGTCCGCGTGATGCGCCTGGCGCTGCTCGGGGCGACGCTCGCAGGCGCCGGATCGATGCTCGCGCCGAACCTGCTGGTCCTCGGCGTGATGCGCACGCTGGCGGGCGGCTGTTTCGCCGCGCTCATCCCGGCCACGCTGGTCTACGTCGGTGACATGTGGCCGCCCGCCTCGCGCCAGCGCCCTCTGTCGGACGTGCTGGCCGCGTCCTCGCTCGGCATCGCGGTCGCGACGGCGGGGGCCGGCCTGCTCGCCGACCTGTTCCACTGGCGCGTGGTGCCGGCCGTGACGGGTGCCGCTGCGGCCCTGCTCTGGATCGCGCTGGCCCGGCTCCCGGAGCCGGACCGCGGACCCGCCAGCGGCAACCCGCTGCGGTCGGTGGCGCGGGTGCTGCGCA
>JAODNO010000226.1 GCA_025465235.1 Pseudonocardia sp.
ACCGCACGCGTCGCGTTCGTCGGCCTGGCGATCGCGATCGTGATCGGCATGGGCTGGGCCGTCGCGATGAGCCAGGCACGGTGGGTGGAGCGGTCGCTCTTCCCGTACGCCGTCGCGCTGCAATGCATCCCGATCCTCGCCCTGGTCCCGCTGATCGGGTTCTGGTTCGACTTCGGGTTCCTGTCCCGGACGATCGTCTGCGTCCTGATCTCGCTGTTCCCGATCGTCTCGAACACCCTGTTCGGGCTGCAGTCCGTGGACAAGGGACAGCGGGACGTGTTCGCACTGCACGGCTCGAGCCGCTGGACGACGCTGCGCAAACTCGAGTTCCCCGCGGCCATGCCGGCGATCTTCGCGGGCTTCCGGATCGCGGCGGGCCTGTCCGTAATCGGCGCGATCGTTGGCGACCTGTTCTTCAAACAGGGCGACCCCGGTCTCGGCATCCTGATCGACAACTACCGCGCCCGCCTGCAATCCCCCGAGCTGTTCCTGGCGATCATCATCGCCTCGCTGTTCGGGATCGTCGTCTTCACGTTCTTCGGCTGGCTGGCAAATCGCGTCGTCGGCCGCTGGTACGACACCTCCAAGGCCAGATAGTGACGTGCCAAGCGCGCCGCGCCGATGGGCACCCTTGTTGCCTCCATCGCAGGGAGGTGCCCGTCGACGAACTCCGGGCGCTGGCGAATCTCGAGCATCCGGTCGGGGTCACCAGCGCTACGTCCGAGACGTGATCCACGCCACCCCGTCGCGTCAGGTCGGCGGTCAATCACATGGCCCGTAAGCAGCGTCGCCGCGGGCCGGGTAGCCGTCGGAGGAGGGCTGCACTAGCTTCCGGCCAGAGCCTCGAGGTGGTCGTCGGGCAGGGGCCAAGCCAGCAGCGTCGGAGCCATGGCGGCGCTCCACGCGATCATGACGAGCAGGCTCATCACACGGCTCCCGAGATCGGGCGCGTGCTCGGTGATCGCCACGAAGCCGGTCAGCACCGCCGCTGCGGCGATCAGGAGGAAGTAGGACCAGCGCACCCCCCGTCCCGCAGCGTGCGGTCCCGCTCGTCGAGCTGCGAGGCGGGGGACTCCGCCACCCCGAGCCGCCGTCCTCGAAGGTCCCGATGAGCGATCTGTTCGGCCCGGGCGGGCAGCAACTGCTCGCCGCGACGGCGCTGGCGGTGGAGTCCCGGTTCCGGGTCGACTCGTTGTTGCGGGTGATCACCGCCGCTGGGCTTCGAGATCGACACTTCGCCCAGCTGGTCAGCGGCCCGGCTGCGCACCGATTCCGGATATGTCGCGATCCAGGCCATCCCCGGCGTGGGACCGCTGTTGGGGACGGTGTTCGTCGCCGAGATCGGCGACATCAGCCGCTTCACCCGCCCGCAGCAGCTGGCCTCGTGGGCCGTATTGACGCCGAAGCATCACGCGTCCGACACCACCGTGCACCGCGGCCGGATTACCAAACAGGGCTCGACCCTGGTCCGCTGGGCCGCGGTCGAGGCTGTGCAACGCGTGAGTGCCCATACCCGACTCGGGCAGGTCCGGACCGAGTCGGTGAGCGCCGCGGCCGCAACATCGGCGTGGTCGCCGCGGCCCGCGAGCTGATCACGCTCGTGTCCACCGACCCCCTGCCGGAGCCGCCAGCCCACTGATCCTCCGCCGCGAACAGCATGCGCCGACCGGCGACGGCATCAAGGACCTACGGCCGCTGCCGCGGTCGCCCTCCGGGCGTCGCCGGTGAGCGCTGGTGTCGGCTGAATGCCCAGGTCAGCGGGTGTGACACGGTTCTCGGCACCAACAAGCGAAGAGTGAGCTGCAGACCGTCCGCGCGTCTCCGCCGGACCGCAGAGGACGCTCGCCCGCCGCGACAGCATGTTCTGGCGGCGGAGCGATCGTGGCATTTCGCTCGGGGCCGAGTTGGAGCATGACTCGTGTGACATCCCAGCCGATAGCGCCGACCCGATCACCGCCGCGAAAGCACATCGAGAAGCTCGGGAATCGCCTCCAGGCTGTGGGCGCTGACCACCGCGTCGCAGTAGGGCAGCGCCGCCGCCATCCCTCCGACCAGCGGCTGGTAGCCCTCGTGCCGGGTCCGCGGGTTCGCCCACACGATCCGGTGGGCCACCCACCGCAGCCGGGCCACCTCCCGGCCGAGCAGCGCCGGGTCGCCGGTGTCCCAGCCGTCGGACAGGATCAGCACGACCGCGCCGCGGGCCATCCCGCGGCGCCCGTACCCGGTGTTGAAGCGGCGCAGCGACTCCCCGATCCGGGTGCCGCCCGACCAGTCCGGGGCCAGCTCGGCCGCGCGGTGCAGCGCCACCGCCGGGCTGGAGTGCCGCAGCGCGCCGGTCAGGCGCGTCAGCTGCGTCGCGAAGGTGAACACCTCGGCGCGCCGGCCGCCCGCGGCGCAGTAGAGCAGCTGGATCAGGGCGCGGGCGTACGGGTCCATCGAGCCCGAGATGTCGCAGAGCACGACGAGCCGCCGGGGCCGTCGCCGCAGCGTTCGGCGGGCGAGCACCACCGGGTCCCCCGCGGTGCGACGGGCCGCACGCAGCGTCGCCCGCAGATCGACACGGTCACCGTGGGCGGCGCGGCGGGTCCGCCGCGTCCGGCGCGGCGGCGTGGCGACGCGCAGCGCCCGCATCGCCTCGGCCAGCAGGACGAGCTCGGCCGCGGACAGCTCCCCGAAATCGCGCCCGCCGAGCCGCTCGACACCCGAGGCGACCGCGGGCAGCTCCACATCCCGGCCCGCACCGGCACCGCCACCGGCACTCGCAGCAACTCCACCGGCAGCTGCGGGTCGCCCGCCACCTGACGCGTTCGCGTCGCCCCGCTCGCCCGCCGGATCGACGATCCCGCCGAACACCCCCGCGAGCACCGCATCCAGCACCGCGATCTGCCCGGGATCCGATACGAGCGTGGCCACCGCGCAGTGCCGCAGCCGCAGCGTCGTCTCCGGCTCGACCTCGATGATCGCCCGGGCGAAGCGCGCCGCCCGGTCCGGCCCGACCGGCAGACCGGCCGCGCGGCAGGCGTCGGCGAAGCCCGCAACCAGCGCCGGCAGGTCATCCATGGCGCACGAGCGTGGCCAGCCCCGTCGTGCGCGCCAGCTGGACGTCCTCGTCGTATTTGAGCACCGCCCCGAGCGTCCGCTCGGCCGCCGCCGCGTCCAGCTCGCCGAGCCCGAGGACCTGCAGGGCGGTGGTCCAGCTGACGGCCTCCGCCACACCGGGCTGTTTCTGCAGCTCCAGGCCGCGCAACCGGGCGACGGCCGCGGCCACCTGCGCCGCCAGGAACTCCGTGGCCGCCGGCACCCGGCGCTGAATGATCTCCGCGACGCGCTGCTGACCCGGGTAGCCGATCAGTGGTAGAGGCAGCGGCGCTTCAACGCGTCGTGCAGGTCGCGGGTGCGGTTGGACGTCAGCACCACCACCGGAGGGACGGTCGCGCGACGCGTCCCGAGCTCTGGGATCGTGACAGCGGCGTCGGCGAGCGCTTCGAACAGGAACGCCTCGAACTCGTAGTCGGCGCGGTCGATCTCGTCGATGAACAGCACCGCGGGCCGTGGACCCGCGTGCGTGATCGCGGCGAGCAGCGGTCGGGCCAGCAGGAAGTCCTCGGCGAACAGGTCGGCGTCGGCGAGGTGGTCACCGCGCGCCTCGGCGAGCCGGATCGCGAGCAGCTGGCGCGGGTAGTTCCACTCGTAGATCGCCTCGGCCGCGGTGAGCCCCTCGTAGCACTGCAGCAGCGCCATCGCGGCAGCTCGCGGCGCAGCTCCTCGACGCGGTCGGGCAGCGGAGTTCGGGCCCCGGTGCGGCCACGAAGTGGACCTACCCGAACCGGTCCGGCCGCGCTCTTGGTCCAGATGAACGGCCGCGGATGCTCGTTCCAGTCCGCGATCCAGGCCTTGATGTCCATCTCAAGTTCCTGCACGCTCTTGTGGACCCCGCGTCGGATCATCTGGTCGGTGAGGAATCCAAACCACCGCTCAACCGGGTTAACCCAGGACGACCTGGTCGGAGTGAAATGCATGTGAAACCTGATCAACCGAGATCGACGCCGGACGCCCAGGTCCCTCCTCGTCGACCAGTCCTTCCAGGCGATGCTTGACGAACCGGCTGCGCCACTTGGTCACCGTCGTCGGATGCACCCGCAGATCCGCGGCGATCTCCTTGTTCGGCACACCATCCGCGCAGGCCAACACGATCCGGCACCGCTGCGCCAGAGCCTGCGACGACTTCGCCCGCCGCGACCACCGCACCCAACTGCTCCCGCTCCTGCTCGGTCAACACACCTCGGCCGGCGGCCGTCCTGTCCGTGCCATAGCGAGAGTCTCGACTTAGTTGGCGAATTTCCACCTCCTCATCGAGGTGTTGCGACGACCAGTTGAATCCACCCAGTACACCTCCGCCGAGTTCGCCCGATTCTGCGCGGATTCAGCCAAGCGTCGGGCGCACCGGAGTGTGCTGGGACAATGCCGCCGCCGAGTCCTTCTTCGCCACCCTGAAGAACCGGCAACAGTTCGATGCCCGCACGAAGGCACGATTCGCCGTCGCCGGTTGGGTTCTTGCCCGGCTCCGCCCACAGGTTCCCGGGTGGGTCCTGCGCTCGCCGCGGCCTCGGCGCGCTCGCGCCTGGCGGGGCGGGCTCGGGGCAGGGGCGGCGCGCTCAGGACCGGGCGCCGCTGGGGGAGGTCACCGGCACCTCCGGGCGCGGCCGGGGTGCTCGGCGCGGCGGGATGGTCTCGGCGGCGTCCGTGTCGCGGACGGTGAGCGCCGCGCCCACCCCGATCAGGCAGAACGCGGCGGCCACCAGGAAGGCGACCCGGTAGGCGTCCAGGTTGGCCACCGGGTGGCCGTCGAGTAGGCGGGTCGGTCCGGCGAGCACGATCGCGGTAGTGAGCACCGCGACGCCGATCGCCCCGCCCAGCTGGCGGAACGTGTTGAACAGCGTCGAGGCCCGCCCGGTGGCCTCCCTCGAGATGGTGGCGAAGGCGGCAGTCTGGCACGGCACGAACACCTGGGCCATGGACAAACCCATGCTGAACAGCAGCAGCCGGGCCCACCAGAGGCTGGTATCCGGGCCGAGCAGGGCGAGCAGCCCGATGGACAGGCCGGTGCCGACCAGTCCGAGGGTGAGATGCCGGCGAGGGCCGAGCCGGCGGTAGAGCACCCGGCTGGCCAGCTGC
>JAODNO010000237.1 GCA_025465235.1 Pseudonocardia sp.
CTCGGGCCTTGCAAGCACTCCTGGTTGTCGCCCGCCACGGTCATGCAGTTCCCGACCGACCCTTATGGCTCGCGTCACTTCACGACAGGCCAGGACGGGAACGCATCAGCGTTCGGAAAGACACGGATTGTCCAGATAGTCCACGCGAATCGAGCGGTTTTGGCGCTGGCGTCCCGATGCTGCCGTACTGGAAGCAGCTCAACGGCCAGGTTCAGCGAGCAGCGAGCAGACGCGCGCGTGCCTCGTGGAGGTGTCGCCGCATCGCGGCCTCGGCGCCGCCGCCGTCCCCTTCGGCGATCGCGTCGACGATCGCGCGGTGCTCGTCCACGGTCTCGCGCCCCGCGCGCGCGTCATAGCGCAGTCGGAAGGCGTGCAGGTGGAAATGAGTTCGGTCGACGGCGGCGGTGATGATCGGGTTGCCCGCCATCCGGAGCACGAGGTCGTGGAGCCGTGCGTCATGCTGACGGAAGTCCTTGTAGGACTCGTAGTCGGCCCCGGGAGGCGCGGTGAGGAACCGGCGAATCTCGGCCTGCAGTTCGTGGACCGTCTCGGGGGTGGAGCGCTGCGCAGCCCGGCGGGCCGCGTGTGGCTCGAGCAGCAGGCGGAGTTCGTAGAGGTTCGCCAGTTCAGCTCGGCTCAGCTTCGGAGTCGTGCGATACCCCTTGTGCAGCTCCTTGACGACCAGGCCGTCGGACTCGAGTCGAGCAAGGGCCTCGCGCACCGGCGTCTGCGACACGTCGAACTCGTGAGCCAGGGCATCGATGTTCACCCGGGCACCGGGCGGTAGCTCGCCGCGCAGGATCCGTGCCGTCAGCTCGTCGTACACGCCGGCGCCCCGCATGGGCGATGCCTCCCGATGGTCGTTGGCCCGCCCAGCGGGACCTCTCGCAGCTTAGTTCGGCTGTACCTACGGGCTTCGGTATGCGGCGAAGCCACCCGCTTGCGCTGGAGCCAGATCCTATAGCATCCTCGGTCCTCGGAGCTTTTTCCTATAGGAACGGTTGATGCTGTGTGCCAGGTCGTCAAGGCGGACGCGTACCTCGTGGACATCGAAGTGGAGACGGTGCGCACCGATGCGATGCAGACCTTCGTCAAGCAGGAGACGATCTTCGTAGAGCTTGCCACCGCCGACGGACTTACCGGAGTGGGTTACTCGTACACGATCGGGACCGGTGGTCGTGCAGTACTGGCGATGCTCCGGGAGCACCTGCTTCCCGTCATCGTGGGTCGGGACTCTCGCGAGGTGGAGGGCGCCTGGCGGGCTCTCTACGACTCCACGAGGGCGACCAGTGTCGGAGTGATCACGGGGCTTGCTCTGGCGGCGGTGGACCTTGCCCTGTGGGATCTGCGCTGCTTGCGCGCGGGAGAGCCGTTGTGGCGTGTCGCGGGAGGGTTCCAGGGCTCTGTGCCGCTCTATGACACCGAGGGCGGCTGGCTTCAGCTCGACCAGGACGAGCTGGTCGCAGCAGCCCTGGCGTCCCGTGAGAAGGGTTGGACGGGGGTCAAGATCAAGGTCGGTAAGCCGAGCGGCTCCGAGGACGCCCGGCGGATCCGGGCGGTGCGTGAGGCTGTAGGCGACGGCATGGACATCATGGTCGACGCCAACCAGTCGATGACTGCGGCCGAGGCGATTCGCCGGGCCGCGCTGCTGGAGCCCTATGACGTGTCGTGGTTCGAGGAGCCGTTGCCTGCCGATGATGTGGCCGGGCACGAGCGCCTGAGCGCAGCAACGTCGATCCCGATCGCGGTCGGCGAGTCGATCTACTCGGTCGGACACTTCCGGGAGTACCTGCAGCGTGGCGCGGCCGGGATCGTGCAGGTCGACGTCTCTCGGATCGGCGGCATCACGCCGTGGTTGAAGGTCGCGCACCTGGCCGAAGCCTTCAACGTCGTGGTGTGCCCGCATTTCCTCATGGAGATCCACGTCAGCCTGGTCGCAGCCGTGCCCAACGGGCGCTACGTGGAGCACATCCCGCAACTGCGTGCGGTCACCACCGAGCAGATCCAGATTCTCGACGGTCGCGCTGTCGCCCCCGACCGTCCCGGCCTGGGCATCGCCTGGGACCGCGGCCGCATCGACGACCGCCGGGTTGCCTGAACGCCGTCCGACTGGAGGACACCGTTGTCTACCTCGAACCTCACGCACGCCGTCGCGCCCGAGCAGGACAACCGGCGCGTCGCGATCGCCTCACTCGTCGGATCGGCGCTCGAGTGGTACGACTTCTACCTCTACGGCACCGCGTCTGCGCTGGTCTTCAACCGCATCATCTTCACCGCCAGCAACCCCACGGTGGCGACACTGGCCTCGTTCGGCACACTTGCGGTCGGCTACTTCATCCGCCCGCTCGGGGGCCTGATCTTCGGTCGGCTCGGTGACGTCGTCGGGCGTCGCAACGTCCTCGTCATCACGCTCCTGGTGATGGGCCTGTCGACCGTTGCGATGGCGTTCGTCCCGACCTACGCACAGGTGGGCGCGCTCGCACCGATCGTGTTGATCGTTCTCCGTGCGGTGCAGGGCATCGGCGCAGGAGCAGAGTTCGGTGGTGCGGCGATCCTGTCGGCCGAGCACGCCCCTCCGCGGCGTCGCGGGCTCTACGGGGCCTGGCCGGCTGCCGGTGTCTACCTCGGGCTGCTCCTGGCCTCCGGCGCGTTCGCCATCGTCACACAGCTGCCGGAGGAGCAGTTCCTGTCCTGGGGCTGGCGGATCCCGTTCGCGGCCAGCGTCATCGTGATCGGGGTTGCCCTGTTCATCAGGCTTCGGCTGGCCGAGAGCCCGGCATTCCTGGAGGCCCAGGCGCGACGGCCCGACGCTCCGATCTCGCCGATCAGGGACGTCTTCGTGCACGAGAAGCGGGCAGGTCTGGTGCTCATCGGGTCGCAGACACCCCAGAACGTCATCGCCTACCTGAACCTGACGTTCATGGCTGCCTACCTCACCGGCACCTTGAAACTGTCGAACTCGATCGGGCCGATCGCGATCACCGTCGCCACGCTGGTCACGTTGGTGACCCTGCTGCTGTTCGGGGCGCTGTCGGACCGGGTCGGCCGCAAGCCGGTGATCCTCTTCGGGATCGTCTTCTCGGCGATCTTCGTCTTCCCCTACTTCTGGATCATCGACGGCACCAGGGCTCCACTGCCGATCACGCTCGCGATCGTTGTGAGCCTCGGCGTCGGCGTCGGCGCCATGTTCGGGCCGCAGGGTGCCTACTTCTCGGAGCTGTTCACCGCTCGGTCGCGCTTCACCGGCCTCGCGTTCAGCCGCGAGGTCGCCGGGGCGCTCTCCGGCGGGCTCACGCCGCTCATCGCCGTCGGGCTCGTGGCAGCCGCCTCCGGGAGCTCCTGGCTGGTGGCTGTGTTCGTCATCGGGGCGTGTCTCATCGGCGGTGTCGCCACCGTGCTGGGTCCGGAGACCCGTGGCCGCAGCCTGAAGGCGACGACCGTGGAGGAGTTGCGCCGCTCGACCGGCAGCTTCGCGGACTGATCCCGACGTCGACAGGGAGCAAGAACGTGCAATTCGCCAGATTCGGCGCCGCCCGCAACCACAAGGCGCCGCAGCTCCTGCGCACCGAGACCCCCGGAGCGATCCGTTGAGCATCGTCAACCGCGTGGTGATCCACGAGTTCCGCTACGACGCACCCGAATTCGGCATGGAGCCTGGCGGCTTCGACATCGTGTACGTCCCGGGACACACACAGCAGCTTCGGAAGTTCGCCGTAGTCATCGAGACCGAGGACGGCAGCCGGGGGGAGTACGTCGGTCTCTGGGGCGCCACCCAGATGTCGCTCGGCCAGACCATTGCGCTCGCGCCCGCGCTCGTCGGCCGCGATGCACTACAGCGAGAGAAGCTGTACGACGAGTTCAAGCGAGCGCACCGGCAGTACGACCACATGGGCTACGGCTACCTGGACATCGCTCTGTGGGACCTTGCCGGCAAGCGGTTCGGGGTCTCGGTCTCAACGCTGCTCGGCGGGTGGCGTACGAAGATCCCGGCGTACGCGAGCACCACGCATGGAGATTTCAGCGGCGGCCTGTCCACACCGGCGGACTATGCGGACTTTGCCGAGGTCTGTTACGAGATGGGCTACAAGGCGTTCAAAATGCACGGCTGGTCCGACGGTGACGTGGATCGGGAGACGGCCACGATCGACGCGCTCGGCGAGCGGGTCGGCGACCGGATGACGCTCATGACCGACCCGGCCTGCCACCTGCGCACGTGGGCTGACACGCTGTCGGTCGGCCGCGCGTGCGACGCGAACGGCTTCGCCTGGCTCGAGGACCCCTACCGCGATGGCGGTGTCTCTGCGCACGGGCACCACAAGCTGCGTGAGCTGATCAAGACGCCGATCCTCATCACCGAGCACGTACGCGGCCTGGAGGCCAAAGCCGACGTTGTGCTTGCCGGAGGCACCGACATCCTGCGCTCGGACCCCGAGTACGACCTCGGCATCACCGGCGCGATGAAGATCGCCCATCTCGGTGAGGCGCTCGGGCTCGATGTCGAGCTACACGCCTCCGGTCCTGCTCACCGCGCAGTGATCTCAGCCATGCGCAACACGAACTGGTACGAGGTCGCGCTCGTCCACCCCAACGCCACGAACCCGCTCCCGAAGGTCTACGCCTGCGACTACTCCGACGACCTCGACGCAGTCGACTCCCAGGGCTGCTTTCCGGTGCCGCAAGGTCCCGGCCTCGGTGTCACCTACGACTGGGAATTCATCGACAAGCACCGCGTCGACACGCACGTCTTCACCGCGGACTGAGAGGAACGCCCGACGCTGCGCTGAGGCGAGGGCAGTGCCTGATCGAAAGGCTCGCCGCCGAGCAGGGTGATTCCTTCGACGCCTCGATTCCGGCGATGTCCATCAGTCCGTGTGCGAGGTCCGCCGCGGTTCGCGACGTGCCGCCGGGGCTTGTCCAGAGGAACTGATCCCGCCACCGACCCGCCGCAAGTGACACGGCCGATCGGAGGTCTCAGGCGGGGGCCACCGCCGTTCGGTCCGGGGCCGCCGGCGCCTCGCGGGGGCGTAGCCGCCCGTAGGTCAGGAGCGCCAGCCCGCCGACGATCGCCATCACTCCCAGGACGACGAAGCCCGGGAGGAAGGAGCCCGTCACCGCCTGGAGCTTTCCGACGACGAAGCCGGCGACTATCCCGCCACCGCCCGCCCCGAAGCCGTTGATGATCCCGGTGGCCGGGCCGACCAGGTGCGGTGGCAGGTCGGTCACCGCGATCGCCCACAGGTTCGAGGTGAAGGTCGCGGTGAAGTAGCCCATGCCGATGCAGATCATCACGAGCTTGCCGACCGGGTTCTCCACCAGCGGGAGGGCGCCGACCAGGGTCCCGCCGACGAGCAGCCCGGACGAGGCGATGAGCACCCGCTTCCCCGTGCGGTCGCTGATCCCCATCATCGGGACGGTCAGCACGAGTGAGAGCAGGTAGGGCAGGGCGGCGAGCAGGCCGCGGCCCGTGCCGGTGAACCCGAGCGACTGGATGACGAGCGGGATCCACAGGGTGATACCCCAGAAGAGCATCCCGTTCGAGAAGTAGCTGAACACGAGCAGGAGGAAGCGCGGCCCGCCGAAGTCGGCGAAGCGCATCTTCATGCGCGTGCCGGGCTCACGCGCCGGTGCGGGGGGCGCCGCGCCGGTCGGCGCCGACTTCAGGAACGCGACGTAGAGCGGGATCACGAGCACGATCCCGGCCAGCCCGGTGACCCAGAACAGCGGCCGCCAGCCCAGCGCGTCATAGACCGGGGTGAGCAGGAAGAAGCCGATCGCGAGCGCCCCGTACTGGCCGTAGTACTGGATGATCGCGGTGCCCTTGCTCATCTCGCGGTCGGTGAACCATGCCTTCGCCACGCGGAACTGCTGCGGCCAGTAGATCCCCTCGGCGAAGCCGAGCACGACCCGCAGCGCGATCAGCAGCCCGACCGAACCGACGAACCCGGAGAGCAGCGTGCAGGTCGAGAACACCGCGACCGTCAGGATCAGGGTGAGCTTCGGGTCGATCCGGTAGGTGAGGAAGCCGCCGAGCAGGTTGGCTGCGAGGTAGCCGAACAGGAACGCCGTCAGGGCCCAGCTGGACGTGTCGGCGAATGTCGGCCCCGCGAAGCCCATGTCGTGCGAGAGCTCGGGCAGGGCGATGGACAGGTTGGACCGGTCGAGGTAGGCCACGAACAGCCCGAACATGAGGACGGCGCCGATGCGCCACCACTTGGAAGAACCCACGGCGCGCTCCTCGGCGGCTCGGGTGGAAGGGGGAGGGACGGGGGAGCGGGAAGGCACGGGAGCGGTCACGGCCGGTGTCGCTCGATCACGGAGCGGTCGATCTCGATACCGAGCCCTGGGCCGTCGGGCACGGTCATCACGGGACCACACGCGAGGTCGGACAGCTCGTCGCGGATGAGGTTCGGCGCCTGGTCGAGCTCCACGTGCGGGCGCTCGCGGGCCATGGACGGGACGGCGGTGGGGAGCGCAGTCATCAGGTGCAGCCCGGCCGCCACCGTGATCGCGGAGCCCCACACGTGCGGCATGGTGGGGATGCCGTGTGCGCTCGCCATGCCCGCGATGAGCAGCGTCTCGCGGATGCCACCGCAAGCCGTGGCGTCGGGCTGGAGGATGTCGACGGGCCCGCGGGCGAGGAAGTCCCGGAAGCCCCAGCGGGTGAACTCCGACTCCCCACCCGCGATCGGGACGTCGAGCGCGGCGCGGACCTGCGTGTAGGCGTCGAGGTCCTCCGGCAGCACCGGCTCCTCGAAGAACCACAGGTCCTCGCCGGCCACCGCACGGCCGAACCGGATCGCCTCCGCGGCCGTGAAGCCGCGGTTCGCATCCACGGCCAGCCGCACGTCCGCGCCGAGGGCGGACCGGACGCGGCGCACCCGCCGGACGTCCTCGTCGACAGGCCGGCCGCCCACCTTCATTTTGAACGCGGTGTACCCGGCGGCGAGCAGGTGTGCGGCCTCGCCCTCCAGGTCGCCGTCCCACGGGCCCGCGTAGTAGAAGGCCGACGCGTACCCGGAGACGGACTCAGGAGCCGATCCGCCCAGCAGGCGGTGCACCGGAAGCCCGGCGGCCTTCCCGGCGATGTCCCAGAGCGCGATCTCCACCCCCGAGATCGCCGTGATCGAGATGCCCTTGCGCCCCCACTCGCGGCTGCGGTTGTACATCGCCTCCCACAGCGCGACCTGCTCGCCCGCGTCGCGCCCCACGAGCAGCGGCGCGTACACGGACTCGATGAGCGCGCGGTTGGCCTCGGCCGGGCCGAAGCACTCGCCCCAGCCGATGACACCCTCGTCGGTGAGGATCTCCACCAGGCAGCTGGCGCGCACGTCCCAGAGCCACTGGGACATCCCGAACGGCTGGTCCAGGCGCTGGACCACGACGTGCGGGACGACAGCGGTGATCTTCATGGTTGCTCTCTCGCAGCTCGTGACGATGAGTGAGGGAGGCGCTACCGGTCCCGCGTCGGCAGGGAGGCCGCCACGCCGTGCTCGGCCAGCGTCTGCAGGACCGCGGGTGCCCCTCCGGTGGGAAGGACCTCCAGCACCTCGTACGTGACGAGGCCCGCGGTGCTGAACGGATCGGTGGCGGCGATCCGCTCGAGCTCCCCGCGGTCGCCGTCCGCCGCCAGGATGAACCCGCCGTCGCGCGGCACGCGCCTGCCGACGAGGAGGAAGCGACCTGCTGAGCAGTGCACGTCGAGCCAGTCGCGGTGCTCCTCGAGCAGTGCGTCGACCTCGTCGAGCGAGGCGTGGTAGGTGGGGAGCAGGACGAACACGGAGAGCCTTTCGATCAGGAGTGGGGCCGGTGTACCTGGCGTCACCAGCGCGGCAGGACGACCGGTCCGCCCGGTGCGTCCCAGGACAGGAAGCCGCTGTCCTGCCAGTTCTCGTGGAGCCTCGTGAGCTCCGCCGGATCCACCTCGACGCCGAGGCCGGGCCTGGCGGGGACCCGCATCCTCCCGTCGACGATCGGCAGCGGGTCGCCACCCACGTCCGCGCGCAGGTAGAGGTAGTGACTGTCGGAGGCGTAGGGCAGGTTGGGCAGGCAGGCGGCCATCTGCAGCTGGGCGGACTGGGAGATCGCGGTCTCCATGCTGCTGTGCACACCTACGTCGCGGCCTACGAGCTCCGCCATCCGACCCGCCGTCAGCGCGGCCCGGAAGCCGCCGTACCAGTTGAGGTCGATCAGCGGGACGTCGATCGCGCCGAAGGCTTGGTCCAGCGCCATCGTCTCCAGCGACGCCACCGCCTGGTTGCTGGCCAGTGCTACGCCGGGCACCAGCTCGCGGATCCGGCTGATCTTGGCCAGCGTGGTGGCGGGGTCCTCGGCGTACTCGATGCCGATCTCCCGGGCCGCCGAGAGCACGCGCACGCTCGTGCTGACGCCCCAGGCACCGTTCGGGTCGATCCGCAGCCGGTGGTCGGGGAACTCCTCGCGCAGGCGGCCGAGCGTGCGGATCTCGACACCTGGGTCCATGACGCCGCACTTGTACTTGAGTGTGTGGAAGCCGTATCGGTCCACGACCCCGTGGGCGGCAGCGAGGAGGCGGTCCTCGGCCTCGTCCTCCGGTACACCGCCCATGTAGTAGAGGTAGCCCGCGATCTCGACGTCCTCCCGGACGGCGCCGCCGAGTAGGTCGGTGACCGGACGCCCGGTGGCCTTGCCGACGAGGTCCAGGCAGGCCATCTCGATCGCGGAGTAGGCCTGCACGGCCACGGTGCCGGAGAACAGCTCCACCAGTCCCTGCGGCGCCACCCGCCACCGCAGGGCCTCCAGCTGGTAGGGGTCGGTCCCGACCAGGCTCGGGGCGAGGTCGGACAGCAGGGTGTGGCGCAGCCGGTCGCCCCGGCATTCGCCGTACCCGACGAGGCCGTCGGCGGTGGACAGCTCCACGACGATCCGCTGGAACGCCTCGACCTGGCCCTGCGTGTAGCGGAGCGCGCCGTCGATCGGCAGCGTCAGCGGCAGTACCCGGACGCGGTCGATCCGCAGCTCGCTGCTCATGCGAGCACCGCGCCGCCCGCACCGGCGGTGGAGACGTCGGCCCCGCGCTCCCGGATGAAGACGGTGAGCACGGCGGCGATGGCCAGGCTGGCCACCAGCACGTAGATGCCCGCTGTGAACGACCCCGTAACGCTCTGGACGTAGCCCATCAGGTACGGGCCGATGAAGCTGCCGATGTTGCCGATCAGCGAGATCATCCCGATCGCCGCGCCGGCCAAGTGCGCCGGGAGCACCTCCATGGGAATGGACCAGAACGGCGCGTGCATGGCGAAGAGGAAGAACCCGGAGATCACGATGAAGGTCAGCGAGGCGACCGCGTTCCCGCTCAACAGCGTGGCGACCAGCAGGAACAGTGCGAAGCATGCGAGGTCGACGCCGACGAAGACCTTGCGTCGCTGCGTCCGGTCGGCGAAGCGGCCGATGACGAGCAGCCCGATCAGGGCGGCGACGTAGGGGAGGGCCGAGAGAAACCCGGTGCCGGTGATGCCCGCCGAGGAGACCTGCTTCATGATCGCTGGGACCCAGGTGAAGAACCCGACGGCGCCCAGCAGCCAGAACAGGTATACGGCGGAGAGCAGCAGGACCTGCGGGTGCAGGATCGCCTGCCGGTAGCCGGTGACCTTCACGCGCTCTGCGGAGCCCGCCTGCCCGGAGAGGATGTGCTCCCGCTCGGCCGCGGGGAGCCAGGGCGCGGCCTGCGGCTTCGCCGCGCTGACGGCGAGCACCACGAGGGCGAAGAGCACCGCGGGGATGCCCTCGATGATGAACAGCCATCGCCAGTCGGTAACCGCCAGGATCAGGCCGGAGATCGGACCCATGATCACGAACGATGCGGGAAGGCAGACCAGCCAGATGGAGTTGGCGGTGGCGCGCTCGCGGTCGGTGAACCAGCGCGCGAGCATCACCAGGATCGCCGGCCACACGGCACCCTCGGCCAGTCCGAGCAGGAAGCGCAGCACGAGCAGCTGCGTCAGGTTCTGGACGAGCCCGGTGGCCGCGGCGAGCACCCCCCAGGCGATCGTGAGGGACACGATCAGGCGCTTCACGTCGAAGCGCTCGGCGAGGATGCCGCCGGGGATCTGCAGCACCAGGTAGCCGATGTAGAACAGACCGCCGGCGAGCCCGGCCTCGGCGTTGCCGATGCCCAGGTCCTCGTTCATGCCGCCGATCACCGCGAAACCGATGTTGTTGCGGTCGATGAAGTTGACCATGTAGAGGAACAGCAGGGGGACCAGGATGCGGGTCCACCGTTTGCTCGTGATGCGTGCAGCGGCGTCGGCGAGCGACGACGACGTTTCGTGGGACACAGGGTCACCTCTTCATCGAGGAGGGGGGAGGTCAGGGACCGGGTGGCGCGACGACGACGGACTCGCGGTGGAGCAGCGTGCTGGGTACGACGTGCGGCTCGGGGGCGACCGGTTTGCCGTCGACCAGGTCGAGGACGAGCTGCGCGGCGAGCCGCCCCATCGCCTCGACCGGTTGCCGCACGACGGTGATCGGCGGCGGGTAGAACGCCATCCAGGGGGCGTCGGTGAAGCCGACAAGGGACACGTCGTGCGGGCAGCTCAGGCCTTCGTCCCGCAGCCCCGTGAGGATTCCCTCCGTGACGGGTGCGTTGAACCCGATCGCGGCGGTGATCCGGGGGTGCGTGTGCAGGGCCTGCCGGATCACAGCACGCGCGCCCGGGCCGGTCTGGTCGGTGTAGAAGACGAGCGGCTCCACCCCGGCCGCGAGCACCGCCTCCCGGTACCCCGCCTCGCGGCGGGTGGTGGTGGAGGCGGCCTGCGGGCCGAGGACCGCGGCGATCCGGCGGTGGCCGGCGGCGAGGAGCGCGCGCGTGGCCTCGCCCATCGCCTCCGGCTCGTTCGTGACGACCGAGGGGACCGCGAGGCCAGGCAGGGTGCGGCTCACGAGCACCGCGGCGCCGAAGCCCACGAGGTCCTCCGTGGTGAGCGAGCTGTGCACCGCGGGTGCGAGGAGCAGGCCGCTGGGCCGGTACGAGCGCACCAGCTCCAGCTGCTGGCGCTCGGTCTCGCGGTCGTCGTCGGAGTTCAGCAGCATCAGCGTGAGGCCGCGCTCGCGGAACACGGCCTCCGTCGACTTGTGAAGGCTGGCGTAGAACGGGTTGGTGATGTCGGTGATCAGCAGCCCGACCATCGGAGTGCGGGTGGCTCGGAGGCTGCGGCCGACGGCGTTGGGGCGGTAGCCCACGGCGGTCACGGCGGCCAGGACCTTGGCGCGGGTCTCCTCGCTGACATAGCCGGTGCCGCGCAGGACGCGGGAGACCGTCTGGGCGCTCACGCCGGCGTGAGCGGCCACCGTCTTCACGGTCGCACTCAGCTCACCGCCACCGGTTAACGTTGCCACAAGTTAACGTTGACACATCGATGCGACCGATGGCAAGACGCCTTTGGTCAGCTGGTTGCCGGGCCTGGACGAGGATGGCCCACCCTGACCCAGGCGATCACCAAGGAGTCAACCGCTGGTGAAGCGCTGTGCGGCAGGCCCGGCGGGGCCGACCGCGCGACCCGGTTCCGGCCCGCTGGGTCAGGGACGTGGCGGCCGCGGCGACGAACGATGGGCTCTATGGCACGTTTCCTCGTCGTCCTGTCCGCCGCCGACCACTGGACCCTCTCCGATGGCACCGCGCACCCCACCGGCTACTGGGCCGAGGAGTTCGTGGTGCCCTACCGGACCTTCCGCGACGCGGGCCTCGACGTCGAGCTCGCCACCCCCGGCGGCATCCCTCCGACCGTCGACCTGGTGAGCCTGCAGCCGGACCGCGCGGGCGGCGCGGAGCGGGCCGCGCAGCTGCGCGCGGAACTGGACGAGCTGTCAGGGGAGCTGGCACGACCGCGGGCGCTCGAGGACGTCGGCGACGACGGGCTCGACGCCGTGTTCCTGCCCGGCGGGCACGCTCCGATGGAGGACCTGCCCGGCTGCGCGCCGCTCGGCCGGTTGCTGACCGCGCTCCACGACAGCGGACGGCTCGTGTCCGCGGTGTGCCACGGGCCGGCCGGGCTGCTGTCCGCGGCGCGGGCCGACGGGACGTGGCTGTTTGCCGGACGCCGCATGACGGCGTTCAGCGACGAGGAGGAGCGGCAGGCCGGGCTGGCCGACCGGGCCCCGTGGCTGCTGGAGACCACGCTGCGGCAGCGCGGCGGCGATGTGGTCGTGTCCACGCCGTGGCTGCCGCACGTGGTCACCGACGGCAACCTCGTGACCGGGCAGAACCCGGCCTCGTCGGGTCCCACCGCCACCAGCGTGCTGGAGGCGCTCGGCGCCGGGGTCCGTCAGCCCTCGGAGTAGAACGCGGCCAGGTGGGCGTCGAGCTCCATCAGGTCGGGGTGGGCGAAGAATTTGATGCCGGTCGCGTCCAGCGGGCAGTCGGCCTGGTGCTGGACGAGGCCGTTCTGACGGGTGCCCCGGCAGTGTTTGCACGGAACGGGCACCAGCGGGTACTGGGTCACGCAGTCTCCTCGGACGTGCGTACCGGCCCGGCGGGAGCGGGGGGAGCACCCGGACGTGGCACGCAGGAGTCACCGAGGCTAGGCAGCATGGCGCGGGATCGCCACTGGGTGTGGCGCTCACCGTGATCCTGCGTTGCTGAGTTGGGCCGGCATGACGACGTGGCGGAGACCTCACTCCACCAGCTCCCTGGACTGTGTCCAGAAAGCTAGTCTGGACACAGTCCAACCAAGGGAATGTGACTTCAGGAGGTCGTCATGCACACCGAGCGGATTGGCAGCGAACTGCAGGACACGCTGGTCGAGCTCTCCGACCTGGCCTCGCAGGCCAAGCAGCTGCACTGGAACGTGACAGGTCGCCACTTCCGGTCGCTGCACGAGCAGCTCGACGAGCTGACCGCGGAGGTCCGTTCGGCCGCCGACACGGTCGCTGAGCGCGCCGTGGCGATCGGATACGCGCCGGATGCGCGCGTAGGCACGGTGGCCAAGGAGAGCCCGCTGGCAGAGATCCCGAACGGCAAGGTCGATGATGTCGCGGTCGTCGAGCTGGTCGTGCGGGCGCTCGACACGGTGGCCGCGCGGGTCACGCGTCGGGTGCTCGACCTTGCTGAGTTCGACCTCGTCTCCCAGGATCTGCTCATCGGGATTCTGGCCGGCTTGGAGAAGCAGCGGTGGATGTTCAACGCGCAGCAGAGCTGAGCGGCCGGCTGCGCGAGCGTGGGCTGCGGGCTACGGGGCCGCGGGTCGAGGTCCTCGGCGCGCTCGAGGACCTCGGCGACCACCGCTCCGCCGACGAGGTGCGTGATCGGCTTGCGGCCGATGGGCGCCGGCTACCGCGGTCCAGCATCTACAACGTCCTGAACTCGCTGGTCGGGGCGGGTCTGGTGCTCACCGCCGACGCCGGCCCCGGGGCTGTGCTCTATGAGGCCGGGAGGGAGTGGCACCACCATTTCGTGTGTCGTTCCTGCCAGGGCGTGTTCGACGTCGAATGCGTCGTGGGGGCGCGGCCGTGCCTCGCCGCGGGGACCGCTGTCGGCACGGTCGACGAAGCCCAGGTGATCTTTCGCGGCACGTGCGCGGCTTGCATGACCACGTAGCCCATGCTCGCACGCCATATCCTCGACTCCCGTGCACCGCGCTGGAGAAAGGAACTGATCGGGGGCCGGTTCGGCCGGTGAGCCGCGGCGCCACTACCGCCGCCGCGGCCACCCGATCCCACGACGCTGACCCGCCGCAGCCTGTCCGCCCAGGTGACCACACGTTCGTCCGTCAGAGGGACTTCGCGACGTCGACCAACTGGTCCAGTGCCATGCCCCAGCCCTCGGCGAAGCCCATGTCCTCGTGCGACTTCCTCGACGAGGCGTCCGCGTGAATGCCGGTGGCGGTGTACTTCGTGCCGCTGCCGTCGGGCTCGATGCTGATTATCGCGGTGAACGGGAAGCCGTCCTCGGCAATCTGCGGGCGGAAGCCAGGGCCAAGGCCCGAGGTGAAGACCAGCCTCGAACCCTCCTCGACCACCAGGATGCAGCCGCTGCTCGGGTACTCGTCGCCCTCTGGCGAGCGCATCGTGGTGTCGAACTTGCCGCCGGGCTGCAGGTCGATCTCGCAGGACGTGGTCGACCAGGGCTTCGGGGCGAACCACTGCACGAGCAGCTCGGGAGTGGTCCAGGCCTTCCAGACCAGTTCGGGCGCGACGTCGACGGTGCGCTCCAGGATGAGGTCGAGCTCCGGGTTCGGGGTGTAGGCGATCATCTCTGCTGCTCCTTCAGGTCGTCGAGAAACGAATCGAGTTGATCGAGGCGTCGGGTCCACAGCGCGCGCTGCGCTGCAAGCCAGGTATCGAGGTCCTCGAGCGGCTGGGGTGCGAGCCGGTAGGTGCGCACCCGTCCCTTCTTCTCCGACGTCACCAGGCCGCAGCGCTCGAGAACGCTCAGGTGCTGCGTGAACGACGGCAGTGCCATGTCGAACGGACGAGCCAGGTCGCTGGTCGTCGCGGGCCCCTGGCTGAGGCGCTCGACGACGCGGCGGCGGGTGGGGTCTGACAACGCGTGGAAGATTCCGCGCATCACCCCACTGCCGTGCGACCACTTCGGCAAGCGGGTGCCGATCTCGGGGTTGCGCCGACCGTCAGCGGCGCGACTCCTGGTGGTGGGACCCACTGAAGGGCCGGCCGATCATGGCCCGCAGAGCCTCACCCTCTCCTGTCGAGCGCGCTGCCCAGACCCACGTTCGCCCCCAGCCAGGAGGACAGGAAGGCGGTGAGCCCGGGGTCGGTCTCCCTGATCTGCTTGGCGCGGGGCGAGGACTGGGTCCGTTTGATGACCCTGCTGTGGTAGTCGCGAAGGAGCTGGACGGCCCGGGCGGAATCCCGCTGTGCGATGGCCTCCACGATGTCCATCCGCGTCTTGTGCAAGGGGGATCCCGCGACCCGCCGCCAGTCCTCCGTCCTACGCCCGGAGAGTTCGACGGCAAGCCCGATCTGGATTTCCGTGATGAACCGGCATAGTGCAGCGAGCAGCGGGTTGTGTGAGATTGCGGAGAGGGTCACGAAGTAGTGCTTGAGTGCCGCTGCGGCCGACTCCACGTCGACGATCTCCGCCGCTTGCTCGGCCGCGCTCCGCAGTTCCGCGATGTCTTCGCCGGATGCCCGCTCCACGGCCTGCTCGACTGCGTAGGCGTTGAGAGCTCCCAGCAGGCCCAGGACGTCGCCGGCGCCCATCTTCTCGAACTGGACGACTGAGGCGATCGACACCGCGAGCAGCGTGTTGCCATCTGCGGTGACGGTGGTTCGGCTGCCGTTCCTGGTGCTGAGCAGTCCCATAGCGGCCAGCACCCGTACAGCCTCACGGACGGTCGGCGCGCTCACGTCGTAGTGGGCCGCCAGTTCGCGCTCGGACGGCAGCCGGGCACCGTCCGGCAGTGCGCCGCTGAGAATCTGGCTACGCAGATCCTCCACGATC
>JAODNO010000245.1 GCA_025465235.1 Pseudonocardia sp.
CCTCGGCGCCGAACACCTCGCCGACCCCGGCCTTGACCCCGTCGAACACCCATGACACCGACGGGTCCGCGCTCGCTTCGCTCCGTGCGTAGCCTGATCCCTTGTCGAAGCCCTGCGCTGTGAACCCGACACCGGCGAGCACGTTCGGTGCCCGCCCCCGCATCCGCCAGAGCCCGCCGGGCTCTCCGGTCGCCGAGAGGTTCTCCTCGCCCGGGTCGGAGACCCAGGTGGCGACGCCGGCGTGCCCTCGGCGGATCTCGATGGCGTCGGGGTGCCCCGGGCGCTGGGCCGTGACCTGGTAGAACCCGTTGCCGCCCAGGTACATCAGCCGCCCGCCCGCGTGCGTGTATGCCAGGTAGGAATCGAGCATCCCGGCCGAGCAGTACTCGGGGTGGGCTCCGGTGAGCACGACGCGGTAGAGCGACAGCAGTGGCGTGCCCTCCCGCTCGACCTCGTCGTCGGTGACCACCGCGTACCGCTCCGCGCGGGCGTCGAGCCAGTCGAGCAGCAGCAGGTCCTGGGCGAAGTGCCGGAACCCGCGGGTGGTGGGCGTGAAGTAGTCCGGCCGGAGGTTGACGATCGGGCGCGCGACCTGCACGCCGAGCTGATCAGCGCGGAGGTGGCGCATGAGCTGGCCATCACGCGCAGCGCTCTCCAGCGGCACCCGCAGATTCCTCGCCGCAGCGACCGGTAACGCTCGGACCCGCTGCTCAGTGCCCCTGGTTCGGGACGAGCACCGTTCCCAGAACCTCGGCAGCGATCTCCATCAGGCGCGGGTCGGCTGCTGCGCGGGCTCGCAGGTGCAGCCGCTCCGGCGGTAGGGCAGGCAGGTCGCCGCGGCGCACGAGCCCCTCGGGCGGTGCCCCGGTACCGGCCAGCAGCACGACGCCCAGTCCGGCCCGCGCGGCGTTGAGCACACCGGCGAGATAGGCCGCCTCGCCGACGACCGTCGCCGGTAGTCCGTTGTCCGCCAAGGTCTCCAGGGCCCGCCGCCGGATGGTGCACGGGCTGTCGATCACGACGAGCGGGATGGGGGAGCCGGACGGCGGGCGGTTCCAGCCCGGGGCGGCGTACCAGGTCAACGGGAGTGCGCCGGCGGACACGCTGTCGGCGCCGCGGACGTCGCCGATGTACATCGCGAGGTCGAGGGTGCCCCGCTCGATCGCGTCGTTGAGCCGGTCGCTGCGGTCGAGACGGAACCGGACGGCGGAGTCCGGGAACACGTCGCTCAGCGCGCTGGTGACGAGCCCGAGGAGCTCGTCCGCCGCATGCTCGGTCGTCCCGAGCACGATGGACGCACGCTCGTCGCCGACTCCGATGCGGCGCAGCGCCTCGTCGTGCGCCGCGAGGATCCGTCTCGCCTCGCTGACGAGTGCCTCGCCCTCGGGGGTGAACCGGCTGCTCCGGCCCACCTTCTCCACAAGGGGTCGGCTGATCGTCTTCTCCAGACGGCGGACGTGCTGGCTGACCGCGGACTGGGACACGAGCAGGTTCTCCGCGGCGCGATGGAAGCCGCCACAGTCCGCCACCGCGACGAGGCTGCGCAGCGCGACGATGTCGAGAACGGCGGAGGGGGCGGGCATGCTGCGACGCTAACACCGACCGATCGCGTCCCCTGATCAATTGTGATGCGGATTCGTAGTTGGACATCACCGTGGGTCGTCGGCTTAGCTTTACTCCATGCCCCGCCCGACACCTTCGCGCGACACCGGACGACGTCCGTGTGCCGGGGTGTCACCGTCCGCACCGGCCGGCAGTGCCGCCGGACTGCGGGAAGAGCGTGGGGACCTGACGCAGCGCCGGGTCATCGACCACGGCACCGTCCACTCCGCGAGCTGTCGGTCCTGCTGACCGCCTGACCGCCTGACCGCCTGAGCGGTCGGCGCGGCACCCCGCGTGTTCTTCTCCCGGCGCGCACCGGCATCGGCGTGCGCCCATTCCCGGGCCCGCCCATCTCCGCGCGCTTTACTGCGCGCCATGGCGGATCCCTGCCTGCCGAGAGGTTGATCCAAGTTGACTGTCGCCCGAGCTGTACCGGTCGTCGCGTCCTGGCGTGAACCCGAGGGGATCGCGCCCCGTGGCACCGTCGTGGTGGTTCCGGGGCGCGGTGAGCACGCCGGGATCTACGAGCGTCTCGGCCGCCGGATCGCGGCCGACGGGTACCGGGTGTGGGCCGTCTCCGACCCGACGATCGACGAGCAGCGGGCGGCCGGGCAGATCCGGGCTCTGCTCGACGCCGATCCGGCGGGCGACGTCGGCCCGTACCCCCGCGTGCTGCTCGGCTCGGATTCCGGCGCCCTCTACGCGGCCGGCCTCGCCGCCGCCGGTGAGCCAGACGTCGGCGGCGTCGTCCTCGCCGGGCTCCCCACCCGGGACGACGTCCCTCTGGTCGGGGGTTGGGAGGACGAGCTGGCCGCGCGGACCGCCTGCCCGACCCACCAGGCCCGGCTCATCGTGGACGACGGGGTCCGTCGTGGCGCGATCGCGGAACACCTCCCCCGCTCGTGGTTCGACCGGGCCCAGGGGTCCTCGATCCGGGCGCCCGTGCTCGGCCTGCACGGGGAGGACGACGCGGTGAGCCCGTTCACCGCTGCCCGTTCCTGGTACGCGAGCGTGCCCGCCGCCGAGCTCGTCGGCATCTCCGGCGGTCGTCACGACGCGCTCAACGACCAGACCCACCGCACCGCTGCCGCCACCGTCGTGCTGTTCCTCGAGCGGCTGCGCCTGGGTGCGGACGCGACCGCGATCGCTCGGGGGGTGACGCTGCGATGAGCTGGCCTTCGGCGGAGACCGGACAGCGCCGGTACATCGTGATCGGTGCCGGCGCGGTCGGCGCGACCCTCGCCGCCGAGCTGCACACCGCAGGCATCGCGACCGTGCTGGTCGCCCGCGGCGGCCATCTCGAGGCACTGCGCGCCGACGGGCTGCGCTACCTGCGCCCCGACGGTGAGCACGTCGTCGACGTCCCGCTCGCAGGCGGCCCGCAGGAGGTCGACCTGCGCGACGGCGACGTCCTCGTGCTGGCCACGAAGGCTCAGGACGCCGAGTCGACGATCGCCGACTGGGCGTGGCGACCGGTCGAGGGCTCCGGAGCCGCGAGCGCGGCGGCGGCCGAGTCGCTTCCGATCCTGGTCCTGCAGAACGGCCTGGACACCGAACGGGTGGCGTTGCGCCGCTTCTCGACCGTCTACGGCGCGGTGGTTTGGTCACCGGCGAGCTACCTCGTACCGGGCGAGGTCCAGTCACCCGCGGCACCTGCCGTCGGGGTGGTGTGGCTGGGCCGGTATCCGGGGGGTCGCGACGCCGGGCTCGAGCGGATCGCCGACGACCTGCGCGCGGCGCGGCACCTGGCCGAGGTGGTCGAGGACATCCCGCGCTGGAAGGCGGGCAAGCTGCTGGGGATCGTCACGAACGCCCTCGACGCGCTCTACCGGCCGAGCCCGCTCCGCGACCGGGTCGCCGCAGCGTTGACTGCCGAGGCGCGCGCCGTCTACCTCGCGGCGGGCGAGTCCGCGGCGGATCTTCGCGCCGAGACCGCGCTGGACCTGTCGACGTTCACGAGTCACCCGATCCCCGGCCGTGAGGCGACGGGCCGCTCGACCTGGCAGAGCCTGCAGCGCGGCGCCTCGCTCGAGTCGGACTTCCTCAACGGTGAGATCGTGCTGCTCGCCCGCCTGCACGGCGTCGACGCCCCGCGCAACGCCGCGGCGCTCGCCCGGGTGCATCGCGCGGTGTGGGAGGGCACCGCAGCGGGCTCGCTCGGCGACGACGATCTGCGCACGTCGTTCCCCGAGCTCGACGTGCTCGTCGACGCCTCGGCGCTGGCCGCGGAACTGGCGGGTGCCCGCCCCCCGGTGTTGCTCGACGTCCGCTGGGCCCTGGGCGACCCGCACGGCCGCGACCATCACCGCGAGGGGCACCTCCCCGGAGCGGTCTACGTCGACCTGGACTCCGAGCTCGCCGAGCACACCGGGGACCCGACCGCGGGTCGCCACCCGCTGCCGGAGGTCGCGGACCTGCAGGCGGCCGCACGTCGCTGGGGTGTGACGGCGGGCCATCCCGTCGTCGCCTACGACGCGAGCGGCGGACTCGCCGCCGGCCGCGCCTGGTGGCTGCTGCGCTGGGCGGGCCTCGCCGACGTCCGGCTCCTCGACGGCGGACTCGCCGCCTGGACCGCCGCCGGGCACGACCTGGAGACGGGGGAGGTGGGCGACCCGGAGCCGGGCGACGTCGAGCTGAGCGCCGGGCACCTGCCCGTCCTCGACGCCGACGGTGCGGGGGAGCTCGCGAGCACCGGGCTGCTCCTCGATGCGCGTGCGGGGGAGCGCTACCGCGGCGAGACGGAACCGGTCGACCCGCGTGCCGGTCACGTTCCGGGCGCGGTCAGCGCCCCCACGAGGGACAACCTCACCGCCAACGGCCGTTTCCGCCCCGCCGCCGAGCTGCGGGCTCGTGTCGCCGGCCTCGGGGAGGGCCCGGTCGGCGTGTACTGCGGATCCGGGGTCACCGCCGCCCACCAGGTCGCGGCTCTGGCCGTCGCGGGCATCCCGGCTGCTCTCTTCCCCGGTTCCTGGTCGGCGTGGTCCTCGGACCCGGCCCGTCCCGTCGCCGTCGGACCCGATCCGGAAGGGACCTGAGGTGGCCGTCGAGTTCATCAGCGCCGTCCACACCACGCCGTCCACCGAGGCCACGCCCGGTGGCCGCAGGCGCGGATCCTTCGACCCCGAGTACACCCGTCGCTTCGTCCGCGCCCTCGACGATGGCGGCTTCGACTGGACCCTGGTGGCCTACGGCTCCTCGTCGGTCGACGCGAACCAGCTCGCCCAGTTCGTGCTCCACCACTCGGATCGGATCGCCCCGATGCTGGCGCACCGGCCGGGATTCGTGGCGCCGACCCAGGCGGCGAAGGTGTTCGCCACGTTGGACCGGATCGGCGGCGGGCGCATGGGGGTGCACATCATTTCCGGCGGCGACGAGCGGGAGCAGCGGCGCGAAGGCGACTACCTGGACAAGGCGGAGCGCTACGCCCGGTCCGAGGAGTTCATCCGGATCCTGCGGAGGATCTGGTCCTCGGACGGGGAGCCGGTGAGCCACGAGGGCCGGTACTACCGCTTCGAGGACTTCTCCACCGACGTCCTGCCCCTGCAGGACCTGATCCCGCTCTCGGTCGGCGGCTCCTCCGAGCAGGCCTACCGGATCGGCGGTGAGCTGGGGGACATCTTCGGCCTGTGGGGCGAGCCGCTCGCGGAGACCGCCGAGCAGATCGCCGCGGTGAACAGGTACGCGGACGCCGCGGAACGCCCGCGTCCGCGCATATGGGTGTCGTTCCGGCCCATCGTCGCGGCGACCGACGAGCTGGCCTGGGAGAAGGCTCACCAGATCCTGGGTGCGGTGCGCGCCAACGGAACCGTCGACGGCTGGCGGCCCCCGAACGTCGGATCGCAGCGGCTGCAAGCCGTCGCCGCCCGCGGCGACCGCCACGACCGGGCGTTGTGGACCCCGCTGGTCGAGGCGACTGCACAGCCGGGCAGCACCACCGCGCTCGTCGGTAGCTACGAGACCGTCGCGAGGGCACTGCTGGACTACGTCGACGTCGGTTGCGAGCTTCTGTCCATCCGCGGCTGGGACCCGCTGGACGACGCGATCGACTACGCGCGCCACGTGGTGCCGTTGGTGCGCCAGGAGCTGGCGCACCGCGGCACCCCCGCGGCGAGGGCGAGCTGATGGGCACGCATCCGGTGGAGTTCGTCGGCATGATCGGCGCCTCCTACTACAGCGAGGCGGCGCTCCCGACCGGCCCACTCGTCGACCACCCCTACCTCGAGGACTTCGCCCGCGCCTACGACGACGGCGGCTTCGACTGGACGCTGGTGCCCTACAGCTCCGGGGCCCCGGAGTCCACCCAGCTGGCCGCCTGGGTGCTGGCTCGCACCGAGCGGCTCAAGGTCATGCTCGCCCACCGCCCCGGGGTCGTGCACCCGGTCAACGCCGCACGCACGTTCGCGACGCTCGACCAGCTCTCGCACGGACGGCTGGGCATCCACTTCCTGGCCGGCAGCGACGCCGAGCAACAGCGGGAGGGCGACTACCTGGACAAGGACACCCGCTACGCCCGGGCGGCGGAGTACATCCGGATCCTGCGCCGGGTGTGGTCCGGTGCGGGACCTTTCGACCACGAGGGCGAGTTCTACCGGTTCACCGGTTTCGAGTCCCGGGTCCGGCCCGCGGGGGCCATCCTGCTGTCCGTCGGTGGGTCCTCGGACGCGGCCCACCGCCTGGGCGGCGCGGAGGCGGACATCTTCGGGCTCTGGGGCGAGCCGCTCGCGGACACCGCGGAGCAGATCGCCGCGGTGAACCGCTACGCGGACGACGCGGGCCGCCCGCACCCGCGCATCTGGGTGTCCTTCCGGCCGATCATCGCGCCGACGGATGCGCTGGCCTGGGAACGGGCCGAGGAGATCCTCGGCGGCATCGAGCGCCACCACGTCCGCGTCTCGACGACCGGCGGCCCGTCCCCGCAGAACGTCGGCTCCCAGCGGCTGCTCTCGATCGCCGCGCGCGGTGAACGGCACGACCGGGCGCTGTGGACCGCCACGGCCGCCGCGACGAACGCCGCCGGAGCCTCGACGGCGCTGGTCGGCTCACCCGAGACGGTCGCGGCGGCGCTACTGGACTACGTCGACATCGGCTGCGACGTCCTGTCGATCCGCGGGTACGACCCGCTGCGCGACGCCCGCGACCTCGGCCGCGAGGTGCTTCCGCTGGTCCGTGGCGAGCTCGCCTGCCGCGGCGGCGAGGACCCGGCATGACACTCCTGCCCGCAGGCTGGACCGACGATGCCGCGGTCCTCGCCACCCACCGCCTCGACCGCTCGGGCTTCGACCCCGGCGGCCGGCCGCGCGCGGTGGCCTTCGCCGAGTCCGTGGACGACGTCGCAGAGGTGCTGCGGGCCGCGAACGCCGACGGCATCCCGGTCGTCGTTCGTGGAGCGGGGACCGGGCTGTCCGGGGGCGCGGTGGCGACCGAGGGCAGCGTGGTGCTCGACCTGTCGCGGATGGACCGGATCCTGGAGTTGTCCGCGGCCGACGAGCTCGCCGTCGTCGAGGCGGGGGTCGTCACCGCGCGCCTGGACCGGGCGGCGGGCATGCACGGGCTGCGGTACGCGCCGGACCCGGCCAGCGCCGCGATCTCCACCATCGGCGGGAACATCGCGACCAACGCTGGTGGGCTGCGCTGTGCCAAGTACGGGGTGACCAGGGACTCGGTGCTCGGTCTCGACATCATCCTGGCCGACGGCCGGCGGATCAGCACCGGCCGGCGCACGGTCAAGGGGGTGGCGGGCTACGACCTGACGGGCCTGTTCGTCGGCTCGGAGGGGACGCTCGGGGTGATCGTCGGGGCGACCCTGCGGCTGCGTCCCGACCCGGTCCGCACCGCGACCCTGTCCGCGTTCTTCGCGGACTTCGCGGCCGCCGCGGCCGCCGCCGCGGCGATCACCGCGGCCCGGTTGCAGCCTGCGGTGGCCGAGCTCCTCGACACGGCCTGTCTTGACGCGATCGACGCCGCCGACGGGTCCGCGCTCCGGTCGCGCGGAGCGGCGTTCCTGCTAGTGCAGACCGACGGGTGGGGTGCGGACGCCGAGATGGAGGCGGTCCGCGGGGTCGTCGGTCCGCACGCGACGGTCCTCGACGTCACCACCGACCCGGCCGAGGCGGAGACGCTGCTCGCCACCCGCCGGTCCGCGCTGCCGGCCCTGGAGCGGCGCGGTCGCGTGCTGATCGAGGACGTCGCGGTGCCCCGCTCTCGGTTGGCCGAGGCGGTGGCCGCGATCGAGGAGATCGCGGAGCGCAGCGGGACCCGGATCGCCACGATGGCGCACGCCGGTGACGGCAACCTGCATCCGATCCTGGTCCTCGACCGCGGCCACGAGATCGACGAGCACGTCTGGGCCACCGCGGGCGAGGTGTTCACGACCGCGCTGCGACTCGGCGGCACCCTGACCGGCGAGCACGGTGTCGGCCTGCTCAAGCGCCGCTGGCTCGCCGACGAGCTCGGCCCGGACGTCGTAGCGCTGCAGCACGACCTTAAGGCCGTCCTCGACCCGCGCTCGATCCTCAACCCGGGGAAGAAGCTGTGACCGCGCCGGGCCGTCGGTGTCGGCTTCGCCGCTGTCGCTCCTGCCGCTGAGAAGTCGAGACCTCGTGCCCACTCCCGCCCGCGCCCCACCGAGACAGGGACGACCATGCCCGCCACACTCGCCTCCCCCGAGGCGCCCCCCACGCCCCTGCCGCGGCGCGGCCGTCGCCGCGCGCCGCTGTCGCTCCGCTACGTGCTCGCCCGCCTGCTCACGGCCGTGACCGCGGTCTGGGCCGTCTTCACGCTCGTCTTCTTCTCCCTGTTCGCGGCGCAGTCGGCTGCGACGTCCGGGAACCTCCAGCTGTGGAGTGTCGTGGCGGTGCGTAATGCCGGTCGCCGGGCTCGCCTGGCGGCGCTCGCGGGCGGGCAACGACACGTCGAGCAGGCGCCGCTGCTGCTCGTCTGGCTCGCGGACCTGGCCCGGGCCAGGCGGATCGCCGTGGAGAGGGCGGGTGAAGCGGAGGGCGCGGACTACCTGGAGAGCGCGCTCGTGGCGTTCGTCGACGCGGCGTTGGCGGCGCAGAATGCTGCCCTGGCCGCCGAGTCGCTCGGCCTCGGGACCGTCTACATCGGAGCCGTCCGGAACCGGCCGCGGGAGGTTGCCGAGGAGCTCGGGCTGCCCCAGCACGTCGTCGCGGTCGTCGGGCTCGTCGTCGGCTGGGCTGACTCCGCCGGCGGTGAGTCGGTCAAGCCGCGGCTGCCACAGGACGTCGTCCTGCACCGGGAGCGCTACGACCTTGACGTGCAGCAGGAACAGATCCGGGCCTACGACCGGCTCCTCGCCGACTTCTACGCCAACGAGGGGCTCGGCGGTCGATGGTCCGACCGGGTCGCAGCCCGGTTCGGCTCGGTGGAGGGGCTGCGAGGGCGGCACCTGCTGCGCAAGGTCCTGCAGGAACGGGGTTTCCCCCTTCGATGAGCACCGATACCGCCGGCGGTCGGCCGCACGTCACCCACTGGGGCTCGTTCCGCGGGGTCGTGCAGGACGGTCATCTGCGCGTGACCCCCCGTCCCGGTGATCCCGATCCCTCTCCGATCCTCGGCAACGTCCCCTCCGCGGTGGGGCACCGCGCCCGTGTCCTGCGTCCGGCGGTCCGGCGCGGCTGGTGGGACGACGGTCCCGGGCCGGACGAGCGCCGCGGCGTCGACGGGTACATCGAGGTCGGCTGGGACGAGGTGCTCGACAGGCTCGCCGCGGAACTGGGCCGCGTGCGTGACCGACATGGGCCCGGGGCGGTCTACGGCGGCAGCTACGGGTGGGCCAGCGCCGGCCGCTTCCACCACGCCCAGAGTCAGCTGCATCGGTTCCTCAACGTGGCGGTCGGCGGGTACACCCGCTCCGTCGGGACGTACAGCGGGGCCGCCGCCGAGACCGTCCTGCGCCACGTGCTCGGGCCGAGCGAGACGGTGTCGAGGGGGCCGGTGACGTGGGAGCAGGTGGCCACGCACACGGACACGGTCCTGGCCTTCGGTGGCATGGCGCTGAAGAACAGCGCGGTGGGCGGCGGAGGGATCAGCGCCCACGTCGAGCGCGACGCGATGCGGGCCGCGGCGGCGCGAGGAGCCAGGTTCGTGCTGGTCGGTCCGCTGCGCAGCGACCTGCCGAAGGAGGCGGCGGCTGAGTGGCTGGCCGTGCCGCCCGGCTCGGACGTCGCGCTCATGCTGGGCCTGCTGCACACCCTGCTGGTGGAGGGGCTGCACGACGAGGCGTTCCTCGCCCGGTACTGCGTGGGCTGGGACCGGCTCGCCGGGCACCTGCTCGGCGCCGACGACGGTGTCGTCCGGGACGCCCGGTGGGCGGCCCGACTGACCGGCCTCGACTCCGACACGATCGTCGGGCTGGCTCGGCGCGCCGCCGGGGGCAGGACGCTGGTGACCGTCGCCCAGTCCCTGCAACGCGCCGAGTTTGGGGAGCAGCCCGTGTGGGCCGGGGTCGCCCTCGCGGCGGCCCTGGGGCAGATCGGGTTGCCCGGGGCCGGGTTCGCCTACGGGCTCGGCTCGATCGGCCACTACGGACGCCGGCGCGTGGCCGTGCCGATCGCGGCGCTGCCCCAGGGCCGCAACGGCGTCGACGCCTTCATCCCGGTCGCCCGGGTCGCGGACATGCTGCTGCATCCGGGCGATGAGTTCGACCACGACGGTCGGCGGCTCCGGTATCCCCACGTCAAGCTCGCCTACTGGGCGGGCGGCAACCCCTTCCACCACCATCAGGATCTCGGGCGGCTGCGCCGGGCGGTGCGCACGCTGGACACCTTCGTCGTCCACGAACCGGCCTGGACCGCGACCACCCGGCATGCCGACGTCGTCCTGCCCACCACGTGGACGATCGAACGGGAGGACATTGGCGCGGGACCCTTCGACCCGGTCATGACGGCCATGCACCGGTTCGTCGACGCGCCTGGCGAGGCCCGCGACGACTACACGATCCTCAGCGGCCTCGCCGCCCGGCTCGGGGCCGGCGCGCGGTTCACCGAGGGACGCGACGCCCGCGGCTGGCTGGAACACCTGTATGGGGAGACCCGGGCCGGCCTGGCCGCCCGCGGGCTCGACGCCCCGTCGTTCGAGCGGTTCTGGAGCGACGGCGAGGTGGTGCTTCCGCAGGTCGATGACGACGGCGGCATTCTCGCGGCGTTCCGGACCGACCCCGACGCGTACCCGCTGCCGACGCCGTCCGGCCGGATCGAGGTCGCCTCCGCGACCATCGCGGGCTTCGCGTACGCGGACGCTCCAGGTCATCCCGCCTGGTTCCCGCCCACCGAGCCCCCCGATTCCCGGCACCCGCTGTGGCTGGTGGCGAACCAGCCGGCCACCCGGCTGCACTCGCAGCTCGACTTCGGTGCGCACAGCGCGGGGCGGAAGGTCCGCGGGCGCGAGGTGCTCGGCATCCACCCGGCCGACGCCACGGCCCGGGGGATCGCCGACGGGGACA
Organism: Pseudonocardia sp.; assembly: GCA_025465235.1. Lineage (GTDB taxonomy): Bacteria > Actinomycetota > Actinomycetes > Mycobacteriales > Pseudonocardiaceae > Pseudonocardia. The sequence continues at coordinate 11,066 of JAODNO010000245.1, forward strand.
TCGTGCTGCTGGCCAACGACCGCGGATCCTGCCTCGCCGC
>JAODNO010000327.1 GCA_025465235.1 Pseudonocardia sp.
CGCACCGGCGACTCGATCTGGGCCGCAGCCGACCAGATGGCCCGTGGGTTCCTCGTCGGGGCCACCGCGGGGCGGACGACTCTCACCGGCGAGGGCCTGCAGCACAACGACGGGCACTCGCTGCTTCTCGCCCACACCAACCCGGCGGTCGTCTCCTACGATCCTGCGTTCTCCTACGAGGTGGCCCACATCGTCAAGGACGGGCTCCGTCGCATGTACGGGGAGGGATCGGAAACCCTCGAGGGCGAGAACGTCATCTACTACCTCACGGTCTACAACGAGCCCTACGTCCACCCCGCGGAGCCGGAGAACCTCGACGTCGACGGCCTGCTCCGCGGCATCTACCGCTACGCGGGCAGCCCCCGGGAGGACGGACCGCAGGTGCGGCTGCTCGCCTCCGGCGTCTCGGTGCCGTGGGCGCTGCAGGCCCGCGACATGCTGGCCGAGCAGTGGGGCGTCGGGGCCGAGGTGTGGTCGGTGACGTCGTGGGGCGAGCTGCGCCGCGACGGCGTCAAGGCCGAACGGCACAACCTCGTGCACCCGGACGAGGAGGCGCACGTGCCGTTCGTGACGCGGGCACTCGGCGACGGCGGGACACCCGTCGTCGCCGTGTCGGACTGGATGCGGGCCCTGCCCGACCTGATCCGCCAGTGGGTGCCGGCACCGTTCACCTCGCTGGGCACCGACGGGTTCGGCCTGTCGGACACCCGCCCCGCAGTACGGCGGCACTTCAACGTCGACGCCGAGTCGATCACGGTGGCGGCCCTGGAGGCGCTCGCGGAACGCGGGGAGTTCGACCGCGGGCAGCTCGCCGAGGCGGCGGCAAAGTACCGGCTCGACGACCCGCAGGCCGCCGGGCCGCAGACCACCGACAGCGGCGTTGCCTGAGACCGTCCCGCCCCGAGGCCACCCACCGGCCTCGGGGCGGGGACCGCTCCCGGCGACGACTCACTCACGCGCTGTGATCCCGGCGCTCGCGGGCGAGCCGTTTCGGGCTACATCTGTCAGCCGCCACTGACGCGTTACCCCGTACTGGGCCCACCTGCGTCGCCAGGACAAACACACTGGTTATTGGCTCTCGGCAGCGGGGCCGGAACACGATACGCTCCGGCCGACGCCGAGCCCGCGTGATCGGGAACGGTGTCCCGACCCGGGCGCGGACCGTAGCGGCCAGGCGGCGCGATGCTGGGGGCGAGCGCCCCGGCACCAGGTACGAGGAGAGCAAGAATGGCAGAGGGCACCGTCAAGTGGTTCAACAGCGAGAAGGGCTACGGCTTCCTCGCTCCTGACGGTGGTGGCGCGGACGTGTTCGTGCACTACTCGGCGATCCAGACCAATGGTTACAAGAGCCTCGACGAGGGCCAGCGCGTGTCGTTCGACATCGAGCAGGGCCAGAAGGGTCCGCAGGCCACCAAGGTCACTCCGCTCGGCTGAGGCCGAGCGGCCGGGAGCCCGGGTAGCTCCCGACAATCCCACACGCCCCGGACCGTCGTAGCGTCGGCGGGCCGAGGCGCGCCCGGACGTCCGTTGGTCGCAGTCGACCACCGGCGCATCTGCTCGCCCTGATCGGGTCCACGGCCTCCGCCTTGCTCCCGGTCGGCGCCCGTGCGCCGGCGGCGTCCGGTCGGGTCTCGATCCGCTGCGCTATACCCGACAGTAGCGACGTGCTCACGTGGCCCCACACCCGGGGGTGGCTTTCCCACCCGACCGGGAACGACCGGCTGCGGAGCGTCAGGTCGCGGGGAGTGCCATGGAGTCGGCTATGGACTCCATCTCCACGGTCAGCAGCGTGGCAGGCTGGTGGCCCATGCCGGTGAACTTTCCCTGGATCTCCAGGCTGACGATACCGTGCAGGCGCACCCAGACGATCAGCGCGCCGGTGAGTGCGGTGGCGGAATCGGCTTCGGGTGCGTAGGTCCGCACCCAGTCGGCCACGGCATCGCGCCGGTCGATCCACCCCTGCACCTGCTCCCTGAGCTCGGCGGCAGCGGGCCAGGTGCGTCCGTGGCCGAGGACGGGGAGGAACGGGCCGAGCACCCCTTTGGCGCGCTCGATCGTCTCGGGCGGCGAGTCGACCGTGGGCGAGGGCATGATCGCCAGCAGTTGGAAGAGATGCGGCGCGGCGATGGCCCATTGCCGGTATGCCTCGGCCAGTGCATGGAGCCGCTCGCGCGGCGGCCGGTGCGGAGTGCGCTCGGCCTCGGCGCGCACGGCGGCGGCGGCCTCGCCGTAAGAGTCGAAGACGAGCTCGGTCAACAGGTCGTCCCGGCTACGGAAGTACTTGTAGATGGCAGGCCCGGTGACGCCCAGCTCCTTCGCGACGGCGTTCAGGCTGAGCGCTCCGGCCCCGCCGATGTACATCTGGGCCAGCGCGGCCTCCTTGATCTCGGCACGCACCTGGTCCCGATAGCGTTGGCGCGGCGTGCCGTTGCCGACCGGCATCCGACCCACCCTCCTCCGGCCCATCTCGACGTCGGTGGCAGAGCTTCAGAACATGACCATGTCCGTCAGCCCGCGAAAGGGACCTGCCGTTGCCGACAGACCGACCGCCAACCGTGCGCGGCGCCGGGCAGTAGACGCACGCGCAGTTATCAGACAGGACCGCGCGCATCACCCAGATGGACGACTCGACCACGTCGGTCCAGGCACGATCCGCTGCCCGTTCACCAACAGTAATACCTTCTGCCTCCCGCAACGCTAGTGCTCCCGCTCATTTCGAGCCCCATTTCGCCGCACGCGATGGGCAGGTACACGGCCCGGCCGACAGAGCTACGCTCTCGGCGCCCCGGCGTTCCTCCAGCCGTGCGATGCTGCCCGACGTGACGTGCGGTGGAGCCAGCACGGCGGCGGTGCGGTCCGGCCCGGCCGCCGTCTCCCCGGCAACGCTGCGCAGGCTCGAGCTGGCAGCAGGCGACCTCGCGCTCGCCTGCCTGCTGGCGATGGAGGAGCACCAGCCGTGGTTCGCCCGGCTACCGGCCGAGCAGCGGTCAGCAGTGCTGCTGGTCACCCAGACCGGCGTCGCCAACTTCGTCGCCTGGCTCGGCGAGCGGGGTGAGTCGATCCGCCTCACCGCCGAGGCCTTCCGCATCGCGCCGAGGGACCTCGCGCGGAGACTGAGCCTGCGCCAGACCGTGGACCTCGTACGCATCGCGACCGATGTGTTCGAACGGCACCTCCCGCCGCTCGCCGCCGACGAGGCCGAGCGCCATGCGCTCGTGGAGGGCGTCCTGCGCTTCGGCCGCGAGATCGCCTTCGCCGCGGCCACGGTGTACGCGGGTGCGGCCGAGACCCGCGGCGCGTGGGACGCCCGGCTCGAGGCTCTCGTCGTCGACGCCGTGGTGCGCGGCCCGGACATCGAGGGCGGGGCCGACGACGCGCTGGTCTCCCGCGCCTCCACCCTGGGCTGGGACCCGGACGCGGCCGTGCGGGTGGTGGCCGGCAGTCCGACGCCTGACACGGCGGCCGAGCGGCTCGGTGAGCTGCGCCGCGAGGCTGCGCGTGCGGGCCGCTCGGTGCTGGTCGGCGTGCAGGGCAGCAGGCTGATCCTGTTGCTCTCCGAGCCGCCCGGTCAGCCCGGTGCCGGCGACATCGGCGGGGACATCGGGGACGTCGGCGGGCTCGTCGACGGCTTCGGGCCGGGCCCGGTCGTGGTCGGCCCCGTGGCCGCCGAGCTCGCCACCGCCCACAACAGCGCCAGGGACGCGCTGTCCGCCTTACGTGCGGCGCCGGGATGGCCCGATGCCCCACGGCCGGTCGCCGCCGACGACCTGCTGCCAGAGCGGGCGCTGGCCGGCGATGTCTCCGCGCACCGTAGGCTCGTCGAGTCGATCGTCGCCCCGCTCGAGACGGCGGGGGGTGAACTGCTGCACACGCTTGCCACCTACCTGGAGGGCGGCGGAGCGCTCGAGGCGTGCGCGCGGGCACTGTTCGTGCATCCCAACACCGTGCGCTACCGGCTCCGTCGCGTGTGCGATCTCACGGGCCGCAGCCCCTCCGACCCACGTGACGCACTCGTACTGCGCACCGCCGTCATCGCGGCCAGGCTGAACCCGGTCAGGGAACCGGGGTCACCCTCGTGAGCTGCGGGTTGCCTACAACGAACCGTGGGGGCGACGTGGCTTACGCCACGCGTCAATCACACCACTTTGGAGGAAACCTCCAATTCACGGGCACGGAGTTGGTGCGTGCCGGTATCCCCCGGGGGGCCCTCCTCAGTGTTCTCTGGTGCTCGTGATCGCTTTGCTCGCACCCGGTCAGGGATCCCAGACTCCTGGCATGCTCCTCCCGTGGCTGGATGATCCGACGGCGGAGGAGACCCTCGCCCGGTGGTCCGGCGCCATCGGGCTCGACCTGCGCCACCTCGGCACGGAGGCGGACGCCGAAGAGATCAAGGACACCGCAGTCACCCAGCCGCTGGTCGTCGCCGCCGCATTGCTCGCCGCAGCCCGGTTGGCCGCACGGGTCAAGCTGCCCGCCGCCGCGCCCGCCGCCGGCCACTCCGTCGGCGAGCTCGCCGCCGCCGCTGTCGCCGGAGTGCTCACCCCGGACGCCGCCGTCGCACTCGCCGCCGTCCGTGGCCACGAGATGGCCACCGCGTGCGCGCTCGAAGCCACGGGCATGAGTGCGGTGCTGGGCGGGAAACCCGATGAGGTGCTCGCCAGGCTGGGCGAACTCGGTCTGGACCCGGCCAACCGCAACGCTGCCGGCCAGGTGGTCGCGGCCGGGTTGGTCGCGGCGCTGGCAGCGCTCGCGGAGGACCCGCCGGAGCGGGCACGGGTGAAGTCCCTGCCGGTGGCCGGGGCCTTCCACACGCGGTTCATGGCGCCCGCGGAGGACGCCATGCGTAGCCACGCCGCCGGCGTCTCCCCCGCTGATCCGACCCGGCCACTCCTCTCCAACGCCGACGGCACGGTGGTCACCGACGGCGCCGAGGCGCTGCGGAGGCTGGTCGCCCAGGTGACTCGGCCCGTCCGGTGGGACTCCTGCATGGCGACGCTGCGCGAGCTCGGTGTCACCGCCGTGATCGAGCTGCCTCCGGCGGGCGCGTTGGTGGGGCTGGTCAAGCGAGATCTCAAGGGCACCGCGACACTGGCTCTCAAGACCCCGGACGACATCGCCATGGCCGTCGACCTGATCACCGAGCACGCAGGGGCAGACAAGTGACACAGCTCAAACTCGCACCCACCGCACCGGGTGCCCGAATCCTCGGACTCGGCAGCAGCCAGCCCGACAACGTCGTCACCAACGACGACCTGGCGCAGCGGATCGACACCAACGACGAGTGGATCCGGGATCGGGTCGGCATCGAGAGCCGCCGCATCGCCGAGCAGGGGACGCTGCTGGTCGACATGGCCACCGAGGCCGGGGCACGCGCGGTCAAGGACGCCGGGCTGGCGCCGAGCGAGATCGACACCGTCATCGTGGCCACCTGCACCATGCCGACGCCGATCCCGAACGCGGCCGCGCAGACGGCCGACCGCATCGGGATTCCCGCACCCGGCGCCTTCGACCTCAACGCTGCCTGCGCCGGGTTCTGCTTCGGGGTGGGCGCTGCCTCAGACCTCGTCCGCGGCGGCAGTGCGAAGAACGTGCTCGTGATCGGTGCGGAGAAGCTCTCGGACTGGCTGGACTGGACCGACCGCTCCACCGCGATCATCTTCGCCGACGGCGCAGGCGCTGCCGTGATCGGCCCCGCACCCGACGAGGCCTCGGTCGGCGTCGGCCCGCTCGCGTGGGGCAGCGCAGGGGACATGGCACAGGCCATCCACATCAAGCCCGAGAACAAGGCGCTGTTCCAGGAAGGCCAGGCCGTCTTCCGGTGGGCCACCACGAAGATCGCCCCCGTCGCGCTGCGGGCGATCGAGCTGGCCGGCCTCACCCCGGCAGACATCGACGTCTTCGTCCCGCACCAGGCCAACCTGCGCATCGTCGACGCCGTGGCCAAGCGGCTGCGCGCCAAGGGCGCCCGCGACGACATGGTGGTGGCCGACGACATCCGGCACTCGGGCAACACCTCGTCCGCATCGATCCCTCTTGCACTGGACCACATGCGCGCCGACGGGCGGGTGCGCTCCGGCGACACGGTGCTCCTCGTAGGCTTCGGCGCGGGCCTGTCCTACGCCGGCCAGGTCGTCGTGTGTCCCTGACCGTCCCTGACCGTCCCTGACGGACTTCCCGTCCCCCATCAGAAGGAGAACCACCGTGGCTGACAACACCGAGATCCTCAGCGGCTTCGCCGAGATCGTCGAGGAGGTCGCCGGCATCGACACCGCCGAGGTGACCACCGAGAAGTCCTTCGTCGACGACCTGGACATCGACTCCCTGTCGATGGTCGAGATCGCCGTGCAGGCTGAGGACAAGTTCGGCGTCAAGATTCCGGACGACCAGCTGGCAGAGCTGAAGACGGTTGGTGACGCGGTGGACTACATCGCGAAGAACCAGTGACGGCCCGGACGCAATCGTTCCCGCGGAGGAACCATGAGCACCACTCCTGATGTCGTCGTCACCGGGTTCGGCGCGACGACCCCGCTCGGCGGGGACGTCGCGTCCACCTGGGAGGCGCTGCTCGCCGGGCGATCCGGCGTCCGGCGCATCGACGACGCCGATCACGAGTGGGTCGAGCGCCACCAGCTGCCCGTGAAGATCGCTGCACCGCTGGCCGTCGCGCCCACCGAGGTGCTCCCCCGCGTCCAGGCCCGCAGGCTGGACCGGTGCGAGCAGGTGGCCCTCGTCGCAGCCAAGGAGGCATGGGCCCACGCCGGCCTGGGCGACCGGGGCAACATGCAGGTGGAGCCCGAGCGACTCGCGGTGGTGGTCGGCACCGGCATCGGCGGCGCGGTCACCCTGCTCGACCAGGACGACCTGCTGGAGAACGGCGGCCTGCGCAAGGTCTCGCCGCTCACGGTGCCGATGCTGATGCCGAACGGGCCGGCTGCCTGGATCGGTATCGAGTACGGCGCCCAGGGCGGCGTGCATGCGCCGGTCTCGGCGTGCGCGTCCGGCGCGGAGGCCCTGGCGTGGGCACTGCGGCTGCTGCGCGGCGGTGAGGTCGATGTCGTCATCGCCGGTGGCGCGGAGGCCTGCATCACCGGCATCACGGTCGCCGGGTTCGTGCAGGCACGGACGCTGTCGCAGCGCAACGACGAGCCGGAGCGGGCCTCCCGGCCGTTCGACGTCGATCGCGACGGGTTCGTGCTCGGTGAGGGCGCCGGGATCATGATCCTGGAGCGCGCCGAGTTCGCCAAGGCCCGGGGCGCCACCGTGCACGGCAGGCTCGCCGGCGCCGGGATCACCTCCGACGCCTACCACATCACCGGCCCCGAGCCGGAGGGCGTCGGGCAGTCCCGCGCCATCGCGGCGGCGGTGCGCAGCGCCGGCCTGGAGCCGTCCGACATCGGGCACGTCAACTGCCACGCCACCTCCACCGTGGCCGGTGACGTGGGTGAGACGAGGGCGGTCCGCAAGGCGCTCGGCGATCACCCGATCCTCACAGCGCCGAAGTCGGCACTGGGTCACATGGTCGGCGCAGCAGGCGCCGTCGAGAGCATCATCACGTTGCTCTCGGTGAAGGAGGGCGTGATCCCGGCCACGCTCAACCTCGAGAACCTCGACCCCGGTGTCGAGCTCGACGTGGTGGCGGGCGAGCCGCGCAAGGTCGACCTGGACGCCGCGGTCTGCGACTCGTTCGGGTTCGGCGGCCACAATGCCGCCGTGGTCTTCACCAGCCCGTGAACGGAAAGCGTTGCTGCCGGGCCGATGAGCGCAAGCCAGGGCCGGAGCAACGCTTTCCCGTCACGCTCTACCCCACCTGATGCAGCCAGGTGACGGGCGCCCCGTCGCCCGCCAGCCGGAACGGCTCCAGCGCGTCGTCCCATGCCGAGCCGAGCAGTTCGTGCATCCGGGCGGGGAGCTGACTCGCCGGCACCTCGGCGAGTAGGGCCCGCAGCCGGTCCTCCCCCACCACGATGTCGCCGTTGGCGCTGGTCCGCCCGCTCCAGAGGCCGAGTGTGGGTACGTGGCAGAAGCGCTCGCCGTCGACCCCCTGACTGGGTTCCTCGGTCACCTCGAACCGGAGCATCGGCCAGGCGCGCAAGGCTCCGGCGAGCGCGCCACCACAACCGGTCGGCCCCGTCCAGCTGCACTCGGCCCGCATCTGACCCTGCACCGCAGGTTGGGGAGTCCACTGCAGAGAAACCTTGGTTCCGAGCACGCCAGAGACCGCCCACTCGACGTGCGGACACACCGCAGTCGGCGACGAGTGGACGAAGACCACGCCGCGTGCGTTCACTGCAGACCTCCAACGTCGACGAGGATCGTCTTCCCCTACGTCCTCGCGTCGCGGCGGACTGCTCGTAAGACCGAGTCTCCCCGGTTCTGTTTGTGTGATCAGTCTGCCCGGTCCGTGGCGCCACGGCCAGCACGGCGCGACGACCGGGCGTGTCGCGCTCGACACCGGCGCGTCGCGCCGGGCACCAGGCTGTCTCAACGCGGCGGGAGTGGGCCGCCGTCGAGGTAGGTGTTGTTGTCCAGCACAGCTCGGCGCGACACTCGCAGCGGGCCCTCACCCGCTCCGCGCCGGAATCGGTTGTCGGTGACCGACATGTCCGTCATCACCGCCGCAGGCGAGTCCTGCTGCAGGGTGAAGCGGCCGCCGCCGAGAACATTGCCCCGGACCACCACCGGGCCCTCGGCGCGCCGCCCGGCCCTGTCCGGCGACAGCAGCACGGCACTCCCACGCCCCGGCCCGTCGCCCAGCTCGATCCGGTTGTCCTCCACGAGGACGTCATCGCCGGTCCCGCGCAGCACCAGCGCGTGGGACTCGCCGCCCGGGGCAGGGGCGAAGTCGTGCACGCTGCTGTTGCGCAGCCGAGCACCGTCGCCCAGACGGGCACCGTCGTGCGTCACCCCGACGATCTCGACCCGCTCGCCGCTCCACCGGTCGCCCCCGATGGCCGCCTCGGGGAAGTCGCCGGTGAACGTCACGTCCTCGATCCGCACCGCGCCCGCCGCCGTGGTGACGACCCCGTAGGGAGTGGCGCCGTCGCCCGTGATCCGGCTCCGGCGCACGACCACGTCCGGGGCGTCGACGACGATCCCGCCCTGCACGTCCCAGCCGTCGAGCACCACACCGGCTACGGAGATGGTGGCCGGACCGCTCGTACACAGCTCGCCGAGTCCGGCCGGAAGGCCGATGCTGCCGCGGTCGGGGGCGCTGTAGGGGCCTGCGGTCTCGCAACCGACGGCGGCCGCCGGGGCGAGGGTCACGGTGGGTACGGGGGCGCCGGGAAACGTACCGCCCTCGGTGGCGATGACGACGGCGGCCACGGCAACTGCGCAGGCCGCGAGGGCGAGCGCAGTACGCGCGAGGACCCGCCCCGTCCCACCACCGAACCTCGCCACGGCGGAGAGCGTACGGCCGGTGTCCTGGGCTGTCGCCGGTGGGCTCTACGAAGAGTGAATTGCTATCACGTTGTGTAGTGAGCTTCGCCGTCCACCTCGCCGACCGTCACGAGTCCCCGCTCGGCCAGCACATCCAGGTGAACAGAAGTCTCCAGCGTCGCGAGCATCGCGTTGAACGGGTCAAGCTCGTTCAGGCGCCGTTCGCGACGCGTCCACGGCAGCACGGCCGCCACCTCATGCGCGGTGGAGCGGCCGTCCTGGACGGCGGCCAGTGTCGCGTCGAGCCGCTTGCTGTGGTGGGCCAGTAGTTCGTCGACACGTTCGTGCACGCGCATCCCCACGGGACCGTGGGCCGGGAGCATCGCCGCATCGGGCAGTGTCCGCACGAGCTCCAGCGAGGCGAGGAAGTCGGCCAGCGGGCTGGGAGCCGTCACAGGCTCGAATCCGATAGAGGGGGTGATCCGGGGCAGCACGTGGTCGCCGGAGAACAGCAGGCCGCCCGCCGGATCGGCGAAGACCACGTGGCCCTGGGTATGGCCAGGGGTCGCGACCGCCTGCAGCACCCGCTGCGCGTCAGTCGCCACGCCCAGGACGATCTCCTCGCCGTCGTCGATCCAGTCGTCGGGGAACTCCCATATCGTCGGATCGACGCGCTCGGCCCACGCGCCGGTGAGGCGCGGGAGCAGCTCGCGGGCACCCGCGCGACGCAACCGCCGCAGGTGCGCAGGTCCGTCCCGCTGCGGACCGTTGAGCACCTCCAGGGCGGGCTGCTCTCCGCGGCCGAGTGCGACCCGCATGCCGTAGTCCCTGCGCAGGACGACCGCTTGCGTGTAGTGGTCACGGTGGACATGGGTGACCAGAAACCGGCGCACGTCGCGCAGGCCGGCACCGAGCTGGGCCAGCGCCTCCTGCAGCAGGTCGCCGGCCTGGGCCAGCGCCCATCCCGAGTCGACGAGCGTCCACCCGTCGCCGTCGGCCACCGCATACACGTTCACCGCCCGTAGCCCGTCGTTGGGGAGCGGCAACGGAATGCGGTAGACGTCGGGCGCACACCGGAACACTCCCGGAGCGGTCCAGTCACAGTCCGGGTCGTCGTCGGGGATCACAGCCCGACACTAGGCGGCGGGGCCGGGTGGATCCATCCACTCAGCGAGGACCCCAGCTGCACACGGTCTGTAGCCACCGGCCTCCGCCCCGAGGAACACCACCCGTCGGTGCATCACGACATACCCGAAAGTGTGGCCTCAGGTCCGATACTGTCCACCTCAGACGGAGATCAACTACCCCGTTCGGGGTGACCGAGGAGGACGTGCACATGGCTGCTGACGGGATTCGACCCCCAGACATGATCGGGGCGCCGTTCCTCACCGTGGCCGAGGTCGCCCAGCGGATGCGTGTCTCGAAGATGACCGTCTACCGGCTCGTCCACAGCGGAGAACTGCCGGCCGTGCGCTTCGGCCGCTCGTTCCGCGTGCAGCGTGGCGCGGTGGAGGAGCTGATCCGGGCGGCTCGCTACGAAGCCGGCCGAGCGGCCCTCAACGCCCATCCCGACGCGGCCGCGGCGGCGACGGGGGGAGTGCCGGCACGCTAGAGCGCCGCTGCGGGGTCGACACGCCGTCGTCGTCCCCCACCGGCCCCGCCGGCCACGTCACCGCAAACCTCCGGCTCGACGTCTCAGCACCGGCCTGAGCCGAGCAGCCGCAACACTGCGGTAACCACCGCGTCCTACCCTGGCGGGGCCATGGCCACGCGCACCAGTCCTCGCCCGGCGCGGCTCGTCCCGGTCGGTGACACCGCGCTGCGCTTCCGGATGGTCCACGGCTATCGGCGGGCCTTCCGGCTGGCCGGTTCGGGTCCGCCGGTGGTGCTGGTGCACGGGATCGGCGACAGCTCCGGCACCTGGAAGCCCATCATCTCCGCCCTGGCCCGCCGGCACCTGGTGATCGCCCCCGACCTGCTCGGACACGGCAGTTCCGACAAACCACGGGCCGACTACTCCGTGGCCGCCTATGCAAACGGTGTGCGGGACCTGCTCGGAGTACTCGGCGTGGAGCGTGCGACGCTCATCGGGCACTCGCTCGGCGGCGGGGTGGCGATGCAGTTCGCCTACCAGTTCCCGGAACGGACCGAGCGCCTCGTGCTTGTGGGCAGCGGCGGCGCCGGCCCGGACGTCACGCCGGTGCTGCGCGCGATGACGCTGCCCGGCGCCGCCGGGCTGCTGCAGCTGCTTCGGCTGCCGACGGCCAGGCTGCAGGTCGGGGTGGCCGTGCAGCTGTTGCGGCTGCTCGGCACCGGCCTCGGCCAGGACGCCCCCGACCTGCTCCGCATGGTCGACGCGCTTCCCGACGCCACGGCGCGCGCCGCGTTCATCCGCACGCTGCGGGCCGTGGTCGACTGGCGCGGCCAGGTGGTGACGATGCTCGACCGCTGCTACCTCACCCGCGGCATGCCCACCCTTCTCGTCTGGGGATCACGCGACGCGGTGGTGCCCGTGGCGCATGCCTACCGCGCGCACCTGGCCATGCCCGGCAGCCGCCTGGAGGTCTTCGACGGCGCCGGCCACTTCCCGTTCCACAGCGATCCGGGGCGCTTCGTCACGCTCGTCGAGGACTTTCTCGAGTCGACAAAGGCTGCGCGGTGGAGCGCCGAGCAGTGGCGGGAGCTGTTGCGCGACCCGGAGCCGGGGGGGATCGCACCCATCCACGCTTCCGGCGAGCGCAACGCGACCTGACTTCCCACCGGGATCGTCGGTGTCCCTGCCTACCGTGGATCCACCCACGGACCCGTGGGCCGTTCCCGCACTCCCGGAGGCCCCGATGCTGGACCACCTCTCGATCCAGGCGTCCGACGTCGACGCCGCTGCCGCCTTCTACCTGCGCGTGTTCGCCCCGTTGGGCATCCGCGAGGCGATCCGCATCGACCGCGACGGCGCGCCTGTGGTCGGCTTCTCCGGCCCCGACGGGTTCCCGCACTTCTGGCTCGGGCTCGCCACCGGTTCGGCAGGCCGCGAGGTGCACATCGCGTTCACCGCACCCGACCGGAGTGCGGTCGACGATGTCCACCTCGCGGCAGTCGAGGCCGGAGCGGAGATTCTGCACTCCCCCAGGGTGTGGCCGGAGTACCACCCCGGCTACTACGGGGTCTTCCTCCGCGACCTCGACGGCAACAACGTGGAGGCCGTCCACCACACCTTCCCAGGCGCCACCACCTGAGGGCGTACCCCGGAGCCGTGGTGTGCAGCTCCGGGATACGGCACGTGTCAGCTACAGCCGCTGGTGGAGCCGCAGCCCTCGCACAGGTAGCAGGAACCCGCCGGCCGCATCTTCGTGCCGCACGTCATGCACAGCGGCGCGTCGGCTGCCTTGCCGAGGCGCAGCTCCAGCAGCTCCGTGGAGCTGCCGACCTCGACCGGGGCGGGCGCCGCGCCCGGGGTGCGCTCCACCTCGTCGGCCACCGGCGCGGCGTCGACCGACGACCGCAGGCCCTCGACGTCGACCTCACCGTAGCCGCTGGAGTAGTCGGTCTCGGCCACCTGCCTGGTGCGCTCCTCCGCGGAGAAGATGCCCAGCTGGGCGCGCTTCTCGTAGGGCAGGTGGTCCAGGGCGAGCCGGCGGAACAGGTAGTCCAGCACGCTGGTGGCGATGCGCACGTCGGGGTCGTCGGTCATACCGGCGGGCTCGAAGCGCAGGTTGGAGAACTTCGAGACGTAGAACTCCAGCGGGATGCCGTACTGCAGGCCCACGGAGATCGACATGGAGAACGCGTCCATCACGCCGGCCAGCGTCGAGCCCTGCTTGCCGAGCTTGACGAAGATCTCACCGAGGCCGTTGTCCGGGTAGGAGCCCGCCGTCAGGTAGCCCTCCGCCCCGCCCACCGTGAAGGACACGGTCTCGCTCGGGCGCTTCTTGGGCAGCCTGCGCCGCACCGGCCTCGCCTCCACGGGCGCGGCCTCCACCCTCTCCGTGGCCTTGGCCGACTTGCCTGCCGACAGCGGCTGGCCGACCTTGCAGTTGTCGCGGTAGATCGCCAGCGCCTTGAGACCGAGCTTCCAGCCATCCAGGTAGATCTTCTCGACGTCCTCGACGGTGGCCGTCTCGGGCATGTTGACCGTCTTCGAGATCGCACCGGAGAGGAACGGCTGGACGGCGGCCATCATCCGCACGTGGCCCATGGCGGCGATGACCCGCTCGCCCATGGCGCAGTCGAACACCTCGTAGTGGTCGGGACGCAGGCCCGGCGCGTCGATGACGTGGCCGTGCTCGGCGACGTACTCCACGATCGCCTCGACCTGCTCGGCCGGGTACCCGAGGCGGCGGAGCGCCCGCGGCACCGTCTGGTTGACGATCTGCATGGAGCCACCGCCGACCAGCTTCTTGAACTTGACCAGCGCCAGGTCGGGCTCGATGCCGGTGGTGTCGCAGTCCATCATCAGGCCGATGGTGCCGGTGGGGGCGAGCACCGATGCCTGCGCGTTGCGCCAGCCGTTGCGCGCCCCGATCGCGAGGCAGTCCTTCCACGCGATCGTGGCGAGCTTGTGGACCCCGCTGCTCGCCGGGAGCGTGCGCACGTCGTCGTTGGCCGCGGCGTGCTTGCGCATGACGCGCTGGTGCGACTCCGCGTTGCGGGCGTAGCCGTCATAGGGACCGACGACGCCGGCGAGCTCCGCCGACCGCTTGTAGGCCGCCCCCGTCATCAACGAGGTGATGGCCCCGGCGAGCGACCGCCCTCCGTCGGAGTCGTACGCGTGGCCGGTGGCCATGAGCAGGGCGCCGAGGTTGGCGTACCCGACACCGAGCTGGCGGAAGCGGCGGGTGGTCTCCGCGATCGGTTCGGTGGGGAAGTCGGCGAAGCAGATCGAGATGTCCATCGCCGTTATCACCATCTCGACGACCTTCTGGAACCGCGCCGCGTCGAACTGGCCGTCGTCGCCGAGGAACGTGAGCAGGTTGAGCGAAGCGAGGTTGCAGCTCGAGTTGTCCAGGTGCATGTACTCCGAGCACGGGTTGGACGCGGAGATCCGACCCGACTCGGGACAGGTGTGCCAGTCGTTGATGACGCCGTCGTACTGGACGCCGGGGTCGGCGCACTCCCATGCGGCCTGGGCGATGGTGCGGAAAAGCTTCTTCGCCCCCACCTTCTCGATGACCTCACCCGTCATCCGGGACCGGAGGCCGAACTCGGTGTCGGCCTCGACCGCGCGCATGAACTCGTCGGTGACGCGCACCGAGTTGTTGGCGTTCTGGTACTGCACCGAGGTGATGTCGGAGCCACCGAGGTCCATGTCGAACCCGGCATCGCGCAGCACCCGGACCTTGGCCTCCTCCTTCGCCTTGGTGAGCACGAACTCCTCGATGTCCGGGTGGTCGACATCGAGGACGACCATCTTCGCCGCGCGCCGCGTGGCGCCCCCGGACTTGATGGTGCCCGCGCTGGCGTCGGCGCCCCGCATGAACGAGACGGGCCCCGAGGCGGTGCCGCCCGAGGACAGCAGCTCCTTCGACGAGCGGATGCGGGAGAGGTTGAGGCCCGCGCCGGAGCCGCCCTTGAAGATCAGCCCCTCCTCCCGGTACCAGTTGAGGATCGACTCCATGGTGTCGTCGACGGCGAGGATGAAGCAGTTGTGGACCCGCAGTCCATCGGCGAGGAACTCGCCGGACTCGGTCTGGATGTCGTAGACCTCCTGCGCGCCGAGCTCCTCGATCCGCGCGATCTCGAGCCGCTTCACCTGCCGGGCCGGTCGGCCGGGCAGATCGAACGACGCCTCGAGCTTCTCCTCCTTGGCCGGGTCGATGAACCCGATCTCGTCGGCGAAGATGCGACGGTCACCCGCGTTCTGGATGCGGATGTTCCACAGGTCGTGCCGGTTGGGCCGGGGCTCGGCCTTACGTCCCACCCTGGCGAAGATCCCGAACCGGCCGAGCAGAGCC
Source organism: Pseudonocardia sp. (assembly GCA_025465235.1). Lineage (GTDB taxonomy): Bacteria > Actinomycetota > Actinomycetes > Mycobacteriales > Pseudonocardiaceae > Pseudonocardia. The sequence goes on from JAODNO010000327.1 coordinate 15,327, forward strand.
TGAACTCCACGGATCAGCTCCTCGCTGATCATGTCCAGGCCCAGAAGCGTGGACCGCTCGCGCCGTGAGACGTAACCCTCGGCCTGGAACAGGCTACGGAGGTAGCACGCCACGACGGGGAGGGGAGCCGTGAACAGGTGAGCGGGCACCGTCATGTCGACGCCTCGGGTCCGAAGGTCCCAGCGTTCGACGAAGTCCGTGAGCTCCACGCCGTAGAGGCGGGTGCGACGACAGTCGAGAGACGGGTTCTGCGCGACAACGGTCCGCTCGTGCCGGTGGACTCCGGGGAACACGGCGTCGAGTGCCCTACCCACCCAGTCCCGCTCGGCGTCGGTGACCGTCATCGCCTCGATCGTGAGCGGCCGGTTGGTGCCCGTCTCGTACTGGCCGACGAACCCGTCGGCTTGCAGCCAACCGGCCAGCGAGGCCTCGGCGAGCTGGGCGACTTCGATGACCGACTCGCCGTACGAGTGGGTGCGGTGCCATTCGAGCTGGTCGCCTGCCCTGAGCGTGCCGGCCTCGACCCAGCTGCCCGTGCCGGCGCCGGTGCTCTTCCAGACCACGTGGTCGGGCGTGACGTCGAGTCGGTGGCCTGCCTCGGTGTGCAGCCGGATGACCTCGCGCACGCCGTTGGCCTTGGTGGCGACGATGCTGGTGAGGCCGTGGGCGTCGAACACCTTCGTGCCGACGGCGTCGCGCTCGACCAGCTCACCGATCGGGACGAGGCCGGCCGAGGTGCTGACCAGCGCGTCATACGGTAGGCACGCGCTCACCTGTTGCGGAGAGCTCGTGCCGACGTTGAACCAGACCGGGGAGTTGAAGCTGAAGACCTGGTGCAGCAGCATCCAGGTGAGCTCCTGGGCGAAGACCTCGGCGTCCTCGGCACTGGCGAAGTAGCCGTTGTCGACGCCCGCCCGGTGGTAAACCCCGACGACCCGGTCGATCAGCTGGCGCAGGCTCGACTCGCGCTCCGGACCGCCCGGGGCGCCGCGGAAGTACTTGCTGGTGACGATGTTGGTGGCGTTGACCGACCAGAAGTCGGGGAACTCGACGCCGCGCTGTTCGAAGTTGACCGTGCCGTCGCGCCAGTTGGTCATGACGACGTCGCGGCGCTCCCAGGTGACCTCGTCGTACGGGTGAACACCGGGGGTGGTGTAGATCCGCTCGACGGTGAGGCCGGCCCGCGTGCCCGACTTCCCGGACGCCTTCTTCCCTCGTCCTGACGTGGTTCCGACGGTCTCGGTCATGCTCTCCCTCTCGATCCGGTGCCGGTGGCTGGGTCCGCCGGTACGCGGTCCTGGCTGCGCTTCTGCTGCTGTTCGGGGGTGTGCCTGCGTGGAACGAGCCGGCGACGACGCCGGCCGGTGCGGATCGGGCTCAGTCGGCGGGAGCATCGCCGGGACTACGGAGCTCGGCTATCTCCTTCTCGAAGTCCTCGATGGAGGAGAACGAGCGGTAGACACTCGCGAAACGGAGGTAGGCGACCTCGTCGAGCTCACGAAGCGGACCGAGGATGGCCAGCCCGACCTCGTGGCTGGGGATCTCGGCGGTGCCGCCTGCCCTGACGGCCTCCTCGACACGGTGGGCGAGCTGCTGCAGCGCGTCCTCGTCGACGGGGCGGCCCTGGCAGGCCCGGCGAACGCCCGTGACGACCTTCTCGCGACTGAACGGCTCGGTGACCCCGCTGCGTTTGACGACGGCGAGCACGGCCTCCTCGACCGTGGTGAACCGGCGACCGCACGCGGCGCACGAACGCCTGCGCCGTGTGGCCTGGCCGTCGTCGACCTCCCGGGAGTCGATCACCCGGCAGTCCGAGTACCGGCAGAACGGGCAGCGCATCGGACCGATCCCTTCACCGAACGTTCACGATTTCGCCGTCCGGAACCCCACCCTTGGACGAACAACACGAGTGTAACCACAAGATGTAGGGCCAGGGGAAGCCGGAGGCCCCATCAGTGCCGGTGTGTCGTCCGATCGGGCACGGGCGCCCTCCGGCGCGTCGGGCCGGACGCCCACGGTCAGCGCGCGGTCACCCGCAGCACCTGCCCGGGGTGGAGCCGCACCGATGTGAGGGAATTGTCGGTGACCATCCGCTCGGTGACCGCGGCCAACTCGGGACCCGATGCGGCAGGCGCAACGGTGCGCGCGAGGTCCCAGACGGTGGCCTCCGGACCCACGGTGACGGTGGTGGACACCTCCCCGGCCGACAGGCCTCCCCCGACCGCCCGCGACTCGGCGGAGGCACCGGCCAGTAGCCCGAGGCCGACCACGACGCTTGCGGCCACGACAGTGAGGGCCGCCGCCGCGAGCACGCGGCGCGCCCGAACCCACGGCCCGGGCGCAGGGAGGACCACGAGGGACCGTCGGACCAGCAGTCGTTGACCCGAGGCCTCCGGCACTACACGCAGCGCGGGACGCGGCAGCTGAGCGGGCCGCACGATCACCGGCACCACGGCCGGGCGCACCGGGCGCGGCCCCCGCGGCCGCCGCGGGCTTGCCCACCCGGGCCGTCCGCCCCCAAGGCCGACAGACGGACTCCCCGACAGCCCCACCACACCGCCGGGCTCGTCGAGGGCGACGCGCTCTGCCGCCGTCGCGACGCCCGACCCCCTCCGGACCGGGCCGGCCGGGCCCCGCTTCCCCCGATCCGCCCCCGCGTGCCGCCGCCCTCCGCCCGGTCGATCCTCGGCCGGCTGTCCGATCTGTTCGTGCTCGTCCATCGCCATCCGCCTCTCGCCGCTCCCCGTGCGACTCAAACAACCGTTCGAACGAACGCCTGTGCGATGTGTACCACCGGGGACCGACAGAATCGAGAAAACTGGGCGTGTCGTTCGAACATGCGTTTGGCGAAGAACGGGATCGGGGCTACCGTCGTGCCGACGGCGGTGGCCCCCCGTCACCGGCTCGGGCAACCGGGTGAGCACCCGCACCATCGGCTCCGAACATCGGCGCCGCGCCACGGCAGGACGAGCGGCTCAGCGCAGACGCAGGACCAACCACGAACAGCTCGTGAGCACCACCGGCACCACGAACGCCGGCGGCCACCACAGAGGAGGCACGACGAATGGCACGGGACGAGCCCGGCACCGCGGCCGGTAGCGCGGCCGGCCCGGACACACCCGGCGGCGGCACGCAGTCGCAGAACGGCAGGTCGGCGCAGGTCAGCACCTTCCCCGACCCTCCGACGGGCCCGGCCGGGCTGACACCGCGGCAACGCAAGGTCCTCGAGGTGATCCGCGACTGGGTCGAGCGGTTCGGTTATCCGCCGAGCGTGCGCGAGATCGGTGACGCCGTCGGACTCACCTCGACGTCCTCCGTGCACCACCAGCTACGCACCCTGGAGCGCAAGGGCTACCTGCGCCGGGATCCGAACCGGACGCGTGCCGTCGACGTACGGGGGCCAGATGACCCTGCTGCGGTCGACGACACCGTGGCGCCCGGGGCGATCGCGGTCGAGGACACCACATCCGACCTTCGTCCGGCGCCGGCGTTCGTGCCGCTGCTCGGCAACATCGCCGCCGGTGGACCGATCCTCGCCGAGCAGGCCGTCGAGAGCGTGTTCCCGCTGCCCCGCGAGATCGTCGGAGAGGGCACCCTCTTCCTGCTGAACGTCCGCGGTGACTCGATGATCGAGGCCGCGATCACCGACGGTGACTGGGTGGTCGTCCGGCAGCAGCCGGTCGCGGAGAACGGCGAGATCGTGGCAGCGATGATCGACGGCGAGGCCACGGTCAAGACGCTCAAGCGACGCGACGGGCACATCTGGCTGATGCCGGCCAACCCGGCCTACGACCCGATCCCCGGCGACGAGGCCAGCGTGCTCGGCCGCGTAGTGGCGGTGCTGCGCAGGCTCTGACCAGCGGGCGCACGGCGGGAACGGTGCCGGATCGCTCAGCGACGGCGCACGGCCATCCCCGCGATCACGAGCAGCAGTGCCCCGACGACGACGGCCGCGCCGATCCCGGCCGGCAGCCAGTCGGGTGCGGGCTCGTCCGTCGGAGCAGCCGTCGACGGTGCGGCCGCCGGAAGCCGGTCCGCCACGAGTCCCGCCGCTTCCGGCACCGCACGGATCTCACCGCGCACGCCGCGGGTCTCCGACCCGGACACGAGCGTCCCGTCGGACTCGAACGCCACCGCCTCGCCCTGCGGCTCGTCCGGCAGTGGCACCTGCACGGGCGTGGCCTCGAGCGCGGCCACGAGGTCACCGCCCCGCACCGGGTAGAGCCAGGCATCGGTGTAGCTGCGCACCGCCACGACCGAGCCGTCGGCAGTCACGGCCGCGCCGGTCACCATCCGCGATCCCAGCCCACCGAGGGGTCCGCCCTCCGTGGCCGACGGCGGCAGCGTCAGCTCGCCGACTCGTACCAGGGGCGTGGGCCCGAGTCCCTCGGGTGGGTGCACGGTGCGGTACACCCCGGCGGGACTCCGGGCCTCCTTCGTGATCACGACTGGTCGACCGGCCGCGTCCACCAGGAGGGCCTCGGCGTCGTGCGGGCCGTCGGGGTACGTCAGCCGGTGCAATCGTGACTCCCCGCGCACCGGTAGCACGATCACGGCCACGGTGTCCCGACGCCGTTCGTTGTCGCCGATGTCCGCGACCCACAGGGCTCCGTCCGGAGCGAGGGCCAGATCCTCGGCGTCGTACGGGTTGACGGCTGCGGTCCGCGAGTCGACGACCGCACACGTGGACGGGTCCAGCCGGTGTAGCTCCACCCGAGATCCGCCGTCGCTCATCGCCCACAGCGCGCCGCCGTCGACGACGAGCCCGGACAGCTCCGTGAGCCTGGGGTCGTCGACGGCACACCGGGCTTCCGGAGCAGGCACGCCGGCGAGTGACGCTACGAGCGCACCGGCCAGGAGGAGCTGGATCAGCGTCCGGCGCCGTCCTCGGCGGGCATCCCGGCCAGCGCGAACGGCAGCACGGCGGTGGCGAGCTCCGCGCCGACGCGGGCGTGCATCCGGGTGCCCTCGGGGGTGTGCTCTTCCACCAGTACCTCACCCTCGGAGTGCACGCGCGCCACCAGCGAACCCTCGGCGTAGGGCAGCAGCAGCTCGACGTCGACCTCGGGCCGCGGCATCAGCTCGGCGATGCGCTCGCGGAGCTTCTGGACCCCGTCGCCACGCCGTGCGGAGACGAACACCGCATCCGGCAGCAGGTGGCGCAGCCGCGCCAACTGCAGATCGTCCGCGGCGTCGGTCTTGTTGACGACGAGAAGCTCCTGCGGCATCGCGCCCGCGTTGTGCTCGCCGATCTCGACGAGCACCTGGCGGACGGCCTTGATCTGGTCCTCCGGAAGCGGGTCGGAGGCGTCGACGACGTGCACGAGCAGGTCGGCGCCCGCCGTCTCCTCCAGCGTGGACCGGAACGCCTCGACGAGCTGGTGCGGCAGGTGCCGCACGAACCCGACCGTGTCGGTCAGCGTGTAGGTGCGCCCGTCGGAGGTGGACGTACGCCGGGTGGTGGGGTCGAGCGTGGCGAACAACGCGTCCTCGACGAGCACACCCGCGCCGGTGAGCGCGTTGAGCAGACTCGACTTGCCCGTGTTGGTGTAGCCGACGATCGCGACCGACGGAATCTCGTGGCGACGCCGCGACCCGCGCTGGGTCTCGCGCACCTGCTTCATCCCGGAGATCTCGCGCCGCAGCTTGGACATCCGGGTGCGGATGCGCCTGCGGTCGAGCTCGATCTTGGTCTCACCGGGGCCGCGGCCGCCGATCCCGACGCCACCTGCCGCCCGGCCACCGACCTGCCGGGACAGCGCCTCACCCCAGCCGCGCAGGCGCGGCAGCAGGTAGGACAGCTGAGCCAGCTCGACCTGCGCCTTGCCGTCCTTGGAACGGGCGTGCTGGGCGAAGATGTCGAGGATCAGCGCGGTGCGGTCGATCACTTTGACCTTGAGCTTCTCCTCCAGCTGGCGGAGCTGACCGGGCGACAGCTCGCCGTCGCAGATCACGGTGTCGGCGCCTGCCGAGAGCACGGCGTCGCGCAGCTCGTCGACCTTGCCCGTGCCGATGAACGTGGCGGGGTCGGGCCGGGGGCGGCGCTGGACCAGACCGTCGAGCACCTGGGATCCGGCGGTCTCGGCGAGACGCGCCAGCTCGGTGAGGGAGGCCCGGGCCTGCTCGGAGCTGCCTTCGGTCCAGACGCCGACGAGTACGACGCGCTCGAGGCGCAGTTGCCGGTACTCGACCTCGGTGACGTCGGTCAACTCGGTGGACAACCCGGCGACGCGGCGCAAAGACGTGCGCTCCTCGAGCTCGTAGTCGCCACGGGTGGCGCGGCGTGTGTCGTCGGCTGTGGTGGACAGGACGGGTTCAGTCATTGTGAGGTTCATGCTCCCATGTCAACGCCCCCGCTGTCTGGTTTGTTTCGGCGGGTGGTAGCGGCCCCGCGAGTCGCTCGGGTCCGCGCGCCGCAGTGTCGGACCGGCAGCTCAGCAGCCGACCGAAGCGGGCTCGCGCGCTGCGGCGTCCCACCAGGAACGGGTCAGCTCGCCGTGGGCCACGAGCACGGCGGGCCCGTGCAGGACGGTCGCCGAGCCGTCGACGGTGACGCGCAGTCGCCCGCCACGGGTCTGCACGGCGACCGTGCCCCCGCTCCGGCCGGCGTGTCGCAGCGCGGCCACGACGGCGGCCACGGTGCCGGTGCCACACGACCGTGTCTCCCCCACACCGCGCTCATGCACGCGCATCGCGATCTCGGCGTGCCCTCCCGCCGTCGACACCGGGCTGACGAACTCGACGTTCACCCCGTGCGGGAACAGGGCCGGGTCGTGCCCGGGCGGGCAGGTCAGATCGAGCCCGTCGATGGCGACGCCGGTGACACACGCCAGGTGCGGGTTACCCACGTCCACCGCGACGCCGGGGAACGCCTCCCCGTGGATGCTGGCGGTGCTGGTCTCCCCGACGACCGCGGGCCCCATGTCGACGGAGACGTCACCGTCGGTGCCGTCCCGCGGTTCCAGACGCACCGTACGAACGCCGGCGCGCGTGCCCAGCGGCGTCTCGCCGCCGGTGAGCCATCCCGCGTGCTCGAGGTAGCGGGCGAACACCCGGACCCCGTTGCCGCACATCTCGGCGACCGTGCCGTCGGCGTTGCGGTAGTCCATGAACCACTCGACACCCGGCTCGGGCTCCGGCCCGTCCCCGAGCGCCGCCCAGCGCACCACCCGCAACACGCCATCCGCGCCCAGGCCGCGCCTGCGATCGCACAGCGCGGCCACCCTCGCCGGGGTGAGGTCCAGGACGCCGTCCGGGTCAGGGAGCACGACGAAGTCGTTCTCCGTGCCGTGTCCCTTGCTGAACTGCACGTCAGAAGCTTACTGCCCGCGAGGTCACGGCCCTGGCCCGGACGAGGAGATCGGGCGCGGCGCCGTCGAGCCACTGTATGCGCGGGTCGCGGCGGAACCAGGAGCGCTGGCGGCGCACGAACCGCCGCGTGGCGGTCACCGTCGCGGCCGCGGCGGTCCCGAGATCCCCGACGCCGTCGAGCGCAGCGACGACCTGCTGGTAGCCCAGTGCGCG
>JAODNO010000328.1 GCA_025465235.1 Pseudonocardia sp.
TCTCGACGTCCTTGTCCGCCGTTGTTCGGGCGAGCAGAAGCCATCCAGCCCACGAGTTGGGTGACGATCAGGTAGGTCCGTCGGAGCGCCACCAGTCGGATCATGCCGGGCGGTGATTCGCGGCGAACCCGCAGGTCACGGTCGTGGGCCGAGTTTCGGGCACCCACAGCGCCGTCACCAGATCACCTGGATGCCGGGAAAAGCCGCGAGTGCGCGGTCTGTGGTGACGAGCGGCACCGATTCGAGCAGCGCCTGCGCGGCGATCACACGATCGAACGGGTCGCGGTGTTCCCAGCTGAGCAGACCGGCGGTGAGCGCGTGGTGTGCGCTGATCGGCAGCTCGGTGGCGCGTAGGCGAGCGAGGTGGCCGGCATAGCCATGGACGACCGCATGCGCGTCCGCGAGCTTGCCGAGCCGGTACTTCGTGCCGATCTCCCATGCGCTCGCGGCGGAGATCAGCAGCTCGGTTCCGGGGTGGCGCACCAACTCAAGCGTCTTGTCCGGGATGTTCGCCGGATCAAGCAGCATCCAGAGCACGACGTGAGTGTCGATGAGGATCCGGGCGCTCAACTCCAGCGCTCCAGCTCGTCCTCCGGCAAGGGCTCGAAGAATGATTCCGGCACAGTGCCCGCTACGAACCCAACCGGCCGCGGCGGCGGAGCCTGGACAGGTACCAGATGGGCCACAGGCGTGCCGTCCCGTGCGATGACGACATCCACGCCGGCCTCGACCTGAGCGAGAAGCTGGGACAGGCGCGTCTTGGCTTCCTGCACGTTCACCTGGATCGTCACCTGGTCAGTCTACCTGGCCAGACCAGGTTGGTCTATCGCATTCGTGACTCCTGCCCGGCCTGTCGGGTTCCAGAACTCGGCTCGCGTTGACCTGCGGTTTTAGGCTGCACGTTCGTATTCGTTGATCAGGCCGCCAAGGATGGGGCGGCGTCTGATCCGCTGCTGGTCAAGGTCCGGGCGCTCCCCGAGGGACCGAGCCCGTGGCGTGGACCTCACCGACGGCGACCCTGCCGATCCGACGCGACAACTGAGAGTGGCCGACGCGATGGGGCCCCCGCCGGCGCCACTGTCGCCGACCGCATCACATCGCGAGACGCTCAGCCGGCTCGGCGAGACCCTGTGGGTGCCCGAAACCTGGCTCACGTTATGCGACCTGGTGATATTCGTGGATGAGGCCGCCGAGCCGGTCGCGTCGGCGGACGCGGTCGGTGTCGGTTTGGTGCCGCTTTGGAAGTGCGCGTAGTGGGGCGGCTTGTCCCAGGGTCCGGTGCGGGCGGTGCTGGTTGAAATAGTCCTGGTATTTGGACAGGACCGATGCCGCGTGGTGTTGGTTGATGATGAGGGTCCGGTCGAGGAGTTCGCGGCGGATGCTGCCGACGCCGTTCGGCGGTCGCGTTCGCGCGCGGCGCTCGAACCGGGGTTGTGATCACCTGGATGTTGGCGCCGGCGAAGAGGGTGTCGAACGTGGCGGTGAACTTGGCGTCCCGATCGCGGATCAGGAACCGGAAGTCTTTGCCGATGTCGTCGAGGTCCATGGTGAGGTTGCGGGCTGGTTGGGTTAGCCACGCTCCGGTCGGGTGGGCAGTGACACCGAGGATGTGAACCTCGCGGGTGGCGTGTTGGACGACGAAGAACGCGTAGAGCCTGGTGAGGTTGATGGTATCGACGTGAAACAGGTCGCAGGCCACGATCCCGTCGGCCTGGGCGCGGAGGAAGTCGCGCCAGGAGGCCGCCAACCGCCGTGTCGACGGGTCGATGCCAGCAGCCTGGAGGATTCTCCAGACGGTGGAGGCGCCGATCTGGTAGCCGAGTCCGGCGAGTTCGCCGTGGACGCGCCGGTAGCCTCAGGTCGGGTTCTCGGTGGCCAGGCGCACCGCGAGCGTCCGTAGTCCGGCGGGGATGGTGGGTCGGCCTGGCTGGCGGTGGTGGGTGGTCCAGTGGCGGGCGACGAGTCGCCGGTGCCAGCGCAGGATCGTGGCCGGTGTTGCGAACAGGCCGATCCGGCGGTGGCGGGGGAGTCGGCGGACGAGAGCGGCGATGAATGCGCGGTCGCCCCAGGACATCCGGGGGCGTGGAGTCTTGCGGTGGAGTACGGCGAGTTGGTGGCGCAGTACGAGGATCTCGATGTCCTTGGCCGCGTCGGTGCGGGCGAGCAGCATCATTCAGCTCAGGAGGTTGGAGATCATGAGGTAGGTCATTCGGAGCGCCACCGGACGGATCATGCCGTGAGCCGGGCTGGAGTAAACCCGCAGGTCACGGCCGCAGGCCGAGTATCGGGACCCACAGCCTCGCGCATCGGGGTGCGGGACACCCTGTACACGGAGCTGAGCGCGGTCTCGTACAGCGTCGTCCCCGGCGGGTACCGGCCCGCCAGCAGGTCCGCCTTGAGGCGGTTGTAGTGCACGTCGGACGGGGTGGTTCCGGTGGTGCCCTCCATCGCGCTCCATCTCGATCTCCGCGACCCATCTCGATCTGGTCGTGACGTCCTGCTCGAGACGGCAGCCGTCCAGGAAGGTAGTGCACCGATGGAGGGCGGGACGGATCGACCGCGGATCAGGTGTAGAGGGTGAACGGCGGGTGTGTCCCGTTGAGGAAGTGGTCGCCCACCTCGCGTCGCTTGTACGCGACCGGGTCGTGCAGGGTGTGGGTGCGGACGTTGCGCCAGAATCGGTCGAGCCCGACCGCGTTGCTCGTCGCGCGGGCGCCTGTGACCTCGAAGACGGTGCCGGTGACGTCCAGCGCGACGTCGGTGGCCACCGCCTTGAGGGCGGCGATGTGCTCGGCCAGCTCGCCGCGGGCCTCCCAGGTGAGACCGGCGCCTGCGGCGTCGGCCCTGTCGAGGTGTTCGCCCACCTCGTCGGCCAGCGCCTGGACGGCACGGGTGGCTGCGACCAGCCGCCCGTAGGTGGCGAGGACGTATGGGTCGGCGGTGGCCGACCGGCTGTCGGAGAGCAGCCACGGGCGGGAGATCGTGCGGGTGTACTCGCGCGCCGTTGCGAGCGCTCCCTGAGCGATGCCGAGGTAGAAGTTGCCGAAGACCGCCTGGATGGCCGGTGTCACCAGCGAGGAGCGCGGGGTTGCCCCGTCCGGTGCGAGGCTGCCCAGCACCTGGTCGGGGGCGATCGTCACGTCGGTGAAGGTCACGCTGCCGCTGGCCGAGAGCCGCTGGCCGAGGTTGTCCCAGTCGCCGCCGGGACGCAGGCCCTCCGCGCCACGTGGTACCACCACGAGGAGCGGTTCACCGGTGCCCCGCACCGCGCCCGCCACCACCGAGGCGTCCCCGGTGGACACTCCCGTCGCGAAGCTCTTGCGGCCGCTCAGGCGGTAGCCCGTGCCGTCGGGGAGGAGGTCAAGATCGGGGTCGACGGGGTTGACGGCGTCGCCCCACAGCCACTGGCCCGCCGCCGATGCACGGCCCCAGCGGGCGAGGCCGCCGTCGCCCGCGACCCACCAGAGGTTCGCGACGTTGACGTAGTGGTAGCCGAGCAGCTGCGCGATGGAGCCGTCGGCGACGGCGATCTCGCGCACCACCCGGAGCGCGGTGGCCCACCCCAGGCCCCCACCGCCGACGTCGGCCGGCAGCAGGAGGCCCGGCAGCCCGGCGTCTCGTAGCAGTTGCGCCTCTGCCTCGGGTTCCGCGTTGGCACGGTCGCGTTCCAGCGCGTCCTTCGCGAGCACGGCGGCGACGCCGCGAGCCGCCTCGACTGCCTGCTCGTGACCTGTCGGCTGGGTGGGGGTGATCGGGATCGTCACAGGTGTTCTCCTCAGATCCAGCCGTTGCTCGGCGGCGGTACGTCGCTCAGGGCGTGGTTGCCGATGTGCTGGATCTTCATCCGGCGTGGGTCGTGCAGGGTATGCGTGCGGGCGTTGCGCCAGTGCCGGTGCAGGTTCAGCTCCTCGGCGGCGCCGCGCGCCCCGATGAGTGCGAACACGTCGCTCGACACGCCGACGGCGGCGCTGTCGGCCTGGGCGCGGGCCGCGGCCACGGCGACGGACGCCTCGGCCGCGGACGCCACGGTGAGGTCGGCGCGGGCGGCGTCGATGGCGTCGCCCGCCTCGTGCAGGAGCGCCCTGGCCGTCCGCACGCACAGCGCGAGCTCGCCGAAGCCGTGGACGACCAGCGGGTCCTGCACAGCACGCTCCACTCCGAACTCGGGCCACGGCCGCGCCACCCGGTGGATCAGGTCGCGTCCGTCGCGCAGCGCAGCGTCGGCGATCCCGACGTCGATCGCGGCGTGCAGGTAGTTGCCGAAAGCCCCGAACACCTCGGGCCGCTCGAAGATCGTCCACGTCGGCACGACCCGGTCCTGGGGGATCACCACCTGCTCGAACCGCACGGTGCCGCTGCCCGTGGTGCGCTGGCCCATGCCGTTCCAGTCGTCCTCGACCGTGACGCCGGGGGCGTCGGCTGGCACCCACGCCGCCACCTTGCGGCCCTCGGGATCGCTCGCGTAGATCGGGATCCACGCGGCGAACGGCGACCCCGTCGCGTAGTACTTCGTGCCGTCGATGAGCACGTCCCCGCCGGGACGCGGCTCGAACCGGATCGCGTACTCGGCGGCGGTTCGCGTGCCCTTTTCCGACAGCGCGTTGCCGAAGTGCCGGCCGGCGAGGACCTCACCGGCGAAGAACTCCTGCTGCGCTTCCGTGGCCGCCTCGGTGAGCACCTGCACGAAGAAGAAGTGGTTCTGTGGGATCTGGCCGACGCTGGCGTCGCCCGCCGCCAGCACGGCCATGAGGTCGCCCATCGTCCGCGCGTCGACGTCGGCGCCGCCGAACCGGCGCGGGACGGTCACGCCCAGCAGCCCGGACGCGGCGAGCGTGGCGATCTCGGCGCGGGGGAGCCTGCGTTGCGCGTCCCGCTCGCTGTCCCCGGTGGACAGCTCGGCCGCGAACCGCCGGGCCACGGCGAGCGCCTCGTCCGCGGCGGCGATCACAGCGACGGAGGTGACGGCCGTCATCGCGCGACCGCCACGCTAGGGCTCACGCGGTGGCCGAAGCGTGAGCCGGGGTGGTCATCACGCAGCCGTACCTGCCCCGGCCCGTACAGCTCTTCGCGCAACGTGCTGCCCGCGTAGCCGGCGGGGACCATCCCGCGCCGTCGCAGCTCGGGCACCACGAGCTCGACGAGGTCGACGAACGTGCCCGGGGTGATGGCGTAGGCGAGGTTGAACCCGTCCACGTCGGCGACGTCGACCCAGCGCTGCATCTCGTCGGCGACTGTCGAGGGGCTGCCCACGACCACCACGCCCATCCCGCCGATGCCGATCCACTCGGCGATGTCGCGGGGCGTCCAATCCCGGTCCGGGTCGACCGTGGTGAAGGCCTCGACCGCACTGCGCACGGCCTCGGTCTCGGCGTAGCGCAGCGGCTCGTCGGGATCCATCCGGGAGAGGTCGAGGCCGCTCCAGCCCCCGTAGAGGGTGAGGGCGCCCTCCAGGCTGACGTAACGGGCGTAGTCCCGATACTTGGCCTGCGCCTCCTCGTCGGTGGGCGCGGTGATCACCGTCATCAGCGAGAAGAACTTGACCGACCGCGGGTCCCGGCCGATCTCGGCCGCGCTCGCCCGCGTGGCGGCGATCGACCGGCGCAGGATCTCCGGGCTCGTGGCGGTGGTGAAGATCCCCTCGGCGTGCGCGGCGGCGAACCGGCGTCCGCGCGGGGAGGCTCCGGCCTGGAAGATCACCGGGCTGCGCTGCGGAGACGGTTCGGTGAGCCCGATGCCGGGCACGTCGAAGTAGCGGCCGTGGTGGCCGATCGGGTGCACCTTCGCCGGGTCGGCATAGACGCCCGCCGCGCGGTCGAGTTGCACGGCGTCGTCCTCCCAGCTGCCCTCCCACAGCTTGTAGACGACCTCCATGAACTCCTCGGCCACCTCGTAGCGCTCGTCGTGGGGCACCTGGTGCTCCAGCCCGAGGTTGCGGGCGGCGGACTCGAGGTAGGACGTCACCACGTTCCAGGCGATCCGGCCGCCCGTGTAGTGATCGAGCGTGGCGAATCGGCGCGCGAAGGCGTAGGGCTTCTCGTAGGTGAGCGACACGGTCACCCCGAAACCGAGGTGCTCGGTGACGGCGGCCATAGCCGGCACGGCGAGCGTCGGGTCGCCGACCGGCACCTGGATGCCGTCGCGGATCGCGGGTTCAGGGCCGGCGCGGTACACGTCGTAGAGGCCGAGGACGTCGGCGATGAACAGGCTCGTGAACCCGCCGCGCTCGAGCAGCTGCGCGAGGTCGGTCCAGTACCGCAGGTCCCGGTAGCGATGCGACTGGTCCTCGGGATGGCGCCACAGCCCGGGGGACTGGTGTCCGGCGCACGTCATGTCGAAGGCGTTGAGATGGATCCGGCGTGTCATTACTTCACGGCTCCCTGGGACAGGCCGGCCACCAGCGAGCGCTGGGCGAGCACGGCGAGCACGTACACGGGCACGATCGCGACGAGGGACGCCGCCGCCTGCTGCCCGAACTGCACGGTCCGGTCGCCCTGGAACAGCGACAGCCCGACCGTGAGCGTCTGCGAGGCCGCGGACTGGGAGAACGAGACCGCGAACAGGAACTCGTTGTAGGCGAGGAAGAAGCACACAAGCGACGCGGCGACCAGCCCTGGCGTGATGAGCGGGAAAACGATCCGGCGCAGCCCGGACGCGACGGAGAGGCCGTCCACCCAGGCCGCCTCCTCGACCTCGACCGGCACCCTGCGGACGAACCCGTCGAGCAGCCACACGGCCACGGGCACGTTCGCCAGCCCGTTGACCAGCGCGAGCCCGATCGTCGAGTTGGTCAGGTCGACGCTCTTGAGCAGGAAGTACAGCGGGAGCACCGCGACGACCGGAGGGGCGCAGTACGCGGCGAGCAGCACCGAGTACAGCCGCTTCCCGCGCCGGCCCGCCCGCGCCGTCACGTACGCGGTCGGCACGGCGATCACCGCGGTGAGCAGCGTCGCACCCACCGCGACGAGCCACGAGTTCGCGAGCATCCGCGCCAACGGCACCGTCTCGAACGCCGCGGGCCAGTTGGCCCACAGCAGGCGCTCGGGCAGCCAGCCGCCGTTCTGCACGTCGTCGGTGCCGCGTAGGGACAGCGACACGAGGAACAGCACGGGCAGCACGGCGAGCATCGCGGCCACCGCGAGCAGCCCGCGGGAGACGAGGGCCCGCAGCGTCGGCACCGAGGTCATTCGTCGCTCCCCGGGACGCGCCGGGCCAGGAGCCCGACCGCTGCGAGGACCAGCCCGACGAGCAGGCCGAGGACGAGGGTCTCGGCCGCCGCGGTTCCGACCTCGAAGCTGCCGCGGAACGCGGTGCGGAACACCTCGAAGCTCGCCAGGATCGTCGAGACGCCCGGCCCGCCCGCCGTGACCACGGCGACCAGGTCGAACACCTTGAACGCGAGCACCAGCTCAAGCATGGCCGCGGCCACCACCGTGGGCGCCACCACCGGTGCGACCACCGACCGGAGCGTCTGCCACCACCCGGCCCCGTCGAGTGCCGCCGCCTCGCGCAGCTCCGCCGGCACACCGAGCAGGGCGGCGAACACGAGCAGCGTCACCAGCGGTGTCCACTGCCAGGCGTGAATGAGCACGAGCGTCGAGAACGCGCCCGGGCCCGACCCGAGAGGGTTGAACCCGGAGATGCCGAGCGCGTCCCACAGCCCCGTGAACGCCCCGCCGACAGGGGCGAGCAGCAGCTTCCACGCCACGCCCACCGACACCGGCGGCGTCACCATCGGCAGCAGGAGCACCGCGCCGAGGAGCCCGAACCGGCCGCCGCGGGCGTGCAGCGCGAGGGCCGCGGCGACGCCCGCGGTGACGCTCAGCGCCGTGGCGAGCACGGCGAACAAGGCTGAGCGCAGCAGCGACCCGCCGAACGCGACCGACTCGGCCGCGGCCACGAAGTTGTCGAAGCCCGCGAACTCCCGCAGCGGCCGGGCGAGCGAGGAGTCGGTGAACGCCAGCGCGATCCCTGCCACGGCCGGGTAGGCGGCGGTGACGAGCAGCGACACGATCGCCGGCGCGGCCAACCACAGCGGCACACGCCCGGCCGCCCGGCGTGGACGCGCCGGGTCGGGCCTGTGGTCCTGCTCGTCGGGTGGCCCGGTTCCCCGCTGTGCCGCCCTCCCGGGGGCCGCCGTCGCGGACGTCATGACGTCGCCCGCTCCCAGCCCGCCTGCGCGTTGGCGAGCGACTGCGCCGGGGTCTGGCTGCCGTTGATGGCGAGGGCGAGCTGGTCGACGAGGTCCTGCAGCAGCTTCGGCGCGTTCTTGTCCTTGGGCCAGACGAGGGGATTGCCCTCCAGGCCGGCGCGGATGACGTCGGTGGCGGGGGCGCTGACCTTCGCGTAGTCGGGCGAAAGCAGGGTGCTGCGGCGGGCCGGGTCGATGCCCGAGCCCGCAGTGCTCGCCAGCAGCAGGTTGCGGACGGGATCAGTGGCCCAGGCGATGAACGCGGCTGCTTTCGCCTGGTCCGCCGCAGCCGTCGAGACGCCGAGCCCGAAGCCGGCGTCGAGCGCGGTGCGGTGCTCGGTGTTGCTGCCCCCGACGGGCAGCGGAACCACGCCCCACTTGTCGACGATCTTCGAGCTGGCCGGGTCCTGCGCCTTCAGGCCGAGATCGGTCCAGGTGTCGAGCATCGCCGCCTGACCGGAGAGGAACGCCGAGTTGGCCTGGTCGAAGCCGACCTGCAACGGCGTCGGCAGGGCGTAGGGCGCGACGTCGACGAGGTGCTGCAGCGCGGCGACGGCGGCGTCGGAGGTGAGGGTCGGGGCGCCGTCCGGCCCGACGAGCGAACCGCCGTACCCGGCAAGCCTGTTGATGAACGAGCAGCCCAGGATCATCGGCACCTGCTGGCCCTCGACGACAGCGCCGTAGACGCTCCGGCCGCTCCCCTCGGTGATCCGGCGCGCCGCGGCGTCGTACTCGTCCCACGTCGAGGGCGGGGCGAGCCCGTAGGAGTCGAAGATCGCGCGGTTGTAGTAGAGGACGTGGGTGTCCCCGTCGAACGGGATGCCGTAGCGGCGCCCGTCGAGCAGCGTGTACGGGTCGTAGACCGAGGGGAGGAAGTCTGCGGCGTCGATGGCCGGGTTGCCCGCGATGTAGTCGGTGAGGTCGACCAGCGCCCCGGCGTCGACGAGCGCGCCGAGGCCGAAGTAGAAGTAGTCGAAGACGTCGAACTGGCCCGCCCCGCCCTGCACGTCCAGGATCTGCTGGCTCGTCAGCTGGTCGTAGGGGATGGCGGTGGTCTCGAGCTTCCCGCCGAACTGCTTCTCGAACGCCGGGGCGAGCAGCTGGGTGAACGCGAGGACGTGGGGCTGGTTCACCATCGCGCGGATCGTGGTGCCGGTGAGGTCGGCGGGAGCTCCGGCGGCCAGTGTGGAACCGGATCCGCCCCCGCCGCACGCGGCGAGCAGGGGGCCGAGCCCCGCGAGTGCGCCCGCGCCAAGGGCGGAGCGCAGCAGGAGGCGGCGGGACAGCGCAGGGGAGCGCATGGGGATCTCCAAGGACGGGACGCGGCACCGGCGACGATCGACGGCGCCGTGCGAAAGTGGATCTCTGCGGTGATCGGCGCGAGCGGTCAGCGCCGCTGGTCAGTGCGGCTGGTCAGCGCGGACACAGGGCGGTGCTGGTACGGCACAGGTCGACGTGGTGGCGCCGGACGAGCGGGACGCGACGGGGCCAGCGTGCTCCGTCCACGTCGCCCCCCTTCGTCGCGTGCTGTGCACCACGGCCACGTCGCTAGTGACGCTATAGAGACCGGCTCCCGCAAATCAAAGCGCCTGGGAACTTGTGACGCGGATCTCGGGGTCGCCCCGGTGATTCCCCCCGATTCAGTACATTCAGCGGGGATTTGTCGCTGGAGCATCACGTAAATGTAAATGTCCGGCCAATTGCTGTTCCTTGTCCCGTTCCGGGGGTCGGACGTATCGGCTGAGCCGGGCATTAACCATCAAGGTGTGCGCGTTGACGTCTCACCCACGGGCAGGGTGATCGACATCGCAGTCCGCAACGGGGCGGACTCCCCACGATTCCTTTATCCGGCCGGACGAAATCGCGGCAAGCGGCCCCGGGCTC
>JAODNO010000330.1 GCA_025465235.1 Pseudonocardia sp.
TGGACCTCGCTCACCCTGCGCAGCCAGGTGCTGGCCGCGATCGACGTGTCCGGCTCGATGGCGGCGCGCGCGGGCAACAGCGACCGGATCACCCTCACCGCGGCGGCGGCGCAGTCCGGTCTGGACCTGTTCCCGGACACGGCGTCGGTGGGGCTGTGGGCGTTCTCGTCGCGCCCGCCGCCGCGGACGCCCTGGCAGGAGCTCGTGCCGATCGGCCCGTTGACCGAGCCGGTGGCGGGGGCGGCGTCCCGACGCGCCGCGCTCACCGCCGCCACCAACACGCTCCCCGACCGGCTGGGCGGCGGGACCGCCCTCTACGACACGGTGGTGGCCGCCACCAGGGCCGTCCGCAGCGACTACGAACAGGGGAGTTCGAACACGGTGGTGCTCGTCACCGACGGGGACGACGAGGCGAGCGACAAGATCGACCTACCCACCGCGCTGCAGACACTGGTGGCCGAGGCCGACCCGGCCCGGCCGGTTCCGGTGATCGCGATCGGGTTGGGACCGGGCGCCGACAGGGAGGCGCTGCGCCAGATCGCGCGGGCGACCGGCGGCCGGTTCTACGAGGCCGACGACCCGCAGGACATCAGCGGGGTCCTCTTCGACGCGCTCTCCGAGCGCGGGTGCCGCGCAGGCTGCTGAACCGTATCTCCTGGCATCCTCGGTGGATGGGTTACCAGCTGCTCGCCGACCTGGTGATGCTGGCCCACTTCGGGTTCCTGCTCTACGTCGCGCTGGGTGGGTTCCTCGCCTGGCGCCGCCGGTGGCTGGTGGTGCCACACGCCGCCGCGGTGGCCTGGGGCCTGCTCAGCGCGACCGTCGGCATGGCCTGCCCGCTCACCGCATGGGAGGACGAGGCCCGGCGCCGCGCGGGTGAGCAGGGCCTTCCGCGCGGCTTCGTCGACACCTACCTGACCGGCGTGGTGTACCCCGCCGACAGCCTCGTCGCGGCGCAGCTGCTGGTGGCGGCACTGGTGCTGGTCTCGTGGGTGGGGGTCGCGCACCGGTCCCGGCGCCGCAGTGAGCTGCCGGGGTGATCCGCTCGGGCGGTCAGTCCGCCTCGCTGTCACGAGCCCCCCGCTCGGCCCACTCGCGGTCGGCGCGGTCCGCGGCCTCGGTGCGCTCGCGCGCGATGTCGAGTGCTCGCGCCGCCGTCTCCCGGTCGGGGTAGGGGCCGAGTCGGTCGGCCGCGCGGCACCCCTCCGCCGGCTCGACCGTGCCGTGCTTGAGGCAGTAGAACCATTGCTCGTCGCTCATGGGGCCACAGCGTGTCACCCCGCGGCCCCCGGCGCTCGTCCCGGCACGGCTCCGGCAGCATGGCCGACCATGGACGTGACCTGGCTGCGCAGTACTGCACTGGAGGTGGGCATGATCGCCCACGGCGCCCGGATCGTGGCGGTCCGCACCCCCGACCGCGATGGCCGGTGGGCGGACGTTGCGCTCGGCCTGGCCGACGAGGACGCCTACCGGCGCGACGGTGCCTATCTCGGCGCCTGCGTGGGCCGGTACGCCAACCGGATCGCGGGAGGCACGTTCACTCTCGACGGCAGGGAGCACCGGATCCCGCTCAACGAGCCAGCCGCTGCCTTGCACGGTGGCCCTGTCGCCTTCGACGCCGTCCCGTGGAACCGCGCCGACCCCCGCGACGCATCGGTGACGCTGCGGCGCACCAGCCCGGACGGCGAGAACGGCTTTCCGGGCACCGTGGAGGTTGCCGTCACCTACGCGGTCGACGGGGCGGAGCTGCGCATCGAGCACGAGGCCCGCACCGACGCCCCGACGGTGATCAACATGACCAACCATGCGTACTGGAATCTCGGCGGGGCCGGCACCGTCGAGGACCACGAGGTGCAGCTCGCGGCGTCGCACTTCCTGCCGGTCGACGAGCACCTCATCCCGTCCGGTCCGCCCGCGGCCGTCGCCGGGACCCCGTTCGACCTGCGCGCGCCGGTGCGGATCGGCGCGCGGCTGCGCGAGGGCCACCCCCAGCTGCGGGCGGCCCGCGGCTACGACCACACCTACGTGATCGACGGCGAGCCGGGCACCGACGGACTGCGCCACGCCGCGCGTGTCCTGGAGCCCCGCACCGGGCGGACGCTCGAGGTGCGCACCGACCAGCCGGGTGTGCAGTTCTACACGGGCAACATGTTGGACGGGTCGCTCGTGCTCCGCGACGGCACCACCGCCCGGCAGGGGGACGCGTTCTGCCTGGAGCCGCAGGCCTTCCCCGACTCCCCCAACCGGCCGGACTTCCCGTCGACGGTCCTGCGCCCCGGCGACGTCTACCGCTCCCGATCCGTGTTGCGCTTCGGCACCACCGGCTGACGGACGCCGGACGGGCGGCGCATCGACGCCCCGAGCCGGGCGACGGCGTCGCGGATCCGGTCCGGCGAGTGGGCCGCGTAGCCCAGGACGAGACCCGGTGGACCGTCGCCGACCCGATGCCATGACAGCGGCTGCACCAGCACACCGGCGTCCCGGGCACGCTCGGCGAGCTCGCGGTCGTCCGCGCCGGGTGGGAACGTCACCAACAGGTGCAGCCCGGCCGCCACCCCCTGCACGCGGGCATCCGGCAGGTGACGGCGCAGCGCGTCGAGCATCGCGTCCCGGCGGGCGCGCTGGCGGGGCCGGACGCGGCGCAGGTGCCGCTCCAGCTCGCCCGACGCGATCAGCTGCGCGAGCACGAGCTGCGGCAGCGCGGCGTTGCCGAGGTCGGTCATCCGCTTGCGCCGCGCGAGCTCCGGCTGCAGCGCGCGGGGTGCGACCAGCCAGCCCAGCCGGAGCCCGGGGGCAAGGGACTTGGACACGCTGCCGGTATGGACGACCCGGTCCGGGGCGAGGCCCTGGAGCGCGGAAACGGGTGCACGGTCGTAGCGGTGCTCGGCGTCGTAGTCGTCCTCCACGACGAGCCCGCCCCCTGCCGCCCACTCGAGCAGCGCACGCCGCCGGTGCGGCGCGAGCACGACCCCGGTCGGGAAGTGGTGCGCGGGCGTCACGAGCACGACGGGCACCCCGCTGCGCGCGAGCGCCTCCACGTCCAGGCCGTCCGCGTCCACCGGGACGGGCACCGGTTCCACCCCCCAGTACGCCAGCTGCTCCCTGGTCCCCCGCGAGCCCGGGTCCTCGATCCCGACCCTCGCGCCGGCGAGCAGCTGCGCCAGCAGCCCGAGCCCCTGGGCGACCCCCGCCACGACGACCAGGTCCTCGGCGCCAGCCCTGACCCCGCGCACTCGCCCCAGCCAGCCCGCGAGCTCGTGCCGCAGCACCGCATTGCCCCGCGGGTCGCCGTAGCCGAGGTCGGCCGCCGCGGCACTGGCCAGCACCGTGCGCTCGGCACGCAGCCACGCGGCACGCGGGAACGCGGACAGGTCCGGCACCCCGGGCGACAGGTCGATCCCGGCCCAGGGGTCGGCGCGACCGGCCGGAAGCACCTCCGCCCGCGGTGGCGCGGCGGCCACAGTCGTGCCACGCGCGCCATCGGCTCGGATCAGCCCATCGTCGAACAGCACCTGGTAGGCCGCGACAACCACGCCGCGCGAGACGGCGAGGTCGGCCGCGAGCACCCGGGACGCCGGTAGCCGCGTGCCGACCGCCAGCCGGCCGTCCGCGATAGCAGCGCGCAGCGCATCCACGAGCCATGAGGTGAGGCTTCCTCGCGGCACGGCGCCCGGGTCGAGCTGGAGGAAGTCCGCGCCGACAACCATGGCCCTCTCGCATGGTCGGTTCTTGGTCCTGTTGATAGGACCATAGGGCACGCAGCGTGTCCTGGTGAGGAACCGCTCGAGGACAGCTCCCCCCGCTCGTACCGCCCTGGGCGCCGGCGCGCTGGGAATGACCTGCGTCGGCGGCAGCGTCGCCGTGTCCGGCGTGCTGGCCGACGCTCCGTTGTTCACCGCGCAGGCCGTGCGGTACGCCGTGGCCTGCCTCCTGCTGCTCCTGCTGGCGAGGCTCACCGGGCGCCGGATCGAGGTCCCCCGCGGAACCGAGTGGTGCTGGCTGCTCGGCGTCGCGGCGACCGGCCTGGTGCTGTTCAACGTCGCGCTGATCCGCGGCTCGGCCCACGCCGAGCCCGCGGTGCTCGGCGTCGCGGTGGCGTGCGCGCCGGTGGTGCTCGCGGTCGTC
>JAODNO010000352.1 GCA_025465235.1 Pseudonocardia sp.
GCGCGCCGCACAGCGGGCCGGCCTGACGCGCCTGCCTGCCATCGTCCGGTACACGGGCGACGACGCGATGCTGCGCGACGCGCTGCTCGAGAACATCCACCGCGTCCAGCTGAACCCGCTCGACGAAGCAGCGGCCTACGAGCAACTGCTCGCGGAGTTCGGCGTCACGCACACCGAGCTCGCCGACCGGTTGGGCCGCAGCCGGCCGGTCGTCACGAACACGATCCGGCTGCTCAAGCTGCCGGTGTCGGTGCAGCGTCGCGTCGCTGCCGGGGTTCTGTCTGCTGGTCACGCCCGGGCGTTGCTCGGGCTGGACGATGTAGGCCGGCAGGAGGAGCTCGCCGCGAAGATCGTGGCCGAGGGCATGTCCGTGCGGGCCACCGAGGAAGCGGTCGTCCTCCTGCGTCGTGAGGCGCCCGCATCGGCGAAGCAGGCCCGTCGCAAGCCGATGCAGGCACCCGGCCTGCAGAACCTCGCGGAGCGACTCTCCGACACCTTCGATACGCGCGTGAAGGTCGAGCTGGGTCAGCGCAAGGGACGCATCGTCGTGGAGTTCGGGTCCGTCGAGGATCTCGAGCGGATCGCGAAGCTGATGAATCGCTCCGTCGAAGGGTGAGTCCGCGGTGGTGTTTCACGTGAAACACGACTGCCGCGTTTCACGTGAAACAGTCAGCCGCGGGCAACCGCTCGCTCCACGAGCGCGCCGTAGAGGTCGCCAAGCTTCATCCCTGCAGCCCGCACGGCGGTCGGCAGCAGCGACGTCTCAGTGAGGCCGGGCGAGACGTTCACCTCGAGGATCTGCACCCGACCGTCGGCGTCGACGACTGCGTCGGTACGGGACACGTCGCGCAGACCCAGAAGCTGGTGCGCGGCCAGGGCAGTGTCCGCCAGGATGGCCAGCGTCGTCGCGTCCAGGCGTGCGGGACAGTAGAACGTCGCAGCGCCGGGTGTGTAGCGCGCCGTGTAGTCATAGACGCCGCCTGCAGCGTGGACCTCGACCGGCGGCAGCGCCCGCGGTTCCTCGCCGTCGTGCACAACCGTGACCGCAACCTCTGTACCGGCCACGAAGCGCTCCGCCAGGACCGTGTCGGCGTAGGCGAGGCAGCTGACCATTGCGGCGGGCAGCTCCGCCCGTTCCGTCACCACCTGTGCGCCCAGCGCCGAGCCGCCCTGGTCGGGCTTCAGCATCAGGGGCAGCCCGAGCCGGTCGACCATCGCATCCAGCACCGCCTGCGCCCCGAGCGCGCGGAAGGTCGTGTGCGGAAGCGCGACCCAGTCTGGCGTGTGGAGTCCGGCACGGGCCAACTCTGCCTTCGCGGTCGGCTTGTCCCAGGCGCGCCGGCAGGCCGGCGCCGACGTCCCGACGAACGGCACTCCGAGCAGTTCGAGCACCGCTTGCACCGAGCCGTTCTCCCCCTCGCCGCCGTGCAACGCGATGGCCACGGCGTTGGGCGGGTCGGTCCGCAGCCGCTCGACGAGCGCGGCGTCGACGTCCCACTCCCGCACCGACGCGCCCGCCTCGCGCAGGGCTGCGGCCAATCGCCGTCCGGATCGGAGTGAGACCTCGCGTTCGTGGGACAGGCCTCCGGCCAGCACCGCCACTGTTCGTTCGTTCACGGCCGCATTCTGCGGTACGGCGATCACGACTGCGGCGTCGGCTCGACCAGCGGCCGGTCAGGCAGCGGTCAGGGCCACAGGTCACGCCGCAGCGGTCCGCCGACCAACCGCTCGATTCCCCGGCCAGGACGACAGGCGGACTAACTCCTCTGCCAGGCGAGACGCTGCCGCTCGGCAGCACCGGTTGCGGGCCGGTGACTTCCGGGAGGGGATGACGCGGCTCGTGGGCGAGAACCGGCGTCTCGGCACGGTTCCGGGCGAATGTGGGGGATCAGGCGACTTGGGGGCGATTTCCGGGGCGACTCGCGGGGCGAGATCGGGCGACTCGCGGGCGGTTTTTGGGCGACTCGCGGGGTGGGTCAGGGGGTGTGGGGGCTTGGGGTCTGGGGGCCGTTGCGGGCCGGTGCCGGACCGAGCGAGGGCCGGGCCGGCGTGCCGAACGTGCGCATGACGTCCAGCTCCGCCTCGAGCACGCCGGCGAGCCTGCGCACCCCTTCGACGATGCGTTCTGGCGTGGGGTAGCAGTACGACAACCGCAGCTGCCGGCTGCCGAAGCCGTCGGCGTAGAAGCCCGTGCCGGATGCGTAGGCGACGCGGGCTGTGACCGCTCGCGGCAGCATCGCCTTGGTGTCGACGCCCTCGGGCACCGTCAGCCAGACGTAGAAGCCACCATCGGGAACGTTCCACGTGCAACCGTCGGGAAGATATGTCTCGAGGGCGTGCAGCAATGCATCGCGCCGGTCGCGGTACGCCTCGGTGAAGGACTTGATCTGGCTGAGCCAGTCGTGGCCGGCGAGGTAGCGCGACACGAGCATCTGGGTGAAACTCGGCGGGCAGAGGGTGGCGGACTCCGCAGCCAGCACCAGCCGGTCGCGCACCGCGGGCGGGACCAGCGCCCACCCCACGCGCAACCCGGAGGCGAACGTCTTGGAGAACGACCCGAGGTAGACGACGTCACGGTCGAGCGAGCGCAGGGCAGGGTAGATGCGACCACTGAAGCCGAGCAGCCCGTACGGGTTGTCCTCCACGACGCCGACGCCGTGGGATGCGCAGATCTCCAGCACCTCGGCCCGCCGCTCGACCGCGAGGGTGACGCCCGCCGGGTTGTGGAAGTTCGGGATCGTATAGAGGAACTTGGGGGTGATCCCCTGGGCCGCGAGCGTGCGCAGCGCATCGCGCAGCAGTTCGGGCACCAGACCGTGCTCGTCCATCGCGACGTGTACGACACGCGCCTGGTAGGCGGCGAAGCTGCCGAGCGCCCCGACATAGGACGGGCCTTCGGCGAGCACGACGTCGCCGGGGTCGCAGAAGATGCGCGTGACGAGGTCCAGCGCCATCTGCGAGCCGACGGTGACCACGACATCGTCCGGGTCGGCGCGGATGCCCTCGAGGGCCATCACCTCGCAGATCTGCTCCCGCAGCGCGGGCACGCCCTGCGCCGAGCCGTACTGGAGAGCCACCTCGCCCTCGCTGGCGACCAGGTCGGCCACCTCGGCCGCCAGCGCACCGAGCGGCAGCGCGGCGAGGTTCGGCATTCCGCCGGCCAGTGAGACGACCTCGGGCCTGCTGGCCACCGCGAACAGCGCGCGGATCTCCGAGGCAGTCATGCCGGAGGTGCGCGCGGCGAAGCGCTCGGTGGGCACCACGGGGACGGTCAGTGCCGCCGCTGCTGCCGCGTCGGTGCCGGACGGTCGTGACGACGGGGGCATGGCCGACTGCGGCACGGTTGGATCCTCCTAGGGATTCCTCGGCAACGGGGACGCCGATCAAGCAGCGTGAGCCGATCGAGTGTAACCGGGATGGGGGAACAACCTTCAGTTCGTCGTCGGTGACACACCAGTCGCAGTACTCGGGGTGTCGTTCCTTGCTGGATCGATCTATCGTCGAGGAGTCGGCGCGAGGGGCGGCGGCGTTCCGATCATGATCTTGCCGCCGGAGGTTGCTCTTGTCCTGGCACGTGGCGGCCCTCACTCTGGACAATCTGGACGATTTGCCCAAGCGCTGTCGTCGGTGTGTGTTCTGGGAGTTGTCCGAGCATCTGGGCAAGCAGGCGGCGGACTTCGGGTCCACCGAGCTCGAGAAGGAGGCCTGGGTCTCCGAGGTGCTACTCGAGTGGGGCTCGTGCGGCCGGATCGTGCACATGGACGGAGT
Organism: Pseudonocardia sp.; assembly: GCA_025465235.1. Lineage (GTDB taxonomy): Bacteria > Actinomycetota > Actinomycetes > Mycobacteriales > Pseudonocardiaceae > Pseudonocardia. Next base: position 3,769 of record JAODNO010000352.1, read on the forward strand.
CCCCGCGGGCTACGTGATCTACGCACCCCCCTCGGCGGTGCCGCGTGCCGCGGAGATGCCCACCGGCCCGGTCAGTGCGGATGCGGTGCTGCTCACCACCATGCAGGTGATGCCGGAGTTCGCCGGCGAGGGGTTGGGCCGGATGCTGGCGCAGGCCGTCGTGAAAGACCTCACCCGGCGGGGCGTCAAGGCGATCGAGGTGTTCGGGGAGCAGCGTCCCGGCACCGAGCCCGGCTGCCTCGTTCCCGCCGACTTCCTCCGGGGCGTCGGATTCAAGACCATCCGGCCGCACCCCCGGTACCCGCGGCTGCGGATGGAGCTGCGCTCCGCGATGACCTGGAAGGAGGACGTCGAGGCCGCGTTGGAGCAGCTGCTCGGCACCATCACCATCCCGATGCAGACCAGCGACGTCGCCGGTAGGTCCTACCGCCAGGTACCGAGCAGCACCTGAACGGCGCTCTCCGGCCGGTTCCGAGCGCCCTGTACGGGACGCTGCGGGCCTGCGGCGACCACACCGGTCAGATGGCTTGCGCGCCGCCGCGCTCCATCTCACGGGCCAGTACATCGGAGAACGTGAACGTTCCGGTCGGCTGATCGTCCTGCCCGAGCAGGTAGAGCCGCTTGACAGCGACCAGGATGCCTTCGGCGACCACGTCCCGGAAGGCGGGGTCCAGCAGTCGCCTGCGGTCACCGATGTGGGAGAGGTAGCCGATCTCCACGCGGACGGTGGGCATCCGCGTCAGCCGCAACAGCTCCCAGGTGCGGCCCTGCGTGCGGCAGTCGTGCATCGCGGTGCGCGTGAGCAGCTCGCGCTGGATGAAGCCGGCCAGTGCTTCACCGACCGTGGACGTGGCGCCCGAACCGTTGCCGAAGTGGAACGTGGCCAGGCCTTGCGCATGCATGCTGTGGTTGGCGTCGGTGTGCAGGGACAGCACGAGATCGGCGCCTGCACTGTTGGCGAACGCGGCGCGCTCGGTCTCGGCCGGGCAGGTGTCCTCCTGGCGCGACAGCATGGCGTCCATGCCCGTGGCAGTCATCCGGCCTACGAGCCGCCGGGCGAGGTCCCACATCAGGTCGGCCTCCGCGACGCCTGAGGCAACGATGCCCCGTTCGGGACCGCCGTGGCCCGGGTCGACCACGATCCGCTTGCCCCGCAGTCGCGGCCCGGCCTGCCGCAGGAGCTCCTGTTCGCGGAGCAGGTGCGGGCGCCCCCCCGTGACCTTGCGACCGAGCTGACGCAACGAGCGCAAGGTGGCGGGCCCACAGAGCCCGTCGGGCACGAGCCCGTACTCGCGCTGAAACTTCCGCAGAGCGGCCTCGGTCTGCTCGTCGAACACGCCACCGGGACGCCCGGGGTCGTACCCGAGCTCGAGCAGCCGCTCCTGGAGAGCGACGACGTCGTCCCCGCTCATCGGTGCGGAGATCATCAGGGCGAGCATCCGGTCGCCGAGGCTCCATCCGGCCTCACGCAGCGCGCGGTAGGTGGCCGGCCCGACGATCCCGTCGGTGATCAGGCCCCGCTGTTGCTGGAACGCGCGTACGGCCTGCTCGACGGGGTCGTCGAAGCGGTCGTCCCCCGGGCCGCCCGCACCGTCTCCGAGCAGGCCGAACCGTCGCAGCGTGGACCGGATCTCGACGACGGCCGGACCGCTGTCACCTCGGCGCAGCAGCTGCATGCACTCCTCGCTCGTTCGTCGCGCACCGCCGCTGCGGTGCTGGGGCCGTCGCTCATTGTGCCCTGCTGCTTCACAGAAGGGGGACGGCGGGCCGTGTCGGACCATGCTTGTGTCGTGATAGACAAGTACCCCGCTTCCGAGAGTCGGAAGCGGGGTACTTGTCGTGGATGGATCGCCTGGTTCAGCCCAGGTAGTCGGCGAGATCGGAGAGCAGCGCAGCCTTGGGCTTGGCGCCCACGATCTGCTTGACCGGCTTGCCGTCCTGGAAGACGATCATGGTGGGAATCGACATCACCTGGTAGTCGCGTGCCGTCGACGGGTTGGCGTCGATGTCCAGCTTGGCCACCGTCAGCTTGTCCTTGTTCTCACCGGCGATCTCGTCGAGGACCGGGGCAACCATCTTGCACGGACCGCACCACGTCGCCCAGAAGTCGACGACGACCGTCTTGTCGCTCTTGAGGACGTCCGCGTCGAAACTGTCGTCGGTGACGTTGACGGTGTTGGCCATTTGTGATCTCCGTTCGTCGGAAAGAGCTGGTGAAATCGAGTCAGCCGGTGACGGCAGCGACCTGCTCCGACACCTGCCCGTAACCCCCGCCTGCGAGTTCGCTCGGCACGGGGCCGTCGGCAAGCCAGCGCTCGGCATCGATCGCGGCCGCGCAACCCGAGCCTGCCGCGGTGACTGCCTGCCGGTAGGTGTGGTCGACGAGGTCACCCGCGGCGAACACGCCGGGGATCGCGGTTCGCGTGCTGGGCGCGTCGACCTTCACGTAGCCGGCGTCGTCGGTGGGGAGCACGCCGCGGACGAGCTCGCTGCGCGGGTCGTGCCCGATCGCGACGAACATCCCGGAGACGTCGAGCACGGACTCCTCGCCGGTGGTGCGGTCGCGCAGCTTCAGACCGGACACGCTGTTCTCGCCGATCACCTCGACGACCTCGGCGTTGGTGCGCCAGCGCATCTTGGGGTCGCTCTTCGCGCGCTCCAGCATGATCCGGGAGGCCCGGAACTCGTCACGTCGGTGCACGACCGTCACCGACTTGGCGAACCGGGTGAGGAAGGTGGCCTCCTCCATCGCCGAGTCACCGCCGCCGATCACGGCGATGTCCTTGTCGCGGAAGAAGAAGCCGTCGCACGTGGCACAGGAGCTGACCCCCCGTCCCAGCAACAGCTGCTCACCGGGGACGTGCAGGTACCGAGCGGCCGCACCCATCGCCAGGATCACGGCGCGGGAGCGGTAGGTGACGCCGTTCGCGACGACCGTCTTGACCTCGCCCTCCAGCGACACCTGCTCGACGTCCTCGGAGCGCAGCTCCGCACCGAACCGCACGGCCTGCTCGCGCATCTGCTCCATGAGCTCGGGGCCGAGGATGCCGTCCTTGAAGCCGGGGTAGTTCTCGACCTCGGTGGTGGTCATCAGGGCGCCGCCGAACTGCGTGCCCTCGAAGACCAGCGGATGCAGCTGTGCGCGGGCCGCGTAGACCGCCGCGGTGTACCCGGCCGGCCCCGACCCGATGATGATGAGCTCGCGCACCTCGTCGGTGTTCACTGGCGCCCGTCCTCCCCTGTCGTCTTCGCTTGATAACACGATCCCAGGGACGGGCATTCCGACTGCTACCGGACGCCCGATTCGGGGTGAGTGACATCACCCACCGATGACACCCGACGCGAGGAGGGTGCCGCCGGCAGGCCCACAGCCGGGGTCGACGACCACGACGTGGAAGGTGCCCAACCGCCCGCTGGCGAGCACGAGCAGTACCGCCTCGCGGCTGTCGAGTTCGACCCGGCGTCCTCCCAGGAGCGGCGCGGCGGGCGGTACGGCCGGAGCGACGGCCATCAGGCACCCGGCGCGTCGGTCGGCATCGGCCAGCTCCCCGACGTCAGTGGTGCCGATCGCCGCCCGTGCGGCGGCGGCCAGGTTCACCCGATCGAGCGACGGCAGCGGGGCTGACCGGGGCCACAGCACGCAAGCGATGACGAGTGCGGCGAGCACGAGTGCGGCGCCGGCGGCGCGCAGTGGCGTGCGCAAGCTCGGCCGGGCACCCGGCGGCCCGCACGACCCCGCACGGTGCGATGGCCGTGCGCCCCGGCGCGGCCGGGCCGGGGCGCGTACGTCTGCCGGATCACCGGAGGTACCGGTCGGGCACGGTCCGGCTTCGACAGGGTCGATGCCGGCAGAGCGTTCGCCGGCAGACGCAGCCTCCCTCTCCAGGGCCGCTGCCCAACGAGCGGCGATCTCCGGCGGCACGGCTGGGGTGGGCACGGAGGCCAGCTCGGCGCGGGTGGCTGCGAGCGCGCTCAGGATCGTGGCTGAGCGGGGGTTCGTGGCCGCCGCCGCACGCGCCTGCGCCGCCCGGGCGGGATCGAACAGCCCTGCGTCGAGGTCCGCGAGCAGTGCGAGGTCCGGGCGTTCCGCCGTCATCGGTCGTCCTCCCGCAGGTGTCCGAGCAGCACCGCCAGGCGTGCGCGTCCCCGCGCGCAGCGGCTCTTCACCGTGCCCACCGGTACCTCCAGAAGTTCGGCGACCTCCACCAGGGGCCAACCCTGGACGTCCACCAGCACCACCGCCACCCGCTGGTCGACGGGCAGTGCCGCGAGTGCCGCGTCGACGGCCAGCCGGGTGACCAGTTCGGTGGCGAGGTCGGAGTGCCCGGCCTGCAGGTCGCGGTCCGGAAGTGGGACAGTGGTGCGCCTGCGCTCGTGCCGGATGCGGTCGATGCAGGTGTTGAGGAGGATCCGGTGCAGCCAGGTGCGCACCGAAGCGTCGCCCCGGTACGACCCGGCCCGCCGGTACGCAGCCACGAGGGTCTCCTGCACGGCGTCAGCGGCGTCCTCCGGGTGGTGCAGCGTGTGGAGCGCCAACCCCCACAGGCGGGAGCGATAACGCGCCGCCAACTCCGTGAACGCGTGGCGGTCACCCGCCCGGTGCGCGGCGAGCAGCTCCGCATCCGTCGGGGCCGGGGAGCACATGAGGCGGAGAGTAGGTGGGGCTCCCCGCGTGCCGTGGGCGTTTCGGAGAAATGGTGTCGATCAGGAGCCGGCGCGGAGGAAACGCACCTCGTCGATCTCGCTGACGTGGCTGTCGCCCCCGCCGCTGAGCTTCGTGATCCACAGCAGGACGTGTGTGACCGGCTGGCTCCCGGCGAGCGACACCGGGGTGCTGCCGCCCCCGAGGGTGACCTCGGTGATCGGCGCGGTCTCGTTGAAGGGGGCGTCCGGCGTGGGGGCCGAGCGCACCTGGATCACCGTGCCGGCGCTCGGTGACTGGATCGTGAGCTCGGACAGCTGCACGGCCGTGGCGAACGACACCATCACCCCGACGCCGGGCTTGAGCGCCGGGAACTGCTGCTTGTAGTTGAAGGTGCTCCACCCGCTCGCGAGGTTGCCGTCGATCACGCGCGACACCCGGCCCGCGTTGTCACGGTCGCCCACGGTGTCGTAGACCTCCACGCCCGCGACGGCGGCGATCCCGCCCTGTCCTGGGGCCGCCGCCCCCGGCGGGACGTTCGGGGGCGCGACGGGCGCACCGCCGACCACGATCGGGGGAGTGTTCCCTTCGAAGAACACCGAGCCGACCTGAATCGCGATGTAACTGCCGACGATGAGCACGGCGGCGGCGAGTGCGGTGAGCGCGATGGCGAGCTTGCGCCTCCGCTTGGGGTCGGGCGGGGTGACGGCACGGCCCCGGTCCTGCCAGACGTCGCCGGGATCGGACGGGACGCCGTCGTCGGCAGGGGGGAACAGGGCCATGCGGTCGTGCTCGGCCACCACATCGGTGAGCAGCTGGTGAACCGCGGCGGCGGTGTGGACCTGCCCTGGGGCCCCGCTGGGGCCGAGCGTGCCATTGGTGAGTGCATCGAGCTCGACGGGTACGCCCGGCCGCTGCTCCGACGGCGGGACGAGCGAACCCGCCGGCGTGCGCTCGGCTGCACCGAGCCCGGCGCGGGCGGCGTCGACGCTTGACAGTGGCCACCGCGTGGTGAGCAGGGTGTAGAGGACCGCGCCGAGCCCGTGGACGTCGTCGGCGGGGGTGACATCGGGACGGGGCAGCGCGAAGCAGAGCTGTGCACGCCCCTCCGGGGTGATGCGCACCCGCTGCGGATGGTCGCAGCCCAGCACCAGGCCGTGGCGGTGTGCCTCCTCTGCCGCGGCGGCCAGCGGAGCGACGGCGCTCGCCGCCGCGAGCGGCTTGATCAGACCGTCGGCCACGACCTCGGCACGGCAGCGGCCGGGCACCCACTCCGTGACGGCGACGCCCAGGATGTCGGGCGGCATGCCGCCGGTGCCGGGGGCCAGGACGTCGAGCAGGCGGGCGCAACCGCTGTGCTCGAAGCTGCCGGAGCGCAGAGCGCGCGCCAGGATCTCGTCGGCGTGTGTGGTGCCGCCGCCTTCAGGGGTGAACCTGCGCAGGACCGTGGCGCCGACATCGCGTCGCAGGATCGTGTCCTCGGCGCGCCAGAACTCGGCCCCGGCCGCCGCGTCGGACCCGACGCGGGTGCGCAGGCGGTAGCGGCCTGCGAGGACGGTGCCTGCGGTGGTGCCCGAGGGGACCGCCGGCATGGTGGGAACGTCTGCGGCAGAGGACACGTGCGTGGGTGCACCATCCGGGCGCATCTGCTCGGGGACGAGCGGCTTGGGGTCCGACTCCCTGGTCGGCGCGCCCCCATCCCATGGCGAGGCCGCACCGGACGGTGGGCGGCTCGCCAATTCGCTCACTGCCACGACCTCCCCAGACACCGCGAACCACTCCCACCCCGACCAACAGCCTACGTCAGCGGGGTGAGCCTCGCCGAGGTTTGCGCCGGTCGATGAGCCGTTCGAGGCGACGGAGAACTGGGTCGAGCTCGGGCACCTTCAGCAGTTTCATCCCCACGACGGTGACCAGTGTCATCACGACGACGGCCACCCCCAGCTCGGTCCATGCCCTGGCGAGCGGCGAGAGACCTGCCAGCCGCCCGTCGAGCAGGGCGACGGCCCCGTAGGCGAGCAGCCCCGCGGCGCCCGAGGCGAGGAGTGCGCGCCCGATGGAAGCCACCATCTGCCTCGTCGGCACCCGGCCCAACTTGCGCCGCAGCATCACCTGCCCCACCACAGCGCCTGCGACGAACGACATGCTGTTGGCCGCGGCCAGGCCGAGAACGACGTCCTGCGGTGGCAGCAGGACCGGGGCGAGCAGCAGTAGCGGGATCTTGATCGCCACGGTGAACAGCTGGATCAGCGTCGGGGTACGGCTGTCGGTCAGCGCATAGAACACCCGGAGCTGCAGCATCGTGATGCCGTAGGGCAGCAGTCCGAACGCCGACACGGCCAGCGCGGCGCCGAGCTGCGCTGCGCCGTCCAGATTGGCCGCGCGGAGCCCGAACAGCGCGATGCCCACCTGCGGGCCGAACGCGGTCAGCAGTACCGAGACGGGCACGAGGAACACGGTCAGCAGGCGACTGCCCAGCGACAGGTCCGCGACGACTTCCCCGTTGCGGCCCTCGGCGGCTGCTCGGCTCATCCGCGGCATCAGCGCGGTGAGCAGTGAGACGCCGAGCACGCCGAAGGGCACCTGGAGCAGCAGCCACGCGTTCGCGTAGATCGCGATCGCACCGCCGTCGGCGGCAGCGGCAACCCGCGTGGTGGCGATGTACCCGGCCTGGCCGATGAGGACGTAGGCGACCATCCAGAGGGCGAGCCCGCCCGCCTGCGTGAGGCGCGGGTCCCAGCCCCACAGCGGCCGGTACCGGAATCCGCTGCGCTTGATCGCGGGTAGCAGGGAGCCGGCCTGGACAACGATCCCCAGCGTCGTTCCCAAGCCCAGTACCAGCAGCTTCGCGCTGCTCATGTGTTGAGGGTCGAGCCCGATCTCCCCCGGCACCAGCGCGTACAACGCGAGCATGGCGAGGACGACGAGATTGTTGAGCACCGGCGCCCACGCGAACGCGCCGAATGCGCCCCGGCTGTTGAGGATCGCCCCGAGCAGCGCGCCCATCCCGAAGAAGAAGATCTGCGGCAGCAGCAGGTAAGCGAACGCCGTGGCCAGCTCCGGGTTGGCCGTGGAGGTGGTCGCGCCGCCCAGGTAGAGCCGTGTCAGCAGCGGGGCCGCGAGCATGGCGACGGCGGTGGCGAGCAGCAGCGCGACGCCGGCCAGGGTGAGCAGCCGGCGGGTGTATGCCTCCCCGCCGTCGGGGTCCTCGGTCTGCGAGCGCACCAGCAGCGGGACCATCACGCTGGTCAGCACGCCGCCGAGGAGGAGCTCGTACACGATCACCGGCAGAGTGTTCGCCACCGTGTACGAGCTGTTGACCACGCCCAAGGTCAGCACCGTGACCACGGCGACCTGCCGCAGGAAGCCGGTGAGCCGGCTGACCAGGCTGGCCACCGCCATCAGGCTGCTCGCCCGCCCGAGCGACTGTTCCCTCCGCGTCACGGCAAACAGCTGCTCCGTCGGGCTGTCGTCCGGGTACGGGCCGTTCACGGGCTGGGGACGCGGGGCGGCTGCGGTCCTCTGCCCGGCGGGCGGCCGGGCTCGTCGGGCCGGGGGCGGGGCACCGGGAAGCGGTCGGTGGTCGCCAGGGGGTCCGGGAACGGGTCGCCGGACTTCCCAGCCTGCGGAGCCGGCCCATGGTCGGGCGGATGGTGCTGGGGGTCCGAAGTAGCGCGGACCGACCCCGTGGACTCCGGGTGGCCGTCCGGCCGTGCCGGGCTGCTCGGGCCGGTGCGCCTGCCCGGGTCGCCGCGGATCCGCCGGAGCACCCGACGGACCGCCAGCACCACGAGCAGCACCCCCGCGCTCGCCGTCAGCCACACAGTGATGGTGCCGTAAGCGGTCGAGCGCACTCGCAGGCGGCTCGGTTGTCCGAGTAGTTCGCCCTGGGGGGAGCGGACTGCGGCCCGGACGACGAACTGGCCGGAGCGCGTGACCTCGGCGCTCGCCCGGACCTGCCTTCGCCCCAGCGGTGGCACCGTCAGGGGCTCGATCGGCGCCACCCGTAGACCCGCTGACGGGAAGATCTCGACGTTGACCTTGACCGTGACCGGCAGCCCGTTCGCGACGGTGATCAGGAGCGGGGCGTCCGAGGTGCCGAGCGAGTACGGGCTCGGCGGCTCCAGCACCCGGATCGTGCCCCGTAGTTCGGCCACTCTCGCCGCCCCCGCGTTCGCGGCCGCGGTCGCCGATCCCGGCCTGCCCCGCCACGCCGCCGAGACCGGCCTGGCGAGGCCGCGCCGCAATGGCGTGAAGGCCTGGTCGGGACTGACACCGACGCGCGAGTCCGGGACGGCAGCCGAGCTCAGGTCCTCGATGTCGTGTGATGTGCGGCGGACGACGTCGACGGCGACGCCGGGAATCTCGCGGCCCCCCGCCTCCAGCGGGTAGACGGCGGGCACGGCGGCTGCCCCGGCGGGCGGGCCTGCCGCAAGCACGCCTTCGAGCCCGCCAGGCACGATCCGGCCGGCGTCGAGCAGCTCCCTGACGGAGGCGAGCAGGGCGCTCGCACCGTTGCCCTCGGCCGCCCACTGGTGCGGCGGGGCGAGCACGAGCGGTCCGGCCGCCCCCGCGCCCCGGCCAGGACCCGCCTCGGTGCGGAAGGCGAGCGCGCCGATGGCGTCCTGGGTGGACAGCGGTCCGACGGTGCCCGCCGGAGTGGCCGAGGCCACCGCCCCGCCGCGGCCGGGGTCCGGTCTGGTGACCGAGGTGGGCCCGCTGGCGGCGCGGCTGAGCAGCGGATCGGTCAGCACCGCGAACTGCGGCAGCTGTCCGCCGGCGACGGGCACCACACCGCTGTGGCGCTGCACCACGCCGTGCTCGACGCCGTTCGCCGACAGCACCAGTGATCGGCCGTCGGCCGCGGCGATCTGGTCCAGCGTGCTGTCGTCGGTCACGCCGTCGACGGGCCAGGTGACACCGGGTACGACCGGGGTGTGCAGGATGTCGGCGAGCACCTGTCTTCCGTCGCGGATCGTCGTGCTCGCGAGCGCTCCCAGCCCACCTCTCGTCAGAGCGACGAGATCCGCGTCCGCGTAGGGCAGAGCGATCACGCAGCCGCCCTTGGCCACCGTGGCGAGGCTGTCCAACCATCGGCCTGCCACCTCGGCCCCCGTCCCGGGCACCGGTGCGGCTCCTTGTGCCCCGAGAACCTCGTAACCCGCGCGCATCAGGGACGCCGTCTCCACGAGGTCGGGATCGATCGCGAGACAGGTCGCAGCCCGCACTCTGGACCCAGGCGGAGCGTTCTGGGCGAGCGCCGCGACCAGACCGCCGAGCCGTCCGTTCGGAGCCATGGACGCGGCGAGGCCGTCGTCGGTGAGGAGGGTGGGCTCGCCCGGCACGGTCGCGACCCGCCGCGGCGTGTCGGCGATCGGGTACAGCAGCGCGAAGGGCGTGGCGCCGCCGGTGGTGGCGGAGGGCACCACCGGCGGCTCGGCGGGGTCGGGTGGCAGCGACAGCACGGGCAGCAGCATGCGGACCGCGGCCAACCGCGCCCGCTGGCCGTCGCCGGGCACCCCGTTGACGTTGACGAGCAGCTCGTACACGCCGGTGGAGTCGAGCGCGACGCTGGTCGCGGGTGCGCCCCGCAGCGGGACCGTCAGCTGGACCGGCATCTGGCCGCGCGGTGCGAGCTCCCCGGGAAGCGAGGTGAACTGGGGGGTGGTGGCGTCGGTCGCCGCGTTGCCGTCCAGCGCATCGCGCACGTCGCCCTCCGTGCCCAGCGGATTGCCGCGCTGCACGCGGATCTCCAGGTTCCCGATCGGCTGGTCGCCCGTGTTCGTCAGCGTGCCGCTGACGGTGAGGTCGCGAGGGCCCGCGGCCGTGACGATGCGGGGGGCGAGCTGGCTCAGTTGCAGCCGGAGTGGTCCGGCGACCTCGTCCGGCTGCGGCTGGAACGGGAGGGCGGCGGCGCGAGCGGGGGCCGCGGGGGCCGCGGACGCTGGCGTCGCGAACGGCCCACCGGGGACCAGCCCCATCAGCGTCAGCGCCGTGAGCACCAGAACTGGGATCGCGACCAGGGCCGCGACCCGTTTCACGCCGTCTCCTCCATGAGCTCCGTGGCCCGCCTGATCAAGCGACGCTCGTCGGCGTAGGCCAGCCGCGACTCGAGCTCGTCGAGTGGCACCCACGCCACCTCCGAGACCTCGACGTCGGAGTCGGACAGCTCGCCGCCGAGAGCGCGCAACAGGAAGTGGTGCACGGTCTTGTGCACGCGCCGGTCCTCGGCGACGAACCAGAAGTCGATGGTGCCCAGTGGTGCGACCACGCGGCCGATGATGCCGGTCTCCTCCTCGACCTCGCGCACCGCCGCCTCTTCGGCCGTCTCACCGGGTTCGATGTGGCCCTTGGGCAGGGACCACAGCAGGCGGCCCCGCCGGTCCAGCCGGCCGATCACCGCGGCCGTGCCCGATGCGTGGTCCACAACGAGCCCACCGGCCGACGTCTCGTCGACCGTCCGCAGCCGCCGACGGCGGTCCGATGGGCGACCCGCACGGTGCCCCCCGGAGTGGCCGCGGGATGTGGACATGCGGCGATCGTATCGAGCAGACCGGATGCGCTGCCGTCCCAGCGCTGCCGGCCAGCATCCTCGTCGCTGCGTCCGAGCGGGGCGCCTACACTGGCCCGCCGTGTCCGCAACAGCCCTGGCGCCCGGCGCCGTCCCCCCCGACCTCGTACGTGCGCAGGAGAATGCGGTCGTGGAGATGGTGCAGATCGGGCCGGTCGCCGAGGAGCTGGCCGCCCGCTTCACGCAGGCCGGGCACCGGCTCTACCTCGTGGGTGGAAGCGTCCGGGACGCACTGCTCGGGCGCGAGTCCGGAGACCTCGACTTCACCACGGATGCGCGGCCCGATGCGGTCCTCGCGGTTCTGTCGGGCTGGGCCGACGCGGTCTGGGACACCGGGATCGCCTTCGGCACGGTCGGCGCGCGCAGGCACGGCAGGACCGTCGAGATCACGACGTTCCGGGCCGACGCGTACGACCGCGTCACGCGCAATCCCGTCGTGGCCTTCGGCGACACGATCGAGGACGACCTCGTCCGGAGGGACTTCACCGTCAACGCGATGGCGGTGGAGCTCACCGGCGAAGAGCGTCGCTTCGTCGATCCCTACGGCGGGCTTGCCGCGCTCGCCGCCGGCACCCTCGACACGCCGGCGACGCCCGAGGAGTCCTTCGCCGACGACCCGCTGCGGATGCTGCGGGCCGCGCGGTTCGTCTCGCAGCTGGGTCTTGCACCCGCGCCGCGAGTCGTCGCGGCGATGACTGCAATGGCCTCCGAGCTGGGCCGGATCACCCGCGAGCGCGTGCAGGTCGAGCTGACCAAGCTGATCCTCGGCGCGCACCCGCGCCGAGGAATCGAGCTGTTGGTCGAGACAGGGCTCGCCGAGCAGGTGCTGCCGGAGGTGCCGGCGATGCAACTGGCCGTCGACGAGCACATGCAGCACAAGGACGTCTACACGCACTCTCTGGTCGTCATGGAGCAGGCGATCGAACGCGAGAAGCCCGGGTCTCCTGATCTTGTGCTGCGCCTCGCTGCGCTGCTGCACGACATCGGCAAGCCCGACACGCGGCGCAGGGAGCCCGACGGGCGCGTCAGCTTCCATCACCACGAGGTGGTCGGGGCCAAGATGGTGCGGCGACGGCTGCGGGAGTTGCGCTATCCGAAGGCGATCATCGACGACGTAGCCCAGTTGGTGTTCCTGCACCTGCGCTTCCACGGTTACGGCAACGGCGAGTGGAGCGACTCCGCGGTGCGCCGGTACGTCACCGACGCGGGACCCCTGCTGGACCGGCTGCACAAGCTTGTGCGCTCCGACTGCACCACGCGCAACCGGCGCCGCGCGGCGGCCCTGCAGCGCAGCTACGACTCTCTCGAGGACCGGATCGCGCAGCTGCGCAAGCAGGAGGAGCTCGACGCCATCCGTCCGGACCTGGACGGGAACGCGATCATGCAGCTCCTCGGCATCCCACCGGGCCCGCTCGTCGGGAAGGCGTACAAGCACCTGCTCGCCGTGCGCATGGAGCGGGGTCCCCTGTCGCACGAGGAGGCGGAGGCCGAGCTCCGGAGCTGGGCGGCCGAGAACGGTGCGGGCTGAGCCCGGACGTCAACCCAGCGACGTGCGGGGGCGGCGCCGTAGCTGCTGGTCGTGCGCCAGCAGTCCCAGCACGTAGAGGACGGCCGCTGCTCCGAGGAGCCATGGAGCGTTGCCGTCGGACGGGCTGAGCAGGGCGGCGACAGCCACCGCGAGCACGTAGCCGACGTTGAAGACGATGTCGTAGAGCGCGAACACCCGTCCGAGCACTCCGTCGCCCGCCTCCCCCTGTACGGCGGCGTCGGTGCAGAGCTTCACGATCTGGCCCGTCGCCCCGAGCACGAACGCCGCGACCAGCACTGCCGGCATCGACAGGAGCGCGGCGAGCGCGAGCTGCGTGACCGTGGCGACGAGCAGCGCAACGCGGATGGTGCGGGGACGACCCCAGCGCCGGACCATCCATGGTGCGAGCAGCGCCGCCGTCCCGAGGCCCGCCGCGGCCAGCAGGACAGCCTCGCCGATCCCCGCGAGGCCGGCGCGGAACGGCCCGCTGTCCGTGAAGGCGTACCGGAACAGCAGCAGCGTGAGCAGCGTCGTGATGCCGAACGAGAGCCGGTGGGCGGCGAGCGCCAGGAAGGATGCGGCCACCGAGGGGGTGGCGGCGGTGGCGCGCGCGCCGTCGGCGAGCCCGTGCAGGACGGTGACGGCGGTACGCGAGCCCGGGTCCGTGCGGTCCGGTCCGAGGGCGCCCCGGCCGAAGCCGGCGGCCAGAGTGGCGGCGAGCACCGATCCGGCCACGGCCGCCAGGGTGGTGATCGCGGAGCCGGTGTCGTCCGGGCCGAGGACCTCGCGGAGCCCGATCGCACTCGCCCCGCCGATCGCGGCCATGGCCGCTCCTGCTGTGACGGCGAGAGTGTTGGCCTCGACGAGGTGGCGACGGGGAACGACGTGCGGAAGCGCGACCGACAGCCCGGAGTTCACGAACCGGCTGATCCCGGCCACGGAGAGGGCGGCAAGATACAGACCGGGTCCGGTGACTCCGGCGAACACGATGGCGGCGACGGCCACGACGAGCGCGCCTCGCGCCAGGTTGGCACTCATCAACACGCGCTTGCGGTCCCACCGGTCCAGCAGCGCCCCCGCGAACGGGCCGATCACCGAGTACGGCAACAGCAGCACGGCCAGCCCGGCCGCGACGGCGAGCGGGTCGGCCTGCCGCTCGGGGTTGAACAGCACCGCACCGCCGAGCGCAGCCTGGAACACACCGTCGGCCCACTGGGTGGAAAAGCGCACAGCGAGCAGCCTTCGGTAGCCGCGAGTGCGAACCAGCCGGGCGAAACCCAGTCGGTCGTTCGCCATCGCTGTGGGTGTCCCCACAGCGACGGGCGGCGTCGGTGGTCCCGATGTCGACACGGCCGAAGGTTACGCGGCCCGGCAGATGCAACGATGGTCCCGTGGTGGACGACCGCAACGGCTCTGGTGCTTCTCCCGGTTCCGAGCCGGTGCCGGGCAGCCTGCTCGTGGCGGCGCCCGGACTTCTCGATCCCAACTTCCGGCGCACCGTCATCTTCGTGATCGAGCACCGGGAGCGGGGCAGCCTCGGCGTGGTGCTGAACCGGCCGAGCGAGGTGACGGTGCGCGATGTCCTGCCGTCCTGGGCATCGCTGTCCGCGCAGCCGCGCGCGGTCTTCGTCGGCGGCCCGGTGGAGGGCGAGACGGCTCTGTGTCTCGCCACTGTTCGGACCGGCCACGATCCGGCCGTGATCGACGGGTTGGTGCGGGTTCGCGGCCCCGTGGTGCTGGTCGACCTCGACACCGACCCGACGGTGATCGGACCCAGCCTCCGTGGCTTGCGGGTGTTCGCCGGCTACTCGGGCTGGGACGCCGGGCAGCTCGCCGGGGAGATCGATCGCGGCGACTGGATCGTGGTGCCCGCGCTGCCCGAC
>JAODNO010000426.1 GCA_025465235.1 Pseudonocardia sp.
CGCACCGGCGAGGAGGTGCGCATCACGGTCGAGGACGTCGCCGGCACCCACGACCGCGTCTCCACCACCTACAAGGGCCTCGCGAGCGACGCCCGGCCGGAAGACCGGCTGCTCGTCGACGACGGCAAGGTCGGTCTGCGCGTGGTGGACGTCGACGGGCTGGATGTCGTCTGCCGTGTCACCGAGGGTGGGCCCGTCAGCGACAACAAGGGCATCTCGCTTCCCGGCATGAACGTGTCGGTGCCCGCGCTCACCGACAAGGACTGTTCCGATCTGGAGTTCGCGCTCGACCTGGGCGTCGACTCGATCGCCCTGTCGTTCGTGCGCAGCCCTGCCGACATCGACATGGCCCACAAGATCATGGACAGCCGCGGGATGCGGTTGCCGATCATGGCCAAGCTGGAGAAGCCGGAGGCCGTCGGCAACCTCGAGGCCATCGTGCTCGCCTTCGACGCGGTGATGGTCGCCCGTGGTGACCTCGGCGTCGAGCTGCCGCTGGAGCACGTGCCGCTGGTGCAGAAGCGTGCCATCCAGATCGCGCGCGAGAACGCCAAGCCGGTGATCGTCGCCACCCAGATGCTCGAGTCGATGATCACCAACTCGCGTCCCACCCGGGCCGAGGCGTCCGACGTCGCCAACGCCGTGCTCGACGGCGCCGACTGCGTGATGCTCTCCGGGGAGACCAGCGTCGGCCGGTACCCGATCAAGTCGGTGCGCACGATGGCCCAGATCGTCGAGGCGGTGGAGGACGGGCCGGTCAACGTCCCGCCGCTCAACCACGTGCCGCGCACCAAGCGGGGCGTTCTGTCCTACGCCGCCCGCGACATCGGGGAGCGACTGTCCGCGCGGGCTCTTGTGGCGTTCACGCAGTCCGGCGACACCGTGCGGCGGCTGGCCCGCCTGCACACCCGGCTGCCGCTGCTCGCGTTCACCCCGACACCGGCGGTCCGCAGCCAGCTCGCGATGAGCTGGGGTGTCGAGACCTTCCTCGTCGACTTCGTCGACTCCACCGACGCTATGGTCCGCCAGGTCGACCAGGCCATGCTGTCGATCGAACGCTTCCAGCCCGGCGACCTCGTGGTGATCGTCGCCGGCTCACCTCCCGGCACCGTCGGGTCCACCAACCTCATCCGGGTGCACCGCCTGGGCGAGGAGGACCACGCCTGACCGCTGTCCGCCGCCTCGCCCCCGATGAGTGGGAGCAGCTGCGCGACCTGCGGCTGACGGCCCTGGGCGAGGCGCCGTACGCATTCGCGTCGACGCTCGACCGTGAGCGCGACGACCGACCCGAGCAGTGGCGGGATCGGCTCCGGCGACATCCCTGGTTCCTTGCCTGCGCGGACGGCGAACCGGCCGGTCTCGCGGCGGGCCTCCCATTGTCCGATGGGCTGACGGACCGGCGTCACCTGATCTCGATGTGGGTGCGGCCGTCGCGCCGCGGGCTCGGTCTCGCGGCGCTGCTCGTCGACGCCGTCCGGGAATGGGCGATCGCGGATGGCGCCTGCGAGCTCGCGTTGTGGGTGGCCGACGGCAACGAGGCGGCGATCAGGGCCTACGCCCGCGCAGGATTCGTCGCCACCGGCAGGCGTCAGCCGCTGCCGAGCAAGCCGGCCGTCGGCGAGGAACAGTGGGTGCTCGCGCTGACCGCGCCCGATCGCGCTCGACCGCACGGAGCGGGGGACCATCCCGCCTGAGAAGATGCGCCGATGACCCGATCCTCCACGCCTCTGGTGCCCGAGACCGCAGAGGACGGCGCCCTACGCGGCCAGGCCGTGCTGGACGAGCTGGTGAAGCTGCTCGACCTCGAGCAACTCGAGGTCAACCTCTTCCGCGGGGTGAGTCCACCGCAGAGCCCCACGCGGGTGTTCGGGGGACAGGTCGCCGGGCAGGCTCTGGTTGCGGCCGGGCGCACGGTGCCCGCAGATCGCGGCGTGCACTCGCTGCAGGCCTACTTCATCCGGCCGGGCGACCCGCGCGCGCCGATCATCTACGAGGCCGAACGCGTCCGCGACGGCCGTTCCTTCACCACCCGCAGGGTGCTCGCGATCCAGCACGGGGAGCCGATCTTCTCCCTGTCGGCGTCGTTCCAGCTGCCGCAGGAGGGACTGGAGCACAGCGACCCAGCGCCGTCCGGTATCCCGCACCCTGAGACGTTGCCGGACATCGGGCAGCGGATCGCCGCAGGCGGCGACGCCGGGTGGCTGGCCCGGGTATCCCGGCCTATCGACATGCGGTTCGTCGACGAGCCGATCTGGTCATCTCACCGCGGGGGCGCGTCCGACGAGCCGGTGCGGGTGTGGATGCGCGCCGACGGCAAGCTTCCCGACGACCGGCTCCTGCACGTCTGCCTGCTGACCTACGCCAGCGACATGACCCTCCTCGGTTCGGTGCTCGCCCACCACGACCACTCCTCGGACCGGGTCATGATGGCCAGCCTGGACCACGCGATGTGGTTCCACCGCCCGTTCCGCGCCGACGAGTGGCTGCTCTACACCTGCTACTCGCCCACGGCGTCCGGCTCCCGCGGGCTC
>JAODNO010000439.1 GCA_025465235.1 Pseudonocardia sp.
ATCGGGATCGACTGCACACCGAACGCCTGCGCGATCCGCGGGTTGGCGTCGACGTCGACCTTGGCCAGGACCCAGGCACCGTTGCCGGCCGCGGCAAGCCGCTCCAGCACCGGCGAGAGCTGCTTGCACGGGCCGCACCAGGTGGCCCACAGGTCGACCACGACCGGGATCTCCAGCGACCGCTCGAGCACGTCGGCCTGGAAGCTCTCTTCGGTGACGTCGATGACGAACGGGGTCTCAGCACGCTCCGCTCCCGCGGACGCCTGCTGCGGTCGGGCGGCGACCTCCGAGCGGGCCTTCAGGGCGGAGAGGTCGACCGCACCTGCCATGGCGGACGACAACGCGGCCGTTCTGGCCGCCTGACGAGGATCTGGTCGGGACACGGGTTCATCCTGCCACCGGTGCCGCCTCCCGTCCGCTTCGACCGGTGGCCCGGTTCCCGAAGCGCCGGCAGGAGCAGCCGGCCACCTGACCGGGGTGCAGCGGAGGGCTGCCGCGGCTCACCTCGTCGGCACGAGCGGGCGCAGGCCCATCGGGTTGGCGGGGAGGAAGCCGTCGGCGGCGACGATGGCTGTGACCAGCGGCGCCGCCAACTCGACCAGCCGGTCGGCGGCCGCGGGGCCGATCGCCGCCACCGGAGGCTCGGCGAGTGCGTCGGTGTGGGCCTCGACCTCGGCACGCAGGGTGCGCCCGGCCGCCGTCAGCCCGTCCGCGTCGAGCAGGCCGCGGTCGGCGAGCCTGCTCGTGGCATCCGCCCATTCGGCCTCCGACCAGCCCCGGCGCTTGCGCAGCCAGTCGGGGTCCATCGCGTTGTCGGCCGCGAAGAGAACCAGCGCCTCGACCGGATCCAGCCGTGCCGTCAGCAGCGCGGCGACGTGCCCGTCCCCGCGGTGTTCACGGAGCACGGTCTGGGCCTGCCAGAGCACGAGGTGGGGTGCGTCCGGCCAGTCCAGAGCGGCGTTGGCGGCAGCGAGGGCCCGACCAGCGGTGGGGGCGGCGAGCGCCGCGTCCCTGGCGATCCCGGCGGCCTCGGCCATGCCGGCCGAGCCGAGCATCTCCGCGCCGAGCAGCCGATGCAGTGCCGCGTCGACCGCGTCGAGGCGGACGGCCAGGAAGCGCTCGGGGGCGGCCAGCTCCCACACGGCAGGCACCGCCCTGGCGACGAGCCCCGGATGGAAGTTGTAGAACAGGGCCGCCACGAGCTCGGGGGGCGCAGCTCCGAGCGGGGCGGCCCGCAGCGCGAAGTAGCTCATCCAGTAGCCCTTCGTGCCCAGCGCCTCGCATGCCGCCTGGGACTCCGGCGCGAAGTAGGTGACCGCGTGCACGGGCTCGAGCGCCCGCCACATCCGACGCGACCGGTGATCGTCCTGTTCGCCATGCGCCGATGGTGGGCCGGCATGCTCGTTCATCGCACTCCCTCGTGCACCCCTGGTGACGGTCCCCCCGAACAGTAGAACGTTTGGTCTACCGCCACGAGATTCACCGGTTCGGCGGTAATCGGTCACTGCCCGCAGTCGACGACCGCGATCTGACCGGTGTGGGGCTGTGCCGATCACCGGACTGGCAGAACACCTCGGCGGACGTGGCACTCGTTGAGCAGGTATGAGTGACCAAATGGTCGCTCTGCGTAGATACTCGCTCGCCGCGGTACGCGGCCTCCCACTCGAAGGAAACCCGCATGAGCACGGAGAACACCGTCGCCAACCGCCTGCTCGAGGACGCCCGGAGGAGGACCGCCAGAAACGAAATCTCGAAGCTGGCCAAAGCCGGAGTGATCGTGGGCGTGATCGCCCTGATCGTTTGCCCGTTCTCGATCCTCGGGTCTCTCGGCGGCGCCACTGCCCTCGGTCTCGGCGGCGCTGCCGTCCGCCGCCCGGCGTCCGCGAAGCAGGCGAAGATCGCAATGTATCTCGGCGCGGCGGCCATCCTGGTTGGCATCTTCTTCTTCTCCCTGGCCTCCGCCGGCCTTTTCTATACCCTGCCCAGCGCAACCCGCTGACGCCCAGTCTCGGGGCCGAGCGGGCGGGCGCCAACGGCACCGGCCCCTCGGCCCGGAGACAGGTCAGTCCTTCTCGAGCGCCGCCTCGACCCGCTGCACCTTGGCCGTGAGTTGCCCGGTGTGACCCGGCCGGATGTCGGCCTTGAGCACCAGGCTCACCCGCGGAGCGTGGGCCTGCACCGCCTCGACGGCGCGTTTCACCACGTCCATGCCCTCGTCCCAGGTCTCGGACTCGATGGTGGTGAACATCGAGGTGGTCTCGTTGGGGAGCCCGGACTCGCGGACGACGCGGACGGCCTCCGCCACGACGTCGCCCACGCTGTCGGTGCCGGTGTCGCCCCCTGCCGGGGCAATGCTGAATGCGAAGAGCATGGTCGACAGCCTGCCGCAGCGCCGGGGGCAACCGCGACCCCGCCCGTGCACGTCACCGCTAACATCGCCGGTCATGGCCACCCGCGACCCGCTTCCGTTCGACCCGATCCTCCGGGCGGCGGCGATCTGGGACCAGCGGATCGGCCCCTCCCGCACGATGGCCGCGGTGACCAGCGTGATGCGGGTGCAACAGATCCTCCTCTCGGCGGTGGACGGCGCCCTGCGCCCGCATGGCCTCACCTTCGCCCGCTACGAGGCGCTCGTGCTGCTGACCTTCTCCCGCACCGGCCGGCTGCCGATGCGGGTGATGGGCGAGCGGCTGCAACTGCACCCCACCAGCGTGACCAACATCGTCGATCGGCTCCAGGCCGACGGGCTCGTGCGCCGCATCCCGCACCCGACGGACCGGCGGGCCACGCTGGTGGAGATCACCGACACCGGCTCCGACCTCCTGGAGAAGGCGACGAAGTCGGTGACCGCGATCGACTTCGGCCTCACCGGCCTCAGTGCGGAGCAGGAGACCCAGCTGACCGAACTGCTGGGGAAGGTGCGCAAAGCGGCCGGCGACTTCGACTGACGCCCGGCCCGGCGGACACCGTGCTCGCCGGCGACGAGGCAACGCTGGAGAAGGCGGTGCGGCGGTTCGCGGACGCCGGTGCGACGGAGTTCCAGCTCTGCGCGG
>JAODNO010000508.1 GCA_025465235.1 Pseudonocardia sp.
CGGCTCGGCGGGGCCGCGGAGCTGGACGACCTCGACCTGGACACCGACCTCGCCGACGCCGTGGTGGCCGTCGAGTGGGGCGAGGGCGTGGCGGAGCGCCTCTCGGCGCGGCATCTGCTCGTGCGGCTCACCCGCCGTCCGGACGACGTGCGGGTGGCGAGCGTCCACCGGGTGGAAGCGGCGTGATCGACGCGGTGATCTTCGACTGGGGCGGCACGCTCACCCCCTGGACCACGGTCGACCACCTGGCCGGTTGGCGCCGCCTCGCCGACGTGCTGCACGCTGACGATCCCGACCGCGCCGCTGTGCTCGCGGCCGCGCTCCTGGCCGCCGACGAGGCCCGCTGGATGACCGTGCGCGACGAGCACCGCGCGTTCACGCTCGCCCACGTGCTGGCCGATGCCGCGGATGCGGCCGACCACCCGCGCGAACGGTACGAGGCCGCGCTCGAGGCGTACCGCGAGTACTGGGTGCAGTTCACGGCCACCGACCCGGACGCGGCCCCGATGCTCGCCGCGCTGCGCGAGCGTGGCCTCAAGCTCGGCGTGCTGTCGTCCACCGCGTGGCCACGGGAATGGCACGAGGAGCTCTTCCGGCGCGACGGCGTGCTGGAGCACTTCGACGCGTGCGTGTGGACCAGCGAGCTGCCGTGGACAAAACCGCACCCCACCGCGTTCCGGGCAGCGATGGCGGCCGTCGGCGTCACCGACCCTGGGCGCTGCGTGTACGTGGGCGATCGGCCCTACGACGACATCAGTGGGGCCAAGGGCGTGGGGATGCGCGCGGTGCTCGTGCCGCACTCGGACATCCCGGCCGTGCAGCAGGTGCCGGTGGACGTGCAGCCCGACGGGGTGATCCAGCGCCTCGCCGACCTCCCGGAGCTGCTCGCCTCCTGGTGAGCAGCCCGAGCGCCGCGAGCAGGGCGCGTCCTACAGCACCGCTCGCGCCCCCCACCGCACGAAGGGCCCGCCCGTCCAACAGCCCCGCACAAACGTGCCGCTCGTCCACTCTCGATCCGAGCACAGGGCGGGTGCCCCCTTCCATTCGCCCCATCGCACCTGCTCGTAGGCTCGAGGTTGTGCTCGTGCTGGCCCTGGACACTGCGACGCCCGCCGTCACGGCGGGCGTCGTCGAGCTGACGGGCGCCGGCCCGGTCCAGCGGTCCGTCCGCGTCACACACGACGCCCGCAAGCACGCCGAGCTCCTCATGCCCGGGGTGCTCGCCGCCTGCTCCGATGCCGGCGTCGCCCTTCGCGATGTCGACGCCGTGGTCACGGGCACCGGCCCCGGCCCGTTCACCGGCCTGCGGGTCGGCATGGTCACCGCCGCTGCGCTCGGCGACGCGCTCGGTGTGCCGGTCCACGGTGTCTGCTCGCTCGACGCGATCGCGGCCGACGACTTCCGGGGTAAGGCGCCCCGCGGCCCGTTGCTCGTGGTCACCGACGCCCGTCGTCGCGAGGTCTACTGGGCCCTGTACGCCGCCCTCCGCGACGCCGACTTCCCCGACGCCGTCACCCGGATCGACGGGCCGCACGTCGAAGCTCCTGCGGCGCTGGCCGACCGCGTCGCCGAGCTGGGCGCCGTCGCCGCCGCAGGCGGCTCGGCCGGGCTGGTCGGGTTGCCCGTTCGGGAGCCGGCATCGCCGTCGCCGGCGGGGCTCGTCGCCATTGCGGCTGCCGCGTTGCGATCCGGCGCTGTGCCCGGCCCGCTGGAGCCGCTCTACCTGCGCCGTCCCGACGCCGTGGAGCCCCGAGCCCGCAAGCCGGTGAGCGCACCGCCGAGTAGGGGCGCGAGATGAGGGGGACGGTGCTGATCGAGGCGCTGCGGGAGACCGACGCCGAGCGCTGCGCTGAGCTGGAGAAGCTGCTGTTCCCCGGCGACGACCCGTGGAGTGCGCGGGCGTTCCGCGAGGAGCTGCGCCTCGGCCACCACTATCTCGCCGCGCGCGACGGCGACGAGCTGGTGGGCTACGCCGGGCTCGCGTTCGTGGCAGGCCCGCCGCACGCCGAGGCGGAGATCCACACCATCGGGGTGGACCCGGCCCACCGGCGCCGCGGGATCGGGCGGGAGTTGCTGCAAGGGGTGCTGGACGTGGCCGATGGCGCGGGCGCAACGGTGTTCCTCGAGGTCCGCACCGACAACGACGCTGCCCGCGCGTTGTACGAGGCCGAAGGCTTCACGGTCGTCGGCCTGCGCAAGCGGTACTACAGCCCCAGTGGCGCCGACGCGCACACGATGCGGCGGGAGCCGGCACCATGATCGTCCTGGGGATCGAGACCTCGTGCGACGAGACCGGGGTCGGGATCGTCCGCCACGAGGCCGGCACCGTCACGCTGCTGGCCAACGAGGTGGCGTCGAGCGTCGAGGAGCACGCGCGCTTCGGCGGCGTGGTGCCGGAGGTGGCCTCGCGAGCGCATCTGCAGGCGATGGTTCCTGCCGTGCACCGCGCGCTCACCACCGCCGGGGTGGCCGGCCGCGATGTCGATGCGGTGGCCGTCACGGCCGGCCCAGGGCTCACCGGGGCCCTGCTCGTCGGGGTCGCCGCCGCCAAGGCCTACGCCGCGGCGTGGGACGTCCCGCTGTACGGGGTCAACCACCTGGCCGCACACGTCGCCGTCGACACGCTGCAGCACGGGCCGCTGCCGCCGTGCCTGGCGCTGCTGGTCTCCGGCGGGCACTCCAGCCTGCTCGACGTTCCCGACCTCGCCGGGCCTGTCACGCCGCTGGGTGCCACGATCGACGACGCCGCAGGTGAGGCGTTCGACAAGGTCGCGCGGCTGCTCGGGCTGCCCTTCCCCGGCGGCCCGCACATCGACCGCGTGGCCAGGGACGGCGACCCTGCAGCGGTGGCGTTCCCGCGCGGCCTCACCGGGCCCCGTGACGCGCCGTTCGACTTCTCCTTCTCCGGCCTGAAGACGGCCGTGGCGCGCCACGTCGAGGCACTGGAACGGGCGGGCAATCCGGTGCCGGTCGCCGACGTCGCCGCCAGCTTCCAGGAGGCCGTGGTCGATGTGCTCACGGCGAAGGCCGTGCGCGCGGCCCGCGAACGGGGGATGGACACGGTGCTGCTCGGGGGCGGGGTTGCCGCCAACTCGCGGCTGCGCGAGATGGCGCAGGAGCGCTGCGCCGCCGCGGGCCTTGCGCTCCGCGTCCCGCGGCCGGGGCTGTGTACCGACAACGGGGCGATGGTGGCCGCACTGGGTGCCCATCTGGCCGCGGCGGGCGCGTCGCCGTCGTCGCCGGAGCTGCCCGCCGACTCCTCGCTGCCGATCACCGAGGTGCTCGTCGGGCCGTCGGGTTCCTGATCACCGTCGGGTCCGGGTCCGAGGGCCCCTCCGGCGTCGGGAGGCACAACCTCTGCGCCGACATCATCCGCGACGCCGACGGTGCCGCTGGCCTCGGTGCGCGGTGAGCGCGGTTCTCGAGGCCGTCACCCTTGCAGACCTCGCCGCGGGCACCCTGCCCGAGGCGGCCCGCTCACGATCACAGATCCCGACCCGTGGGCGACCCGCTGACATGGCCGGTGGTCTGTAGCGGTGACCGACGGGGCTGTGCCGCGAAGCGCTCGGGCGCCACTGTGCAGTCGGATGCGGTTCGCTCGCCGAACCAGGTCGCAAGACCACGACGTCGGCATGAATTCGCCCATTCGTCCGAAAAACAGAGGTCTCACCCACGCGGCGGGCGACATATATCGCATCGACTTTCATTCCATGATCGATCGAACTAACGTGTGCTAGTTCAATATTTGACCACATGTGAGGCTGCTATGAATGCTCCCGTGCGGACGCGTGCTGGCCTCGGTCGTTCTAACGTGTGGTAGTTCAATCCTTAACTCTCTGTGAGGCCGATATGAATGCTGTGCTCCACACGGGCGAAATGCGCCAACCGCGATCGTTCGCGGCCGTGGATCCGTCGCTGCGCCGGTTGCACGCCGCGGCGGTGGTGCGGATTTTCTTCGGCCTGCTCTGGGCCGTCGACGCGTGGCTCAAGTGGCTCCCCGGGTTCATCCACGGCCAAACGCTCACCCACGAGCTCAATCCCGCCGCCGTCTCCACCCCGATCGTCCACAGCTGGGTCCAGCTCTGGCACGACGTCGCCGGGGTGAACCCGGGCGCGTTCGCCATGGGCACCGCCGTGATCGAGACCCTGATCGGGGTGGCCCTGATCTTCGGGGTCCTGTGCAATCTCACCCTCATCGTCACCGCCGTCTTTTCCTTCGGCATCTGGACGGCCCCCGAGCACATGCATCTCCCCTGGACGACGCCGGGCAACACCGACCTGGGCCCGTCGATCGGCTACGTCTTCGCCGCGCTCGCGCTGTTCGCCGCGGCGGCAGGCGCCACCTGGAGCGTGGACGCCGTGATCCGTCCGCACCTGGGACGCCTCGCCCCGCTGGCCGGCTCCTTACCGGCAGTGTGACGGCAACAGGGGGACCGTGGCCGGCAGTGCCGCCGGCTACGGTCCGCGTCCGTCACCCGCTGACGTGCCGCAGCAGCCGCAGCTCGTCCTCGGTGAGGTGTAGCTCCAGCATCGGGAGCAGCTCGGCGATCAGAGCCTCGGTGACGGCAACGGCCAGTGCGATCGCGGCCGGGTCCGGTGCAGAAGCGCTGTGCCCGAGCTCGAGCCATTGATGGATCAGCGGTGCGGCACGGTCGCGGGATTGAGATACCCATGAATGAAACCGGGGAGCCACTTGAACGTGGCGTCGGCGGCACAGAGCGGGCCGCAGAAGATCCGTACCAACGCTGCGCCGTACAGCCGACGCAGGGAACGGTCGGAGTAAGAGCTGGTTTCAGAATGACTTTGCGAGCTGGCGGTGGCAGATGAGGGCGCAGGCGAGTTGAAGCAGGCCGAGGTGGATGTCGGCGCGACGTTCGTAGCGGGTGCGTAGTCGCTTGAATGCGTGTAGCCACGCGAAGCCACGCTCGACGACCCAGCGAATCTTGCCGAGCCCGGAGCCGTGGGCGACACCGCGGCGGGCGATGTGCGGTCTGATCCCGCGTTCGCGTAGTAATCGGCGGTACTTGTCGTAGTCGTAGCCGCGGTCGGCAAACAAGTCCCTGGGTTTGCGCCGCGGTCGTCCTCGTCTCCCGCGGATCGGCGGGAGCGTGTCGAGCAGGGGCATCAGCTGGGTGACGTCGTGGCGGTTCCCGCCGGTCAGCGTCACGGCAACCGGGACGCCGTGCCCATCGACGATCAGGTGGTGTTTGGAGCCGGGGTGGCCACGATTGACCGGCGAGGGGCCGACGTGATCCCCTCCTTTGAGCGCATGCACGTGCGAGGCGTCAACTGCCATGCGGTCCAGGTCGAGTTGCCCGGCCGCGCGCAGCTCGGCGAGCAGCAGCTCTTGCAGGACCGGCCACACACCTGCTTCGGACCAGTCCCGCACTCGCCGCCAGCACGTCACTCCGGAACACCCGATCACGGCGGCCGGCACCTGGTTCCAGGTGATACCGGTCCTCAGCACGTAGATCACGCCGGCCAGCGCGAGCCGGTCATCCACCCGTCGACGGCCAGGGGACCGGCGCCGTCGAGGCGGCCGGGCAGGCAGTAGCGGCGCGATCCGCTCCCACAGCGAGTCCGGGACAAAATCCTTCATCACGCCTCCGAGCGTGGACCGGCTGAGCCTTCGTCTACAGCAGGAACGCCGAGGTGTTCCTGAGAACGAGGTTTGGCTAGAGCCGCGTCGCAGTCTGGACGAGGCCGGCGACGGCTCTGGACCGGCTGTGCGGTGGCCACGCGATGACCGTCGTGACCATCGGCGCGTCCAGTACCGGTACGGCGGCGAGGTCGTCGCGCAGTTGGGCTCGGCACGATTCCGGCGCGATCGCCGAAGCGCGTCCGAGGGCGATCAGCTGGAGCAGCTGCGTATGGTCTCGAACCTGCGGACCGGGGCCGTCCGGGTACATACCGTCGGGGCCGGGCCAGCGCGGCATCGGCAGGTCGGGCAGATCGGTGACGTCGGCCATCTGCACATGGGTCCGGCCGGTGAGCGGATGCCCGGCCGGCAGGACCACGACCTGGCTCTCCGTGCACAGCTCCTCGGTGTCGAACCCGGCCGTCGTGTCGAACGGCCGGTGCAGCAGAGCCACGTCGGCCCGCCCGTCGCGCAGCAGTCGTTCCTGCTCGCCGGGCCCGCACAAGAGGACATCGACCGTGACCGCCTCGGGTTCGGCGGCGTAGGCGTCGAGCAGCTTCGACAGCAGTTCGCTGGACGCGCCGGCCTTTGTGACGAGGACCAGGCCAGGGTCGCCGGTCGCGGCGAGGGCGGCGCGGCGAGTGCGGCGGTCGGCGGCCTCGACCGCATCCAGCGCCGCCCGGCCCTCCCGCAGAAGCACCAACCCGGCTTCAGTCAGGTTGACGGTGCGGCTGGTGCGTTCCAGCAGCGCCGCCCCGAGGCGCCGTTCGAGCTGGCGGATCGCCCGCGACAGCGGGGGCTGCGCGATCCCGAGCCGCCGCGCGGCCCGCCCGAAGTGCAGCTCCTCAGCGACGGCGACGAAGTACCGCAGCTCCCGTGTCTCCACGCCGCCACGCTATCCCACCCCAACAGAGATCGATACCCGTGCGGTATCGCTGCCCACCGGATCGGTGTTGGCGGCTCCGCTGGGGCCCGGGACACGATTGACCGTATGAGTGAACAGACGATCGCGCTGGTGACCGGCGCGAACAAGGGCATCGGGTACGAGATCGCGGCCGGTCTGGGCGCCCTTGGCTGGAGCGTCGGTGTCGGTGCCCGGGATGAACAGCGCCGCGAGGCCGCTGTGGCGAAGCTGTGTGCGGCCGGAGCCGACGCGTTCGGCGTACCGCTCGACGTGGCCGACGACGCGAGCGTGGCCGCCGCCGCCGCCCTGATCGAGGAGCGCGCCGGACGCCTCGACGTGCTCGTCAACAACGCCGGGATAACCGGCGGCGCGCCACAGGAACCGACCATGGTGGACCCCGCGACGGTGCGGGCGGTCGTGGAAACGAACGTGATCGGCGTCATCCGCGTCATCAACGCGATGCTGCCGTTGCTGCGCCGCTCGGCGTCGCCGCGGATCGTGAACATGTCCAGCAGCGTCGGGTCACTCACCCTGCAGACCACTCCCGGCGCCGAAACGGGCCCGATTGCCGTCGCGTACGCGCCGTCGAAGACGTTCCTCAACGCCGTCACCGTCCAGTACGCCAAGGAACTGCACGACACGAACATCCTGATCAACGCCGGGTGCCCCGGCTTCTGCGCGACCGACCTCAACGGCTTCCGCGGCGTCCGCACCCCGGAACAGGGCGCGGCGATCGCGATCCGACTCGCGACCCTGCCCGACGACGGCCCGACCGGCGGGTTCTTCGACGACGCAGGGGTGGTGCCTTGGTGACACTCTCAGCGGCCATGATCCGCCGCGTGAGGCGCTACGCGGAGGTCCTGTCAGCCAACCACGACTCCGCCGCCCACCACGACCCCGAACGCGCATCGACCACAGGAGGTCTCCCATGCGCATCTTCGTGACCGGCGCGTCCGGCTGGATCGGCTCCGCCGTCGTCCCCGAGCTGCTCGAGGCGGGCCACGAGGTGGTTGGGCTCGCCCGCTCCGACGCCTCGGCCTGCGCCCTGGAGGCCGCCGGCGCCGAGGTCCACCGCGGCTCGCTCGACGACCTCGACGCCCTCGGCGGCGCCGCCGCCGCGTCCGACGGCGTCATCCACCTCGCCTTCAAGCACGAGGAGGCGTTCTCCGGCGACTTCGCGACCGCGACGGACGCCGACCGACACGCGATCGAGGCGTTCGGGGAGGCCTTGGCGGGCTCCGACCGGCCGCTGGTCATCGCCTCCGGCCTGGCCGGGCTCCAGCCCGGCGAGGCCGCGACGGAGGACGACGTGCCGGACGCCGCCTCGCCCGCCGGCGAGCGCACCCACTCGGAGCGGGCGGCGCTGGCCCTCGCGGACCGGGGCGTGCGCTCCTCCTCCGTGCGCCTCCCGCCGACGGTGCACGGTGACGGCGACAACGGGTTCGTCGCGAGCCTGGTCGGCATGGCCCGCGAGCACGGTGCCTCCGGCTACATCGGCGACGGCGCCAACCACTGGCCCGCCGTGCACCGGCTCGACGCCGCGCGCCTGTTCCGGCTCGCGGTGGAGGGCGCCCCGGCGGGGTCGGTGCTGCACGGCGTCGCGGAGGAGGGCGTGCCGACCAGGGCCATCGCCGAGGCGATCGGCCGGGGCCTCGGCCTGCCGGCCATGTCCGTCGCCCCCGACGCGGCCGAGGAGCACTTCGGGTGGCTTGCCGGCCTCTTCGGCCTCGACGTACAGGCATCCAGCGCCCGCACACAGGAGCTGCTCGGGTGGCAGCCGACGCACCAGGGCCTCGTCGAAGACCTGGACGAGGGCCATTACTTCAGCGGAAGCTGATCGACTCGGTGGTCACGGTCGCGGCCTCGCGCCCCGGCGCGGTGTGGTGCTCTCGGTAGAGGTTCGTGTGGGCGATGATCGCGGCCGTCGCGCGGGCGCCCCCACGACGTGAGGTCCTCCGTCGTGTGGGCGTCGGCGACGAGCGTCGCGTCGTAGCCGCGGACGACGGACCTCGTGCAGCGGGAGTGGATGCAGACGCCCGTCTGCGCACCGGTGACCACGAGGCGGCCGACCCGGCGCTCGGCGAGTGCTGCACCCACACGACGGGCACCGCCGCCTCCCGCGCGCGCCCGACGTAATCAACGACGCGAACGTGGCCGCCACCGGCCTGATCGAGGAGCGCGCCGGACGCCTCGACGTGCCGAGCATGGTGGCCATACCGAGCGATGCCGCCATCAGCCAGCAGCAGACCCCGAGATCATTCTGAAACCAGCTCTAAGCTTGATCTTTAACCTGGGCGTTGTTGTCGTGCAGTCACAGTGAGGTCGCGTCTGGCGGTCTTCCCGACGTCGTAGCGGGGTGCGGACCTGCTGTTCTTG
>JAODNO010000510.1 GCA_025465235.1 Pseudonocardia sp.
CGTAGTCCTCCGTCGCCTTCTCCCTCGGCTGGGAGAAGATCGTCTTGGTCGCGTCCATCTCCACCAGGTGACCCGGCTTGCCGGTGCCCTCGATGTTGAAGAACCCGGTGAAATCGCTGACCCTGGCGGCCTGCTGCATGTTGTGGGTGACGATGACGATCGTGTAGTCCATCTTCAGCTCGTTGATCAGGTCCTCGATCGCGAGCGTCGAGATCGGGTCGAGCGCAGAGCAGGGCTCGTCCATCAGCAGCACGTCCGGCTGCACAGCGATGGCACGTGCGATGCACAGGCGCTGCTGCTGCCCACCGGACAGGCCCGACCCCGGCTTGTCGAGACGGTCCTTGACCTCGTTCCACAGGTTCGCACCACGAAGCGACTGCTCGACGAGGGTGTCGGTGGCTTCCTTCTTCATCCTCGTGTTGTTCAGCCGCTGGCCCGCGATGACGTTGTCGTAGATCGACATCGTGGGGAACGGGTTGGGCCGCTGGAAGACCATCCCGATCTGCCGGCGTACGCCCACGGGGTCGATCCCGGGGCCGTAGAGATCCTTGCCGTCGAGCTCCAACCTGCCCTCGACACGGGCGCCCGGGATCACCTCGTGCATCCGGTTGATCGACCGCAGGAAGGTCGACTTCCCGCACCCCGACGGCCCGATCAGCGCGGTCACCGTCTTGGGGCGGATGGACATGTTGACGCCCTCGACGGCGAGGAAGGAGCCGTAGTAGATGTTGAGGTTCTTCGCGTCGATCGCCTTGCCCACTGTGGTTCCTCTTATCGGGTCTTGGGGGCGAACAGCCGGGCGATCAGCCGCGCCACGAGGTTCAGCACCAGCACGATGATGATCAGGACGAGGGCTGCTGTCCACGCCCTGTCCAGGTAGGGCTCGCGCGGCACGCCCGGGGCCGCGTACGAGGTGTAGGCGAACACCGGCAGCGTGGCCATGCGGCCCTCGAACGGGTTGAAGTTGAGGCCGGTGGTCAGGCCGGCCACGATCAGCAGCGGCGCCGTCTCCCCGATCACGCGGGCGATGGCCAGTGTGATGCCGGAGGCGATGCCCGCGATCGAGGTCGGGATGACGACCTTCGTGATGGTGCGCCACTTCGGGGTGCCGAGCGCGTACGCAGCCTCCCGCAGCTCGTTGGGCACGATCTTCAGCATCTCCTCGGTCGCGCGCACCACCACCGGGATCATGAGCACGCTCAGCGCCACCGACCCGGCGAAGCCCAGGCGGACGCCGGGCCCGAAGAACAGCGCGAACAGCGCGAACGCGAACAGACCGGCCACGATCGACGGAATTCCGGTCATGACGTCGACGAAGAAGGTGATCGCCCTGGCGAGCCTGCCCTTGCCGTACTCCACGAGGTAGACAGCGGTGAGCAGGCCGACCGGAATCGACATGACCGCGGCCAGCGCCGTGATGGTCAGCGTGCCGACGATCGCGTGGTACCCGCCGCCCCCTTCGCCGATGACCCCACGCATCGAGGAGGTGAAGAACTCCACGTCGAACCGGGCGAGACCGTTGCCGACGACCGTGATCACCACGGAGACCAGTGGGGTCAGCGCGATGAGGAAGGCCAGCGTCACCACGATCGTGACGAGTCGATCCGTGGCCTTGCGCCTGCCTTCCACGACACGGGAGAGCAGGTACGTGGCGACGGCATAGACGACCGCCGACGCGACGACGAGCATGGCGACGCTGAAGCCGCCGGTGGCCGCGAGCAGACCGCCGACCAGGACGAAGGCAGCGATCAGCACCCCCCACGGAGCCCACGCGGGGAGTTCGGCGCGGACCAGCGGCGGAACCGGTGGGGCGGTGATCGGAAGGCTCTGCGTGCGCTCGGTGTCGATGGACATCAGTTTGCCCCCGAGAACTCACGGCGTCGATTGATGATGAAGCGGGCGACTGCGTTGACCAGCAGGGTGATCACGAACAGCACCAGACCGGATGCGATGAGCGTGTTGACGGCAAGCCCTGTGGAGTCGGGGAACTGCAGCGCGATGTTGCCGGCGATCGTCGACGGGTTGTCGGAGCTGATCAGGTTGAAGGTGACGGCGCCGGAGGCGGAGAGGATGATCGCCACCGCCATCGTCTCGCCCAGGGCGCGCCCCAGCCCGAGCATCGCGCCGCTGATGATCCCCGAGCGGCCGAACGGCAGCACCGCCATCCTGATCATCTCCCAGCGGGTGGCGCCCAGTGCGAGTGCCGCCTCCTCGTGCAGCTTGGGCGTCTGGAAGAAGACCTCGCGCGCCACCGCCGTGATGATCGGGAGGATCATCACGGCGAGTGTGACGCCGACGACCAGCATGGTGCGGCCGGTGACCGACACCGGGCCCGCGAAGAACGGCAGCCACCCCAGGTAGGTGTTGAGCCACGTCGAGACCCCGAGGGTGGCAGGCGCGAGGACCGCGACGCCCCACAGGCCGTAGACGATGCTGGGCACCGCGGCGAGCAGGTCTATCAGGTAGCCGAGCCCCTGCGCCAGCCTGCGCGGCGCGTAGTGGGTGACGAACAGGGCGACCGCCACCGCCAGCGGGGTGGCCAGCACGAGCGCGATCACCGCGGCGAGGACCGTGCCGAACACCAGCGGGCCGATGTACGCGGTAAGGCTCCGGCCGCCCGGGAGGTCGGCGGGCGAGGCGAGGAGCGCAGGCATGGCCTGCACGATGAGGAATGCGGCTACCCCGGCCAGCACCACGAGGATCAGGACCCCGGCAGCCTTCGCGGTGCCGGCGAAGATTCGGTCGCCCAGTTGCTGCACCGGCTTGGGCAGCGCTTGGGTCGTGACCTTCTCGGTGGTTGTGGTCACGGCATCCCCTCTGTGGGCGGGCGGGTGGAGGAACACCGGCGGGACCGGGTGGTCGTCATCGTGGCAACCACCCGGTCCCGACAGCTAGCCGATGGAGAACTCAAGACCCCGCGGCGATGGCGTTGATGGCCGGGGTGATCTGGCCGCGCAGCTTGTCGCTGAGCGGAGCCGCTCCGGCCTTGCTTGCGGCGAGGGACTGGCCGTCAGCGCTGACGACGTAGTTCAGGTAGGCCTTCACCAGGTCCGCGGTGGGAGCATCCGCGTACTTCGAGCAGGCCAGGAGGTAGGACACGAGCACCACCGGGTAGGTACCCGACGTAGTGGTGTCCCGGGCGAGCTTGTAGGCGAAGGCGTACTGGCCCTGCCCGTCGACCCGGGGGGACGCCTCGAGCACGGAGGCCGCCGCCTGGGCGGTAGGCCCGACGTACTCCGAGCCCACCTTCACCTTCGCCTGGCCCAGGCCGCGCGCCTGGCTCTCGTCGGCGTAGCCGATCGAGCCGTTGCCCGCCTTCACCGCGCCGACCACACCCGAGGTGCCCTGGGCGGCCTCCCCGCCCTGCACAGGCCAGGAGTCGCTGACGGCGTACGGCCACGCCGGGCCGGCAGCAACCTTCAGGTAGTCGGCGAAGTTCTGCGTAGTGCCGGACTTGTCCGAGCGGTTCACCGGGGTGATCGCCAGGTCCGGCAGCGTGGCACCGGGGTTGTCGGCGGCGATCGCCGGGTCGTTCCACTTGGTGATCTTCCGGTCGAAAATCTGCGCGATGGTGGCCGGCGCGAGCTGCAGGTTGCTGACGCCCGGGACGTTGTAGATCACCGCGATCGGCGAGACGTAGTCGGGCACCTCGACGACGTCGCTCTTGCAGCGCGTCTGTGCCTGGGTGAGCTCGGCGGGCGTCATGTAGGCGTCGCTACCGGCGTACGCCACTCCACCGCCGATGAACTGCGTGCGCCCGGCGCCGGAGCCGCTGGGGTCATACGTGATGTTCGCGGCGGCGTTCTGGCCCGTGAAGGTGGCGATCCACGCTTCCTGGGCCGCCTGTTGTGCGCTGGATCCGGCGCCGGCGATCGTTCCGGAGACGCTCGGCGCCGCCGACCCACCGGCGCCACCCGACGGCGCCGACTCGTTGGCTGCTCCACAGCCGGCGATCAGCAGTACGCCGCTGGTGGCGATGCCCACCGCGGCGATTCGGGCACGAGCGCCGTGCCGCACGGTCTTCACGTGTGTTCCTCCGTCATGTGTTCCCGTAACCGGGCACGCGGCTCGGGGTGGCCGCACGAGGCCGACGGTAGGTAAGCGGGGTGGACACACCCCCCCGATACGGTTAACGCGAAATGAACAGCTCACCTGGTGTCGGTCGTGACCCTCCCAAGCGGAGCACCGTGACCTTGCTGTGACCTGCGGCAATGTGATCGCGACCAGTGCCGCCTTGGTTGCCGGGGGATGAACGGTTGTCACCGCGCGTAAGAAACATCCGTGCCCCAGAGGGCGAAGCCGAGGTTCTCGTAGACCCGCACCGCAGCGGTGTTGTCGGCCTCGACGTAGAGCATCACCTGGCTGAGGCCACGGTCTCGCAGGTACTGCAGGCCGGCGAGGGTGAGTGCGGCACCGAGCCGCTTACCACGCGCGGCCGGGTCGACGCCGAGCACGTAGACCTCGCCGATCGGTTCCGGTCCGTGCTCCCCGGTGTCCGACTCGTCGTGCACCTTCGTCCAGTGGTAACCGAGCAGCCGGTCCGTGCCGTCGACGGCCAGCAGGAAGCCTGCGGGATCGAACCACGGCTCGGATTCCCGCAGCTTCACCTGGTCGACGTCCCAGCCGCCCTGCTCGGGATGCCAGTCGAACGCCGCATTGTTGACACGCAGGAACTCGGGCTCGTCCACGCCGACGACGAAAGAACGCAACCGCACGCCGTCGGGCAGCTCGGGCTCGGCGAGCGGGGTGAGCAGGCTCCGGCGCATCTGCCAGAGCACCCGCGCCGGGGTGAAAGCGAGGCGCGCGGCGAGGGCGACGGCGCCGGGGTGCTGTCCGTGGGCCCACACGCGCAGGTGCCCGCCGGCCGTGCGATCCAGCAGCGCCTCGACGATGCGGGTGCCCAGACCGGCGCGGCGGTGCGCGGGATGGACCACCAACTCTGCCGCACCATCGGGCGGTGGGCCGGTCAGATCAAGGTGCGCGAACCCGACGAGCGCACCGTCGGGGTCATGGGCGAGCAGGTGGACGACGGTGTCGTCGGACAGGTGCAGCAGCACGTGCTCACCCAGCGGCTCCGTGCCGTCGGCGTCCGCGGCGGCTGATGCGAGAGCCGTGACGTCGGAGACAGTGGTCTCGTCCAACCCGGCGCGCCATGACAACTCGCTCACACGATCGACGGTACCCCTGGAGCACCCGACGGTCGCCTGCCCGGCGCAGAGGTGGCGCTCACGCCATCCCGGCTACGCCCGAGACTCGCCCCCCGGGGAGCCGGTCGCCCTCCTCGCCGTCGTCGTTGCCGCCGTCGTCCTCGACGATGCCGACGGCGGGCGCTCCCAGCCCACCACGGCTGGGCCGGACGAACTTGTAGCCGACGTTGCGTACGGTGCCGATCATCTGCTCGTGCTCCGTACCGAGCTTGGCGCGCAACCGTCGCACGTGGACGTCCACTGTGCGCGTGCCGCCGAAGAAGTCGTAGCCCCAGACCTCCTGCAGCAGCTGGGCGCGGGTGAACACCCGACCGGCGTGCTGCGCGAGGTACTTGAGCAGCTCGAACTCCTTGTA
>JAODNO010000535.1 GCA_025465235.1 Pseudonocardia sp.
GGCGGGCCGACACCCACCGGCCCGGCCCGCCAGGTGCGGCGCCGGCAGGGTCCCCTGTGGCTGATGACGCCTGGCGGCGTGCTGCTGCTCGTGGTGGTCGTCGTGCCGTTCGTGCTCGCGCTGTGGATGTCGGTCACCGACCTCGACCAGTACACGCTGCGGCAGTGGGCGGGGGCACCCTTCCTCGGCCTCGGCAACTACGTCGAGGCCTTCGCCTCCGGGCCGCTGCTGCACAGCGTGTGGCTGAGCATCGCGTTCAGCGTGCTGACCACGGTGCTGACGCTGCCGCTCGGGCTCGCCGCGGCGTTCGCCGCGCACGACCGGTTCCGGGGCCGCGGCCTCGTGCGCTCGATCTTCCTCATCCCCTACGTGCTGCCGACCTTCGTGGTCGGCACGGTCTGGCGCATCGCGCTCGGGCCGGACGGCGCCGTCAACACCGTGCTCGGCACCGCCGGGATCAACGGGGGCA
Organism: Pseudonocardia sp.; assembly: GCA_025465235.1. Taxonomy (GTDB): domain Bacteria; phylum Actinomycetota; class Actinomycetes; order Mycobacteriales; family Pseudonocardiaceae; genus Pseudonocardia. The sequence continues at coordinate 470 of JAODNO010000535.1, forward strand.
ACTGGCTGATCGGGGGACGCACCTTCTGGACGCTCGTGCTGGTCGACACCTGGGCGGCATGGCCGTTCGTGTACCTGCTCTGCCTGGCCGGACTGCAGTCCATCGGCCGCGAGGTGCACGAGGCCGTGGCCGTCGACGGCGCGTCGTGGTGGCAGAAGGCCTTCTACATCGTGCTGCCGAGCCTGCGCGGTCCCCTCCTGCTAGCCGTGATCATCGCGACCCTACACCACCTCAACAACTTCACGCTGCCGTTCGTGCTGTTCGGCTCGCCCGCCCCCGACGAGGTGAACGTCCTGCCGATCGCGATCTACTCGACCTCGTTCCAGACGTTCCGCTTCGGCCTCGCCGCGGCGATGTCGGTGGCCTCACTGGTGCTGGTGCTGATCCCGCTGCTGTTCTACCTGCGGGCCGTGCGGCTCGACACCGGGCTGGAGAAGGGGGCGCAGGCGTGACGGCGGGCGGCCGCAGGCGCTCCGGTGTGGACGCCACCGCGATCCTCCCGCCGGGCCTGCGCCGCGCGGTGATCGCCGCGCTGGTGCTGCTCGTGCTGGCGCCGTGCGCCTACATTCTGGCGGCCTCGCTGATGCCGGACATCGAGGTGGCCTCGGGCACGGTCGTTCCCAGCAGCGTGACGCTGGAGAACTGGGTCGCGATCTGGACGACCGTGCCGCTGGCGCAGGGCCTGGCCACCAGCGTGCTGGTCTGCGGGGTCGTCGCCGTGGTCTCGGCGCTGCTGGCCGTCGCCACCGCCTACGTCCTCGTCCGGTTCACGTTCGTCGGGCGAGTCACGTTCCTGCGGGCGCTGGTGGGCCTGCAGAGTGTGCCCGGCACGCTGCTGCTGCTCCCGCTGTTCGTCGTCTACGCCTCGGCGCCCACCTACCTCGGGGTGACCGTGGTGGGCACGACCTGGGGCCTGATGATCACCTACCTGACGTTCGCGCTGCCGTTCGCGACGTGGGTGATGGTCACCTACATCCGGGGGATGCCGGCGGAGCTGGAGGAGGCCGGGCTCCTGGACGGGCTGAGCCGCATCGGCGTGCTCCGCCGCATCGTGCTCCCGCTGAGCGCCCCCGGGCTGATCGTCGCCGCGATCTTCTCCTTCCTGCTGGGCTGGAACGACGTGATGTTCGCGAGCGTCCTCACCCAGCCCCGCACCCGTACGGCAGCCGTTGTCCTGCAGGCGTTCGGGGCCTCGCAGGAGGGTGGGGCGCTCCCGCTGTACGGGCAGGTCATGTCGTCTGCGCTGGTCTGCGCCGTGCCCGTCGTCGTCCTGTACCTGATCTTCCAGCGCTACCTCGTGGGTGGCCTGACCGGAGGGCTGAAGTGAACGATTCCGTGCCGCATGCACCCGTACGGTTCGCCGTCGTCGGTTGCGGGGTGATCGGACGCCTGCACGCGGAGGTCCTCGCCGCCGGGCAGGACACCGCGCTCAGCGTGCTCGTGGACACCGACCCGGCCGCGGCGGACGCCGTGGCCGACCACGTGGCCGGGCTGTTCGGCGAGCGTCCGGCCGTCACCACGTCCCTGGCCGAGGCGCTGGCCCGTGACGACGTCGACGCCGTCGCCGTCTGCGTGCCCAGCGGTGCGCACGCCGCGGTCTCGGTCCCGGTTCTTGAGTCCGGGCGCCACCTGGTGGTGGAGAAGCCGCTCGACGTCAGCGTGGCGGCGGGCCGGGACGTCGCCGAAGCCGCGGCCCGCCACCCCGGCCTCGTCGCGGCCGTGATCAGCCAGCACCGTTTCGACCCCGCGAGCGTCGCCGTGCACGAGGGGGTCACCCGCGGGGAGCTCGGCCGGGTCACCTCGGCCGTCGCGACGGTGTCGTGGTGGCGCAGCCAGGACTACTACGACTCCGGCGACTGGCGCGGCACGTGGGCCCTCGACGGGGGCGGCGCGCTGATGAACCAGGGCGTGCACACCGTGGACCTGCTGCTGTGGTTCCTCGGCCGGCCGATCGACGTGGTGGCCCACACGGCGCTGCTCGCCCACGAGCGGGTGGAGGTGGAGGACACCGTGGCCGCGGTCGTCCGCTTCGAGTCCGGTGCGCTCGCGACGCTGCACGCCACCACGGCGGCCTACCCCGGCCTCACCGTCCGCCTGCAGGTGATGGGCGACGCCGGCTCCGCGGTGGTGGACAACGACCGGCTGTACTACTTCCACAGCGCCCACCGCTCCACTGCGCCCGCGGCGGGCGACGCCGGCGTCGGGCCGACGCGCGGGGTCGGCGGCGACGGCAACCAGGCGGCGGAGGTCCTCAGTACGGAGGAGACCGGGCGGCGGGTCGGAGGCGGCCCGGGCACCAGCGCCATGTTCGACCCCCACCACCGCCAGTACCGCGACATCCTCGAGGCGATCCGGACGGGCCGCGCGCCCGGCGTGACCGTGGCCGACGCCCTGCTCGCCCTGGCCACCGTGCAGGCCGTCTACGAGTCCGCCCGCACCGGCGCCCCGGTCCTGATCGCCGACGTCCTCGACGGGCGGGTCGTGCCGGCCCCCGAGTCCCCTCGGCGGCCCGCCGAAGTCAGCTGACACCCACCTACCCCGACCAGAGGAGCCCAGCCGTGTGGACCCTGTCCGGCTTCGCGGACGAGATCTCCCCCGACCTGGACGAGCAGGTCCGCGTGCTCACGGAGCTAGGGATGTCCCAGCTTGAGCTGCGCGGCGCCTGGGACACGAACGTCGCCGATTTCGACGACGAGCAGGTGGAGCGCATCGCCCGCACCCTCGACGACGCGGGCATCGGGGTGTCCTCGATCGGCTCGCCCATCGGCAAGGTGCCCGTGATCGCGGACCTGGACGAGCACGTCACCCGCTTCCGCCGCTGCGCGCAGGTGGGGCGCCGGCTCGACGCCCCGTACGTGCGCATCTTCTCCTTCTACCCGGTGGACCCGCGGGACCCCGCCGCAGACCGCGACACCGTGCTGCGCGCCATGTCGGCCCTGGCCGCCGCGGCCGAGCAGGAGGGGGTCGTGCTGCTGCACGAGAACGAGAAGGCGATCTACGGGGACCTCCCCGAGCGCTGCCTCGACCTCGTCGAGTCCGTGGGCTCGCCCGCACTGCGCCTCACCTGGGACCCCGCCAACTTCGTGCAGTGCGGCGTCCGGCCGTTCACCGAGGCCTACGCCATGCTGCGCCCGCACGTCGAGTACATCCAGATCAAGGATGCGATCGCCGCGACCGGAGAGGTGGTGCCGGCCGGGAAGGGCGACGGCGAGGTGGCGCAGACCGTGGCGGCCCTGCGCGCCGACGGTTTCGACGGCTGCTTCTCGCTGGAGCCGCACCTGGCGCAGGCCCACGCGCGCGGCGGTTTCAGCGGACCGGAGCTGTTCGCCACGGCGCACGCGGCGTTCACCGAACTGGTGCGCGAGCAGGGCATACGGTTCTGTTAGGGCTTCCCGTTCTGTTGAAGGCGGATCCGCGGCGAGCCGTCAGGCCGGTGCCTACCTGAAGACGGCCCGGGCCGTCTTCAGGTAGGCGAGGTTCGCGGCCGTCCGCTCGGCGAGCGGCCGGTCGGTGGAGAAGTCCTCGACGGTGACCCACCCGTCGTAGCCCAGCTCCGTCAGGTGCCGCAGGTACGCGCCCACGTCGGCCTGACCGGTCGGCAGCTCCGCCCACGCGTGCTCCCACCGGACGCTGCCGTCCACCTCCGTCTCCGCCGGTCGCCACGCGCAGTTCTTGACGTGCACATGCGCCAGGTAGGGGCCGAGCATCTCCAGGCCGGCACGCACGTCCTCCCCGCCTTCGATGACGAGGTTGCCGAGGTCGTGGATCACACCGACGGCAGCCGGGTCCACCACCTCCAGCAGGCGCAGCGCCGCCGAGGGGCTGGAGACGACGGTCTGGTGGTGCAGCTCGACGAGGACCTTGACGCCGTGGCGGGCGGCCCGCTGGGCGATGTCGGCGAAGCAGCTCCGGGCGTGGGCGAACAGCTCGGGGTAGGGCGCCGCACCGAGCGCGGGCGTGCGCACCCGCACCTGGCCCGCACCGAGGGCTGCGGTGGCGGCGAGCAGGCGGTCGACGTCGGCGTGCTCGTCACACAGGGCGTAGCCGCCGACCCCGGAGAACTGCAGGCCGGCACCCTCGGTGAGGTCGCGGATCCGCGGCACGTCCTGCTCGAGGGTGGCCAGCGGCCAGGTGCAGCGGTTCCCGGCCCAGAAACCCGGTTCCGGGGCATCCTGCTGGTCGACCACCCGCCACTCGACGCCGTCCCACCCCTGCGCGGCCAGCTGCTCGACGGCCTCCTGGGGCGTCCACTGCGGCAGTGCGGCGGTGAAGACCGAGAACCTCAAGGTTCCTCCCTGGTGTCACTGGTGGGGTTTCCGCTGGGTGGGCGCCGGTCCGGTCGAGCCGCGGATCGTGAGCACGGCCGGCACGGTGTGCACGCGCGGCAGGGGCGCCACCGGCCGCAGCTGCTCCAGCAGCATGCCCGTGGCCAGCCGCCCGACCTGCTCGATGGACGCGGTGATGGTGGTCAGCGGGGGGTGGCAGAAGTCGGCGCCGAAGGTGTCGTCGCACCCGACCACGCTCATGTCGTCCGGCACCGCCAGCCCGCGCGCGAACAGCCGCTGCAGCACGCCCAGCGCGATCAGGTCGTTGAAGGCCAGCACGGCCGTCACCCCGGCGTGCACGGCGGCGTCGGCCGCGGCCGCACCCGCGGCGCGCGTGGGCGGGAACGGCCCGAGGCGCCGGGCCGACAGCCCGTCCCGGCGGGCCGCGAGCTGCACCGCGCGCCAGCGCCGGCCGTTGGACCACGAGGAGCGCGGGCCGGAGAGGTAGGCGACGTCGCGGTGGCCGAGCGAGGCCAGGTGGTGCAGGGCCTGAACCATGCCGGACGGGGTGTCGATCACGACCGAGGCGACGCCGGGCGTGCTCCGGTTGACGGCGGTGAGCGGCACCGACTCGGCCGCCTCGCGCAGCGCGTCGTCGCTCAGCCTCGACGCGCCCAGCACCAGGCCGTCGGCGCCCTTCGCCGACGTCCTGATGTAGTGGCGTTCCAGCTCCACCGACTCCTCGGTGTCGATCAGGATCTGGCTGTAGCCCGCGGCGGCCGCCTGCCCCTGGGTTCCGCGGACCAGGTCGAAGAAGAACGGGTTGGTGATGTCGGGGACCAGCAGTGCCAGCGTCATGGACCGGCCCGACATCAGCGACCGGGCGGCGGTGCTGGGCTGGTAGTCCAGCTCGGCGGCCGCGGCGAGCACTCGCTCTCGGGTGGCCGCGTTGACGAGGTCGGGCCGGGAGATGGCCCGCGACACCGTGGAGATGGAGACCCCGCAGGCGCCGGCCACGTCGTGGATCGTCGCCATGCCCCCGCCCTGCTCGCGTCATTGCGATGCGCCGGAAGAACCCCGTTTTCGCGCTGCACGTTACTGCAAGCGCTTGCGTCGGGTAACCCTCTCTGAAGTTCTACAGCTATAGCGCGCCTCGACTTGATGTTGTAGAGTATTGTCGACCTCCGGAGGAGCAGATGACGACCACCGCAGATCCCGACCAGGCCGCGATCCCTGCGGTCTCGTTCGACACCGACCCCGCGTCCTACCGACACTGGACGCTGGACGTCGACGGTGACGTCGCCTACCTACGGCTCGACATCGACGAGGCGGCCGGCATCGTCCCCGGCTACGAGCTCAAGATGAACAGCTACGACCTGGGCGTCGACATCGAGCTCTACGACGCCACGCAGCGGTTGCGTTTCGAGCACCCCGGCGTGCGCGCGGTGGTGGTGACGAGCGCGAAGGACCGCAACTTCTGCGCAGGCGCGAACATCCGGATGCTGGCCCAGAGCTCGCACCCGTGGAAGGTGAACTTCTGCAAGTTCACCAACGAGACCCGCAACGGCATGGAGGACGCCACCGCGAACTCGGGCCAGACCTACCTCGCGGCTGTGAACGGCACCGCGGCGGGCGGTGGCTATGAGCTCGCGTTGGCGTGCGAGGAGATCCTGCTGATCGATGACAACTCCTCCGCGGTGTCGTTGCCCGAGGTGCCGCTGCTGGGTGTACTCCCCGGCACCGGGGGGCTCACCCGCGTCGTCGACAAGCGCCGGGTGCGCAAGGACCGCGCCGACGTGTTCGCGACGAGGTCCGAAGGCGTCCGCGGCAAGCAGGCGGTCGAGTGGAAGCTCGTCGACGAGGTGATCCCGAAGCGGGTGTGGGACGAGACAGTGCGCGAGCGCGCTGCCGCCGCGGCGGCGCGCTCCACCCGCCCCGCCGGCGCACAGGGCATCTCACTCACCCCACTGCAGCGCGAGGAGACCGAGCACGGCATCCGCTACCGACACGTCGAGGCCCGCTTCGACCGGGAGCAGGGTCTGGTGGAGATCACCGTCCACGGACCGGAGGGCGACCTACCCGACACGGTCGAGCGCGTGCACGAGCTCGGGGCCGAGTTCTGGCCGCTGGCCATGACCCGGGAGCTCGACGACCTCATCCTGCGGATGCGCGCCAACGAGCTGGAGCTGGGTACGTGTATCATACGTACGAAGGGCGACGTCGAGGATGCGCTGTCGTT
>JAODNO010000563.1 GCA_025465235.1 Pseudonocardia sp.
GCCGTGGCCGCTGTCCGGCTCGCCGCAGCGGCCGCAGCCACCGCGGCCGAGCTGGCCGCGGCCAACGTCCACGGTGAGGAGGGCACGGCCCAGCTGGAGCGCGCCCGCACGGCCGCCACGGCGGCGCGCCACCGCGTGAGGGAGCTGGACCGGGAGCAGCCGGGCCCGCTGACCACCGGCTGACCCAATCGCTGGAACGGCACCTTCGTCCGGGCCGATCGGACGGCAGTGCCGCTCGTCCGGCTGCGCTCGGTGCCAGACCTCTCGTTGACCAGGCGGTGGGCTCTGTGATCTGGTTTCCATCGACGGCAGTGGAGGAAGCCGGTGGGAGTCCGGCGCGGTCCCGCCACTGTCACCGGGGAGCGGACCCCCACCTCATGACCACTGCCGAGAGGCGGGAAGGTCGGGCGGACCGTGCTGATCCGGGAGCCAGGACACTCGCCGCCGTCGCATGTCCCCGAACAGAGGGCGCGGACCCTCGAGGAGGAACGATGACGGCCGCCGACACTTCGGTCCTGCTGCTGTCCACCGCCGACACGGAACTGCTGGCCGCTCGCAGCTCCGGCGGCCTCTACCGCACGGCCAACCCCGCGCGCGTGGAGCCGGCTGGCCTGCCTGCGCTGCTCGACGGGGTGTCGATGGTCGTGCTGCGGCTGCTCGGGGGGCGCCGGGCGTGGCCGGAGGGCGTGGACGCGCTGGTTGCGTCCGGGCTGCCGGTGGTGCTGCTCGGTGGTGAGGCCGCGCCGGATGCGGAACTGATGGCGGCGTCGACGGTGCCCGCGGGTGTGGCGTCCGAGGCGCTGGCCTACCTCGCCGCGGGCGGGTGGGACAACCTCCGCGAGCTGCACCGCTTCCTGTCCGACACGGTGCTCCTCACCGGGGAGGGCTTCGCTCCACCGGCGCCGGCACCCGACTTCGGCGTCCACGGCGAGCGCGAGCAGCGTCCGGACCGTCCGACGGTCGGAGTGGTCTTCTACCGGGCGCACGAGCTGTCGGGAAACACCGCGTTCGTCGACACGCTCTGCGACGCGATCGAGGCCCGGGGCGCCAACGCGCTGCCGGTGTTCTGCGGGTCGCTGCGGGGGCTCCCGCCCGGTGCGTCGGACGACGGGGCCGGTCTGATGGAGTTGCTGGGCCGCTCCGACGCGCTGGTCGCCACGGTGCTCGCCGCAGGCGGAACGCGGGCGACGGACGCGGTAGCGGGGGGCGAGGAGGACTCCTGGGACGCGGGCGCGCTCGCCGCGCTCGACGTCCCGGTGCTGCAGGGGCTCTGCCTCACGACGTCCCGAGCGACGTGGGCGGCCTCCGACGCGGGGCTCTCCCCCATGGACGCCGCGATGCAGGTGGCGATTCCGGAGTTCGACGGCAGGCTGATCACGGTGCCGTTCTCGTTCAAGGAGCTCGATGCAGGCGGCGACATCCCCGTCTACCGCGCCGACCCCGAGCGGGCTGCCCGGCTGGCCGGGCTCGCTGTCCGGCACGCCCGGCTGCGGTCGACGCCCGTCGCCGAGCGGAAGCTGGCCGTGGTCCTGTCCAGCTACCCCACGAAGCACGCCCGGGTCGGCAACGCGGTCGGGCTGGACACCCCGGCGTCCGCAGTCGTGCTGCTGCGGGCGCTGAGGGACGCCGGCTACGCGGTGGGGGACTTCCCGGAGGACTCCGACACGCTGATCCACACGCTGATCGCGGCAGGCGGACACGACGTCGAGTGGCTCACGGAGGAACAGCTCGGGGCCGCTCCGTCGCGGGTGCGGCTCGCCGACTACCGCCGGTGGTTCGACGCGTTGCCTGCCGCCCTGACCGACGGAATCCGCGAGCACTGGGGGGAGCCGCCCGGCTCGCTCTACGTGGACGGTACCGACGTCGTGCTGGCGTCCCTGCGGTTCGGCAACGTGCTGCTGATGATTCAGCCACCGCGCGGGTTCGGCGAGAACCCGGTGGCGATCTACCACGACCCGGACCTGCCGCCGTCGCACCACTACCTGGCGGCGTACCGCTGGCTGGAGCACGAGTTCGGCGCCGACGCCGTGATCCACCTCGGCAAGCACGGCACGCTGGAGTGGCTGCCCGGCAAGGGCCTGGGGCTGTCGGCGGAGTGCGCCCCGGACGCCGTGCTCGGCGAGCTGCCCCTGGTCTACCCGTTCATCGTGAACGATCCGGGCGAGGGTACCCAGGCCAAGCGCCGCGCCCACGCGGTCGTCGTCGACCATCTGGTGCCGCCGATGGCGCGCGCCGACACCTACGGCGAGATGGCGAAGCTCGAGCAGTTGCTCGACGAGTACGCCACCGTCGCCGCGATGGACCCTGCGAAGCTCCCGGCGTTGCGCGCCAGGATCTGGGAGGTCGTCACCACGGCACAGCTGCACCACGACCTGCACGTCGACTCGGCGCCCGGGGAGCAGGACTTCGACGACTTCGTCCTGCACATCGACGGTTACCTGTGCGAGGTCAAGGACGTCCAGATCCGCGACGGTCTGCACGTGCTGGGTGGGGTGCCGGCCGGCGAGGCGCAGGTCAACCTGGTGCTGTCGATCCTGCGCGCGACGCAGGTCTGGGGCGGGAAGCGCGCGCTCCCCGGGCTCCGCGCGGCGCTGGCGACCTGGGCGGGCCTGGACGAGCAGGCCCTCCTCGCTGCCCCGGGGGCGCGCGTCGCCGGACTGGACGAGCGGCCCGTTCGTGCGGACCTGTCGGCCGCAAGTGCCGTTCGCCCGACGAGGGAGCCCGGGCTGCCCGTGCTCGCGCCGGGGCCGGAGGAGCGGGCCGTCGGTGCGGGCCTGGTGGACGACAGTGCCGTTCGCCCGGTGGGGGAGCCGCTGGAGCGGCTCGTCGGGCTGGCCGGGGGGCCTGCCGTCACCGGCGCCGATCTCGTCGACGTGCTCGAAGGGGTCGCCCGCGCGCTCGTCACGGGGGTGCAGGCCCGGGGCTGGAGTGGCGCTGCCGCCGTGTGCGCGGAGCTCCTGGGTGAGGAGATCCCCGACGTGGTGGCCGTATTGGAGTTCGGCTGCGCCGAGGTCGTGCCGCGCCTGGAGCGCACCACCGACGAGGTCGCGGGCGTGCTGCACGCTCTCGACGGCGGGTACGTGCCGGCAGGGCCGTCGGGCTCGCCGACCCGCGGCCTGGTCAACGTGCTCCCGACCGGGCGCAACTTCTACTCCGTGGACCCCAAGGCGATCCCGTCGCGTTCGGCGTGGGAGATCGGGAGCGCGCTGGCCGAGTCGCTGGTCGCCCGGCACCTCGCCGACACGGGTACGTACCCGCAGAGCGTCGGCCTGACGGTGTGGGGGACCTCCGCGATGCGCACCCAGGGTGACGATCTCGCCGAGATCCTCGCGCTGATCGGCTGCCGCCCCGTGTGGGACGAGGCGTCGCGGCGGGTGACCGGCGTCGAGGTCGTGCCGCTCGAGGAGCTGGGCCGCCCGCGGATCGACGTGACCGTGCGGATCTCCGGGTTCTTCCGCGACGCGTTCCCCCACGTCATCACGCTGCTCGACGACGCCATCCGGATGGTCGCCGAGCTGGACGAGCCCGCGGAGCAGAACCACCTGCGCGCCCACGTCGAGGAGGACGTCGCAGCACACGGCGACCGCCGCCGGGCCACGTCCCGGATCTTCGGCTCGAAGCCGGGTGCCTACGGGGCCGGGCTGCTGCCGCTGATCGACGCCCGCAACTGTCTGAGCGACGCCGACCTCGCGGAGGTCTACGCCGTGTGGGGCGGCTACGCCTACGGCCGCGGGCTGGACGGCCGTGAGGCGCGGGCGGACATGGAGCAGTCGTTCCGGCGGATCGCGGTGGCGGCCAAGAACCAGGACACCCGCGAGCACGACATCCTCGACTCCGACGACTACTTCCAGTACCACGGCGGGATGGTGGCGATGGTGCGTGCGCTCACCGGTCATTCGCCTGCCGCCTACGTCGGCGACTCGGCGGTGACCGACGCGGTGCGGACGCGCACGCTCGCCGAGGAGACCAAACGGGTCTTCCGGGCCAGGGTGGTGAACCCGAAGTGGGTCGCAGCGATGCAGCGCCACGGCTACAAGGGTGCGTTCGAGCTGGCCGCCACCGTCGACTACCTGTTCGGCTACGACGCGACGGCCGGTGTCGTCGACGACTGGATGTACTCCCAGCTCGCCGAGAGCTACGTCTTCGATGAGACCAACCGCGCCTTCATGGAAAGGTCGAATCCGTGGGCGCTGCGCGGGATCACCGAGCGGCTGCTGGAAGCCGCCGACCGCGGGATGTGGGCCAAGCCCGACGACGCCGTGCTCGACCGGTTGCGACAGACCTACCTCGACCTCGAAGGCGACCTGGAGGGTGAGTCATGACGAAGACGCTGGTGGGCGTCGGCGTCGGCCCCGGCGACCCGGAACTGGTCACCGTCAAGGCGGCGAATGTGCTGGCCAAGGCCGACATCGTGTTCGTGCCCGTCGCCGACTCCGGCGAGACCGGACGCGCCGAGCAGACCGTGCTCTTCTACGCCGAGGCGTGGCGGGTCGAGCGGGTGGTGTTCGCGATGCACGACCGCGAACACACCGAACGGCGGGAGCAGGCCTGGGACGCGGCCGCGGGGCAGGTGGCCCGCTGGTACGCCCGGCACCCCCGCGGCACCGCGGCGTTCGCGACGATCGGCGACCCGTGCGTGTACTCGACCTTCAGCTACCTTGCCGCGTCCGTGCGGGCGGTGGTGGGGGAGCTGTCGGTCGAGCTGGTGCCGGGGATCACCGCGATGCAGGCCCTGGCGGCGCGCAGCGGCACGTCACTGGTGGAGGGGCGCGAGGCGCTCGCACTGTTTCCGATGACGGCCGGCCCGGAGCGGTTCCGTGAGGCGCTGCAGCGCGGGGACGCCGTCGCCGCCTACAAGTTCGGCCGGATGCTGCCCGAGACCCTTGCCGTCCTGCGCGAGACGGGCCGGATCGACGAGGCGGTGTACGGCGCCGGGCTGGGGCTCGCGGAGGAGGACATCCGTCCGGCCTGCGAGCTGGACCCTCGTGAGCCCGGGCCCTACCTCTCCACGCTCGTTGTCCCGCCGCGGCGCACCGGACGCGGCCATGGCCTGCGCTGACGCGCCCGTGCGCGGATACGGGTGCTATGACACGCGTATCCACGCACGACTGCCGGAGGTGGCCCCGTGAACCCCGACGACTTCTATGAGGTCGTGCACGGCAGGCGGGACGTCCGCAGGGGCTTCCTCCCGGACGCCCCCGTCGACGACGCCGTGCTGCGCCGCGTGCTCGCCGCTGCGCACGCCGCGCCGAGCGTGGGGTTCTCCCAGCCGTGGGACTTCCTCGTCATCCGGGACCGGGCGGTGCGGGAGCGGGTGCAGGCCCACGTCGCCACCTCTCGCGCCGCGTACGCCGCCACGCTGCCGGGCGCCCGGGCCGCCGCGTTCCGCGACCTGAAGATCGAGGCCGTTCTCGATGCCTCGTTGAACATCGCCGTCACCTGCGACCCGACTCGGGGCGGCCGGCACACGCTCGGGCGGCAGACGCAGCCGCGGACGGCGCCCTACTCGACCGTCGGTGCCGTGCAGAACCTGTGGCTGGCCGCGCGGGCGGAGGGTCTGGGCGTCGGCTGGGTCAGCTTCGGTGACGAGCGCGCCATGGCCGCCCTGCTCGGTCTCCCGCCGCACCTGGAACTGGTCGCATACCTGTGCGTGGGACCCGTCGACGCGTTCGCGACCGAGCCGGAGCTCGCGACGGCGGGGTGGGCGCGCCGCAGGCCGCTGCGCTGGGCCGTGCACCACGACACGTACGGCCGCCGGGGGCTACCCGGGGAGGAAACGATGGATCTGCTCGACGAGACCGTGGCCGCGATCGTCGCGCCGGACGTCGCGGCGCGCACCGCCGCCGGGGAGCGCCTCGACCGGATGACGAAGCCACGCGGCTCGCTCGGCTCCGTCGAGGACGTGGCCGTGACGCTCGCCGGGATCGCCGGGACCTGCCCCCCACCGGTGCCGGAGCCCGCCGCGGTGGCCGTGTTCGCCGCCGACCACGGCGTGCACGCGCAGGGGGTGACGCCGTGGCCGCAGGAGGTCACGGCCCAGATGGTGGGGAACTTCCTGGCCGGCGGGGCAGTGGTGAACGCCTTCGCGCGGCGGCTCGGGGCGGAGGTGTGTGTCGTGGACGTCGGGGTGGCGGCGCAGCTCCCCAGCGTCGGCACCGGAGCGGTTCCCGGCTTGCTTCCGCGGCGCGTCGCAGCCGGCACGGCGGACATGACCGGTGGACCGGCGCTCACCCGGGAACAGGCGCAGTCGGCCGTCGAGGTGGGCATCGAGACCGCACGTGACCTCGTCGCGGCAGGCAACCGGTGCCTGGTCACCGGCGACATGGGCATCGCCAACACCACCGCGGCCGCTGCCCTGATCTGTACGTTCACCGGGGCCGACCCGGCTGCGGCCACGGGCCGGGGCACGGGCATCGACGACGCCACGCTGGCTCGCAAGACCGCGGTCGTCGCTGCGGCGCTCAGGCGGCACGAGCCCGACCCGGCCGACCCGATCGGCGTGCTCGCCGCATTCGGCGGGCTCGAGCACGCCGCGCTCGCGGGCTTCGTGCTCGGCGCCGCTGCGCTGCGGGTGCCGGTGCTCCTGGACGGGGTGAACGCGGGGGCCGCTGCATTGGTGGCGGCCGCGCTCGCCCCGGCAGCGACGGGTTACTGCATCGCCGGGCACCGCTCCGCCGAACCGGGGCACGGCCACGCGCTCGCACACCTCGGCCTGCAACCGCTGCTGGACCTCGGGATGCGGCTGGGAGAGGGCACCGGCGCGCTGCTCTCCCTCCCGGTGTTGCAGGCCGCCGTCCAGGCGCTACTGGACGTCGCCACGTTCGACGCGGCCGGGGTGACCGAGAAGGCGGAGACGCAGGAGTGAACGGTTCTGCCGGACGTCACACGGGCCTGGCGGCCGGGACGACGGCGCCCTGACCTGCGTCAGCACGGCGGCGCCGGCGAGGGCGCCGTGGGGTCGGAGAGCCACGGGCCGGTGCGGGGGCGCACGGCAGGCCAGGACACCCGCGCCAGTTGGACGGCCAGCGCCGCGACGACCGCGCCCTGGAACACCAGCGCCGTCCGCTGCAGGATCCCGCCGGGGTCGACGCCGCCGAACACCGAGACGAGCCCGGGAAACCAGTCGTTCAGCCTGCTCACGACGTACACGACCGCCAGCGCGGCCGCTCCGACCGACAGCGCCCGCACGAGCCCGACCACCGGTCGCCACGGCTTGCTCTCGGCCAGTCGGGGGGCGGCCGCGAAACCGGCGAAGGACAGCAACGCGAGGATCCCGGCCCCGGCGAACTGGTGCACCCAGCCGGCGAACGTGAGGATCTGCGGCGAGTCGTCGGTCGGAAAGATCGCGGCCAGCACGAGACACAGCGACCACGTCGTGAAGAGAACCGTCGGTCGGCCCGCCACCCGCACCCCGGCGCGGGCCATCCCGAACAACACCGCGAGGGCTCCGACGGCCAGGGCCACGACTGCGGAGGTCAGCAGCTGTGAGCCACCGTCGACGAACTCGTAGAAGCTCAGCGGTTGCGAGATCGGGTCGACCTCGTCCCGGTAGGCCACGCCGAGGTAGATCATGATCACCATGGCGCGCCCGGCGGCGAGAAGGGCGAGCATCGCCAGCAGCAACGTGCCGATCACCGACCACCGCAGGCCGGATCTCCGCATGGTCCACATCATGCCTCGGCGGCTGGTCGTAGGCGATCACCAAGGACAACTCGAACGGTTCGTCTTCTCCGACGGCCGCCCGCGAGGGACGGTCAGACGGGAATCACGCGGGGACGACCTGGGCGGTGACGGGCAGGTGGTCGCTCGGCCCACGCGGACCCACCCGCACACCGCGCAGCCGTGTGCCACGACCGAGCAAATGGTCGAGCTGCATGCCCGGACGCCATGCCGGAAACGTGGCAGTGGCGGCCGCCACGAGCCAGCCGGTTCCGGCAATTGCGGGCCGGAGCAGCCGCAGCGGCAGGTTGAGGTCGCCGATCAGCACCGCGGGCAGGCCGCAGGCCGCTGTCCAGGACGCTGCGTGGTGCAGCTGTCGCACGCCGCGCCAGACGAGGTAGGACAGGTGCGCGGTGGCGACGACGAGGGGCCGGCCGGCCGGTGGAACCACCTGCGCCCGCAGCGCCGTCCGCGGCTCGTGGTCCCAGCCGGGCAGCGCGCGTCCGGCGTCCTCGCCTCCCCCGTACAGCGCCGTGCGCTCAGGGCAGAGCAGCGGATGCCTGCTCAGGAGCCCGATGCCGTACGCGGGACCGCCGGGGTCGGTGCCATCGCCCGGGCGGGCGTGCCACCGCCTGGCCGGCTCGCCGAGCAGGGCGGGCGCGAACACGCCGTGCCAGCCGAGCCTCCCGGCGAGGTCGGCCACCTGGTCCACTCGGCCGCTGCGCCGCTGCTCACGGTCGACCTCCTGCACCGCCAGCACATCGACGTCGAGCGCGTCGATCGCTGCGGCGACGGCGCCGAGATCGATCCGGCCGGTGCGTATGTCCAGT
>JAODNO010000578.1 GCA_025465235.1 Pseudonocardia sp.
ACGATCGGCTGCAGGAGCCCGAACTCGCGGATCGAGTGCTCCAGCTCGGCCAGGGCCTCGTCGTCGAACGTGGTGCGCGGCTGCTGCGGGTTCGGACGAACTGCGGAGAGGTCGATCTCGCGATATACCGCCCCGGCCGTTACCGGTTCGGCGTCGATGGTCTGCACACCGCGCCCGTCGGCCAACGACCCCGCCACGGGGAAGGACCCGATCCCGGGCGCCGAAGCACCCGGTGCCGGACCGGCCGGTGCCGTGGGGATGAGCGCCGCCAACCCGCGCCCCAGCCCGCCCTTGCGCTGAGTCGCTACGCGCTCCGCCGGTGCTACGCGCTCGGTCATCGGACTACCACCCGTCTCGGTTGGCGGGCACGGGCATCGTCGCGCCGCGCTCCGCGATCTCACGGGCCGCGTCGACGTAGCTCATCGCTCCGCGCGAGCCGGGGTCATAGGCGAGCACGGTCTGGCTATAACCGGGAGCCTCGGAGACCTTGACGCTGCGTGGGATGACCGTGCGGAGCACCGTGGGTCCGAAGTGGCTGCGCACCTCGTTCGTGACCTGGTCGGCGAGCTTGGTGCGCCCGTCGTACATCGTCAGCAGGATCGTCGAGACGTGCAGCGCTGTGTTGAGGTGCGAGCGCACGAGGTCGATGTTGCTCAGCAGTTGGCCGAGCCCTTCCAGGGCGTAGTACTCGCACTGGATGGGGATCAGTACCTCGTTGGCGGCCACGAGCGCGTTCACCGTGAGCAGCCCGAGCGACGGTGGGCAGTCGACGAAGACATAGTCCACGTCAAGCTCGTCGAGCGACTCGTCCGACAGCGCCTGCTTCAGCCGGTTCTCCCTAGCGACCATGCTGACGAGTTCGATCTCGGCGCCGGCGAGGTCGATGGTGGCCGGGACGCACAGGAGGTCGGGTGACGCCGTGCTCCTGACCGCCGCCTCGGCAAGCCGGATCTCGCCGAGCAACGCCTCGTAGACCGACGGCGTGCCCAACCTGTGCTCGACGCCGAGCGCGGTGCTCGCATTGCCCTGCGGGTCGAGGTCGATCACCAGAACACGGACCCCGTGCATCGCGAGCGCAGCCGCGAGATTCACTGTGCTCGTCGTCTTGCCGACCCCGCCCTTCTGGTTGGCGACGGTCAGCACCCGCCGGTGGGACGGTCGCGGCATGCGATGCCGGTCTGGGTGCAACACCCGGGCCGCCCGTTCTGCCTCCTCGGCGATCGGGGTCCACCCCGGTGTTTCACGTGGAACATCGTGAGGCATCTCGCGCTGGGTCATCTCGTGCTGGGACACCTTGAACGTCACGCCTACCCTCTCCTGCGCCCTGAGCGGTCGGGACTCCCGGTCCCACGCACCCGTTCGACGACGACCACCGTGCTCGGGGGATCGATGACTCCGACGCCGGCCAGCTCGATACGTGGCTTCCCACCGCCGAGCTTCCGGACCGCCGCCGCGTCGCGCTCGATCTCGGCCGGCGCACTAACGCCCTTGAGAGCGAGCATCAGCCCGCCCGGCCGCAGCAACGGGAGGCTCCAGGCGGCAAGCCGCGCCAGCGGCGCGACGGCGCGAGCGGTCACCACGTCGGCACCCTCCCATCGCCGTCGGACCACAGTCTCCTCGGCCCGACCCCGCTCCACCGCAACCGACAGGCCGAGGTCGGCGATGACCTCACGAAGCCACTCGACGCGACGCGCGAGGGGTTCGACGAGGACGATGCTGAGATCCGGCCGGGCCAGCGCCAACGGTATCCCGGGGAGGCCCGCTCCCGAACCCACATCCACAAGACGCGCGCTGTCCGGCACGAGTTCCGCGACGAGGGCGCAGTTGAGGACGTGCCGCTCCCAGACGCGCGGCGCCTCTCGCGGTCCGATCAGACCGCGCTCCACACCGGATGTGACGAGGTGCTCGGCGAAGCGCCGGGCGAGGGGCAGCCGGTCCCCGAAAACGGAACCGGCCACCCCATCGATCGGAACGGGGGTGGCCGGAACCTCAGGCACTGCGGAAGACGACGACCTGCCGCCGCGGCTCCTCGCCCTCACTCTCGCTCGACACACCCTTCACGCGGGCGACGGCGTCGTGCACGACCTTGCGCTCGAACGGGGTCATCGGGCGCAGCCGCACCGACTCCCCCGACTCCAGGACGTCCTTCGCCGTGCGCGTGCCGATCTTGGTGAGCTCCTCGCGCCGGGCTTCGCGCCAGCCGGCGATGTCGAGCATCAACCGGCTCCGATTCCCGGACGCCTGCTGCACCGCGAGCCGGGTGAGCTCCTGCAAGGCCTCCAGGACCGCGCCCCGCTCGCCCACGAGCTTGTCCAGGTCCTCGCCGCCGTCGATGCTCACGATCGCCCGGCCGGCCTCGACATCGAGGTCGATGTCCCCGTCGAAGTCCAGCACGTCCAGCAACCGCTCGAGGTAGTCACCGGCGATGTCGCCCTCGCGCACCAGCTGGTCCTCGGCCGTGGTTGCCGCGACGCTCTCAGTGGCCCCGTCCTGCACAGTCTTCGGCACGATGCGTCTCCTCTCCGAAACAGTTGCGATGCCACCGGCCACCCGGCACACCGCTGCGGCCGCCGGCGTGGGCGACCGCGGAAGGCTCGTGGTCAGCGACGCTTGCGCGTGCGCCGCGCGGGTGGTCGGGAAGCACCGCCGCTGCGTGCGCCTCTCGCGGAGTCGCCTGCTGTGCCGTTCGCGCTCTTCGCCGCGCCGTTGGGGGAGGATGCATCACCACCGTTGGCGGCCGCATTCGCGGAGCCGTTCGAGGCGCCGTTCGGGGCCGGGCCGGTTGGCTTGCGGGTGACGGGCTTCGCCCCGGGCGTTTTCGGCTTCAGCTCCTCGGCGGGAGGCTCCGGGCGCACCGGCTTCTGCCCGGGGCGGGGTGCGAGCGCCTGCCGGTTGACGACGGCCTGCTCGCGTTTCGTGGTCTCCTCGGCGTCGATCCGCCGGTAGACGACGTACTGCTGGCCGAGCGTCCACAGGTTGTTGGACACCCAGTACAGGAGCACCGCCAGCGGCAGGAACGGCGCGCCGACCACGACGCCGATCGGGAAGACGTACAGCATCAGCTTGTTCATGATCGCGGTCTGCGGGTTCTCGCCCTGCG
>JAODNO010000587.1 GCA_025465235.1 Pseudonocardia sp.
CGGGGGCCCTGCGTGTGCTCGCCGTGGGCACCGACCAGCGCCTGTCCTACCTGGACGCGCCGACCTTCCTGGAGCAGGGCTACCCGGAGATCACGCAGAGCACCACGACGTTCGGGGTGATCGCTCCGACGGGCACCCCCGCCCCCGGTGATCGCCCGGTTGGAGGAGACGATGCGCGCCGCTTCGGCGGATGCTGGAGTCCGACGGGGCCTCGACGAGCGTTACGTGCCGGGGCAGTTCATGGGCAGCGCTGAGCTCGCGGCGCTGTTCGCCGAGACCGAGCAGACATTTCGAGGGGTGGTCGGTGGCTGAGGTGGGAGCGGACAGCGGAGCAACAGCGCTCGTGGAGGCGCTGCGAGAGCTCGACGTCGACATCGCGTTCGGGCTGCCCGGCGTGCACAACCTGCCCGTGTGGGAGGCGTGCGCGGCAGCCGGGATCCGGTTGGTGGGGGTGCGGCACGAGCAGGCCGCCGCCTATGCCGCCGACGGGTTCGCCAGGGCTACCGGGCGGCTCGGCGTGGCGGTGGTGACCACCGGGCCGGGCGCGGCCAACACCCTCGGTGCCACCGGCGAGGCGATGGCGTCCGGCGCACCCGTGCTCGTGCTCGCCACGGACATCCCGTCGACACTGCGCCGCCCGGGGGTGTACCGAGGGGTACTGCACGAGACCCGCGACCAGGCGGCGATGTTCGCACCCGTGACGAAGGCGGCGACGACGGTCGACGCCGCATCCGAACTGGGCGCCGCCGTCCTGCGGGCCGGCCGGACGGCGCTGGCCGCTCCGACAGGCCCGGTGTACCTGGGCGTCCCCACCGACCTTCTCGGCCAACCCGCCGGCGCCCCCGAAAACGACACTGGCCTCCCGGCACCGGACGCTCAGCCGTCCGACGGCGAGCTGCGGGATGCGCTCGCGATGATGGAGCGCGCCGAGCGGCCCCTGCTGTGGGTCGGGGGCGGGGCGCTGCGGGCGGGCGCCGGCGAGGCCGTGGGTCTGCTCGCCGAGCGGCTCAACGCCCCCGTGATCACCACGTACAACGGCCGCGGGGTTCTCCCGCCCGACCACCCGTGCCTGGTGCCCGGCCCCGCGCACGTCCCCGCGATCGGGGCGCTGTGGGACGAGGCCGACCTGGTGATCGCCGTCGGCAGCGATTTCGACGGCATGACCACGCAGAACTGGCGGATGCCCGCGCCGCCCGTGCTGCTCGCGATCAATGTCGACGCCGCGGACGCAGCGAAGAACTACCGGCCCGACCTCGTCCTCGTCGGCGACGCATCCGCCGTGACCGAACGGCTGGCGGCGGCGGTCCCCGTCCGCGCCGGCCGAGCGGAGCTCACCGCGCGGATCGAGGGGTTGCGCGGGGAGGTCGCGGCGCTCGTGCAGGAGGAGGAGCCGCAGGCCGCGCTGCTGCTGGACGCGCTCGACCGGCTGGTCCCCGCCGACGCCACGGTGCTCGCCGACATGTGCATCGCGGGCTACTGGGTGGCCGGTTTCCACCGCGTGCCGGGCCCGCGCCGGCTCGCCTACCCGATGGGCTGGGGCACGCTGGGCTTCGCCTTCCCAGCCGCACTCGGTGCGGCCGCAGCCGGTACGGGCCGTGCGATCGCGGTGGTGGGCGACGGCGGGTTCCTCTTCGCCTGTGGTGAGCTGGCCACCGCTGCACAGGAGCAACTACCTATCACCGTCGTGCTCGTCGACGACGGTGGCTACGGGATGCTGCGCTTCGACCAGGTGCATGCCGGGGTGCCCACCCGGGGGGTCGACCTGGCCACCCCGGACTTCGTCGCGCTCGCCGCGGCGTTCGGGGTGCCCGGAGAGCAGGTCGACGGGTTCGGAGACGGGTTCGAGGCCGTGCTGGCGAAGAGCCTCGACGCCGCCGGTCCGAACCTGGTGGCGGTCCGGGCCGCCCTGACGCCGCCACCATCGACATCACCGCGGTGGTACCGCGCCAAGGCGACGCGGTGATCGACAAGCGGGTGGCGTCGCTCGCCGACGCCGTGGCCGGGATCGGTGACGGCGCGACCGTGCTGGTAGGCGGGTTCGGCAACTCCGGCGTGCCGGTGGCCCTCGTGCACGCTGTGCTCGAGCTCGGGGTCCGCGAACTGACCATCGTCACCAACAACGCCGGCACCGGTGAGACCGACATCGCAGCGCTGATCCGGGAGCGCCGTGTCCGGAAGATCATCTGCTCGTACCCACGATCGGCAGGCTCGGTGTGGTTCGAGAAGTTCTGGCGCGCGGGCGAGATCGAGCTGGAGCTGGTGCCGCAGGGCACGCTGAGCGAGCGGATGCGCGCGGCCGGGGCCGGGCTCGGCGGTTTCTTCACCCCCGCGGGCGCCGACTCGCCCCTCGCGCAGGGCAAGGAGGTCCGGGTGATCGACGGGCGGAAGCACGTGTTCGAGAAGCCCCTGCCGGCCGACGTCGCCCTCATCAAGGCCGACCGGGCCGACCGCTGGGGCAACCTCGTCTACCACAGCGCGGCCCGCAACTTCGGCCCCGTGATGGCCACTGCCGCCGCGCTGACCGTGGCGCAGGTGCGCACGTTCGTCGAGCTCGGGGAGCTCGACCCGGAGGCCGTGGTGACACCCGGGATCTTCGTTCGGCGCGTGGTGGAGGTGCCGGCGTGAGCGGCCGCAGGCTGTCACCGCAGGAGATGGCACGCCGGGTGGCGCGCGACATTCCCGACGGCTCCTACGTCAACCTCGGGATCGGGCTACCCACGCTCGTCGCCGATGTCGTCCCGCCCGACCGGGAGATCATCTACCACAGCGAGAACGGGATCCTCGGGATGGGACCGGCGCCAGCGCCCGGCACCGGCGACCCCGAGCTGATCAACGCCGGCAAGGAGCAGGTGACGCTGCTGCCCGGCGGGGCCTACGTCCATCACACCGACGCGTTCGTGATGATGCGGGGCGGCCACATCGACATCACGGTGCTCGGCGCGTTCCAGGTCGCGGCCACCGGCGACCTCGCCAACTGGGCCACCGACGAGGCATCGATGCCGCCCGCCGTCGGCGGGGCGATGGACCTCGCCGTCGGTGCGCGCAGGGTGGTCGTCATGACCACCCACACCACCCGTGACGGCCGGCCGAAGCTGCTCGCGCAGTGCACCTACCCGCTCACCGCCGCCGCCGTGGTGGACCGCGTGTACACCGACATGGCCGTCGTCGACGTGACGCCCGACGGCTTCGTGGTCCGCGAGCTGGTGGCCGGTACCACTCCGGACGACCTGCGGGCCGTCACCGCCGCTCCGCTGCACTTCGCCCCCGACCTCGCCGTGCTCGTCCCGGCCTAGCTCCCCCTTTCGATCACCGACCGCAGCGCGGCATGCTCACCCGGACCGCGGCCGCTGTCGCCGTGCTCGCGCTGCTGGCCGCCTGCTGGGGCCGGGAGCGCACTGAACGAGCTGGTGGGGAGTGAACCCGACGGCCACACAATCACGCTGGTCGCGGCCCCGTCGACCGTGGTCACCCCGCTTATCCAAGACGTCTGTTACGGACCGGCCCACTTCGCGACCATCGGCGTGATCACCGAGGTGCCGTCGGTGCTGGCGGTGGGTGCGCCCTCGGAGTTCTCCGACGCCGCCGCGGGCGCAGTTCGATGCGGGCGAGTTCCGCCCGCGTGGCAGTCGGTCCGGCCGAGCGGGTCGGCTACCTCCCGGACACGCCCACGCTGGCCGAGCTGGGCTTCCCCGGTCTCAGCTACAGCACCTCGCTGTTCGGGCTGGGGGCACCCGTGGGTACGCCCCCGAGATCATCGCGGCGCTGGAGGAGGCGATGCGCGCCGGCCTGGCCGACCCGGACGTGCGCACACAGCTCGACGAGGCGTACGTGCCGGACCGGTTCATCGGCGCAGCTGAGTTCCGCGCCATGCTCGACGAGATCGTCACGGTCTACGGCCCGGTGGCCAAGGAGCTCCGAGGTGGTTGACTCACGACACATGGAACCCTTTGACCGAGGCCTGTGGGACGTGCTGAAGGCAGTGAGCGCCTGATGGACACGGGTCTGCAGGGACGCACCGCAATCGTGCCGGGGTCCAGCTCCGGGCTCGGGCTCGCCGTGGCCCGCGCGCTCGCCGCGGAGGGCGCCAACGTCGTGCTGGCCGGGCGGCGCGGAGAGCTGGTGCAGAAGGAGGCCGCCGAGCTGCCGTCGGCCGTCGGGGTCGAGGTCGATCTCGCCGACCCGGATGCGGCCGCGACGCTCGTGACGCAGGCCGAGGAGCGCTTCGGGCCGGTGGACGTCCTGGTACTCAACGGCGGGGGTCCTCCGCCTGGCACCGCCGTCGGCTTCACCCCCGAGCAGTTCGCGGCCGCTGTCGACCTCCTCGTGCAGCCTCACCTCCGGCTCGTGGCCGGGGTGCTGCCGGGCATGCGCGAGCGCGGCTTCGGCCGGATCGTCGCGGTGGGATCGAGCGGCGTGCAGCAGCCGATCGAGGGGCTCGTGGCGTCCAACGCGGCGCGTGCCGCGCTCGCCGGCTACCTCAAGACCCTCGCCGGTGAGGTCGCCGCGGACGGCGTGACCGTGAACATGGTGCTGCCAGGCCGCATCGAGACCGATCGGGTCGCGGTGCTGGACCGGGCGGTCGCCGAGCGCTCGGGCACCACGCCGGAGCAGCAGCGGGCCCGCTCCGAGGCGGCGATCCCGGCACGGCGCTACGGCACGCCGGAGGAGTTCGCCGCTGTCGTCACGTTCCTCGCGAGCGCCGCGGCGTCCTACGTGACGGGCGAGCAGGTCCGCTGCGACGGCGGGATGGTGCGCGCGCACTGAGACGTCGTGCGCGGATACGGGTGCTGGAACACTCGTATCCGCGCACGGGCCCTTAGCCCCGCCCGACAAACGGCATGGCCGTAGCGGTGATGGTCAGGAACTGCACGTTGGTGTCGAGCGGCAGGCGGGCCATGAGCAGCACCGCATCGGCGACGTGGGCGGCATCGAAGGTCGGCTCCGGCCGCACGCTGCCGTCGGCCTGTCGGGCGCCGGTGGCGATCCCCGCGGTCATGTCGGTGGCGGCATTGCCGATGTCGATCTGCCCGCAGGCGATGCGGTACGGCCGACCGTCCAACGAGATCGACTTCGTCAACCCGGTGATCGCATGCTTCGTCGCCGTGTAGGCGGCGCTCCCGGGCCGAGGGGTGTGGGCGGAGATCGAACCATTGTTGATGATCCGCCCACCCTGCGGCTGCTGCCCGCGCATCGCGGCGAAGGCCTCCCGCGCGCACAGGAACGCCCCGGTCAGGTTGGTGCTCACGGTGGCCGTCCAGTCCTCGACGGCGATCTCGTCGATGCTTCCGCTCGGCCCGAATGTGCCCGCGTTGTTGACCAGCAGATCGACCCGGCCCCATGTGTCGCGGACGGAACCGAAAAGCCCCGCTACGGACGCCGCGTCGGCGACGTCGGTGGGCAATGCGACCGCGGCCGGATCCCCCGCTGCCGTATCTTCCAGAGCATCACGGCGTCGACCGGCCAGAGCTACCCGGAAACCCGCGCCGAGCAACGCCCGCGCAATGACGCGGCCCAGGCCGGAACCCGCGCCCGTCACCACCGCTACCGAGCCGTCCGTCACCGTTGTCCTCCGATCATCGGTTTGACCCGGGACGCTAGCCTGGACGGCGTTGAGCGGTCCGGTGGGCTGGGGGCTGCGCCGGCCCGTCTGAACGGCCCCTGTGTTCACGCCACCGAGGACGTATCGAACGCCTCAGAATGGGCTGAATCACATCGGGTAACGGTTTCCTCAGTGCTCCGTGAGGCCCTCCACAGTGTCCGGTTAGTGCCTGTCACGGGGGTCCTATGCAGGTTCAAGCGTTTACGCAACCGTTACGACTTGGCGGTTCAGCCCCTTGCGCAAATGCCGTGAGTATGGTCACGGCTGTGGGTTGAACAAAGTCCAGGCTGGATGCGTAAGCCCAGACATGATGAGTGAACGCCCGGTCTCGACCGGCAATGAGGTCTTTGCGCGGCGTGAGTCGCGCGTTCGCAGCTACAGCCGCAAGTACGACGTCGTGTTCGAGGAGGCCCGCGGGAGCCTGGTCTGGGACACCGAGGGCCGGGAGTACCTGGACTTCCTCGCCGGAGCCGGGGCGCTCAACTACGGACACAACGACCCGGACATGGCGGACGCCCTGGTCGCGCACATCAGAGGCGGGGGGATCACGCACGGGTTGGATCTCTTCACCCGCCCGAAGATGGAGTTCCTGGAGGCCTTCGAGGGCCTGATCCTCGAGCCGCG
Organism: Pseudonocardia sp.; assembly: GCA_025465235.1. Lineage (GTDB taxonomy): Bacteria > Actinomycetota > Actinomycetes > Mycobacteriales > Pseudonocardiaceae > Pseudonocardia. The sequence goes on from JAODNO010000587.1 coordinate 6,224, forward strand.
CGGCATGGACTACCGGGTCCAGTTCACGGGGCCGACGGGGACGAACGCGGTGGAGGCGGCTCTCAAGCTCGCCAGGAAGGTCACGGGCCGCCGCAACGTGATCGCGTTCACCAACGGGTTCCACGGCGTCAGCCAGGGGGCGCTGGCCGCCACTGGGAACCGGGACAAACGCATGGGGACGACGCTGTCGCTGCCCGACGTGACCCGGCTGCCCTACGACGGCTACCTCGGCTCCGTCGACACCGCGGACCTGCTGGACCGCATGCTGTCCGACCACTCCAGCGGCGTCGACGAGCCCGCCGCGATCCTCCTCGAGACCGTGCAGGGCGAGGGCGGCCTCAACGTCGCCTCCCGGCCGTGGCTGCGCCGCATCGCTGCCATCGCGAAGACGTACGGCGCACTGCTGATCGTCGACGACATCCAGGCGGGGTGCGGACGCACCGGCAGCTTCTTCAGCTTCGAGGGCACGGGGGTTACCCCGGACCTGATCACGATGTCCAAGTCGATCTCCGGCTTCGGGCTGCCGATGGCGCTGCTCCTGCTGAAGCCGGAGTTGGACATCTGGAAACCGGGCGAGCACAACGGAACCTTCCGCGGCAACGCGCACGCGTTCGTCACCGCGCGGGTTGCGCTCGAGAAGTTCTGGGGCGACCGGAGCTTCCAGGAGGACGTGGTGGCAAGCGGCGTACTTCTCGGCGAGCGGCTGACACAGATCGCGAAGCTCGTGCCCGGCGCCCGGGTGAAGGGCCGCGGGATGATGCAGGGCATCGACGTTCGCGACGGGAGCGTCGCCGCCGAGATCTGCCGGCTATGCGCGCGTCAGCAGTTGATCGTGGAGACTGCAGGCCCCGACGACGAGATCGTCAAGATCCTTGCCCCGCTGACCACTCCCACACAGCTCCTGCACCATGGTCTCGACATCATCGAGGAGTCCGCTGCGGCCGGCCTTCACGACGTCGCGGTGTGAGCACGGCATTGGACCCAGGGACGCGGCCGGTCGGCATGTTCGGCCGGCTCGCGGACCTGGGTCTCACCAGCGACGACGCTGGCCAGTCGGTCCGCTGGGCCCCGGGCGAGCCCCGCGGGGGGCTCGTCTGGAGGCCCGTCCCGTTCGCAGTCGCGGTGCCCCACCCGGCGACCGGTGTGTGACTGCCACCACATCGGGTATGTCCAGGGCGCATCCTCCACCGCGAGAAGGGAGCACCCCATGGCGACCGCAGAGACCGGGCACATCACGGGGACCAAGGACAAGGACTACAACCTCATCTGGTTCACCGAAGCCTGCCTGGACAACACGCTCCGCCTGGATTCCTTCATCCAGGACGCCGAGCGCGACGGCGACAACGAGGTCGCCGAGCTCTTCCGGCGAGCACAGACAGAGAGCCGCAAGGGCGCTGACCAGGGCAAGCAGTTGCTGGCCAGGCGACTGTCCGGCTGACCGCTCCGTCCGGCGTCGGCAGACCGGCGCCGGACGGCTCCCCGGCCGTCCCCGCGTCACGACGTCCGCAACGTCCTCCTCACGGCGACGGCTGAGGCACCTCGCACTCGATCCGCGGATTGACCCCCAGGTAGTTCAGTGGCCCGACCACGATGGTCACCAGCACCGTTCCAAGCGCGGCGCAGTTCACGTCCGACTGTCCGAAGTAGCCTCGTTGGTAGGTCGCGATCAACCCGATCACGAGCCAGACGACGACGATCACGCCACCGATCCGCATGCTGCTCCCCCGCTCCCAAGGTCAAGTGCTTTCCGGTACCCGCCGGACGGCTCGGCTCAAACCGGGCATCGACCACGCGCACGGCGCGCTGAGCATCGTCAGACCCGGCGATGTGGGCAGACTGCGGCCAGGATCTCCGGTGTCCCCTCACGAGGAAGGTCGTCCCCGCCCGCATGGACTTCGACTCCGCGTACCGCCACGGCTTCCTCCGCGTCGCCGCCTGCACGCTCAGGACTTCGATCGCCGACCCGGCCACCAACGCCGAGTCGGTGCTGCGCGTTGCCCGCGAATGCCACGACGAGGGCGTTGCCCTGGCCGTCTTTCCCGAGCTGACCCTGTCGGGTTACTCGATCGAGGACATCCTGCTCCAGGACTCACTGCTCGACGCCGTCGAACAGGCGCTGCTCGACGTCGTCACCGGGTCCGCCGACCTCCTGCCGGTGCTGGCCGTGGGCGCGCCGCTGCGCTTCCGGCACCGCGTCTACAACACCGCCGTCGTCATCCACCGCGGGCGCATCCTCGGCGTGGTACCGAAGTCGTACCTCCCGACCTATCGGGAGTTCTACGAGCGCCGGCAGCTGGCGCCGGGCGACGACATCAGCACGACGATCCGCATCGGCGGTCCGGATGCTGCTCTCGACGCACCGTTCGGCCCCGACCTGCTGTTCTCCGCCTCCGACGTGCCCGGTTTCGTCCTGCATGTCGAGGTCTGCGAGGACATGTGGGTGCCGATCCCACCGAGCGCCGAGGCGGCGTTGGCGGGCGCCACGGTGCTGGCGAACCTGTCGGGCAGCCCCATCACGGTCGGCCGGGCCGAGGACCGGCACCTGATGTGCCGGTCCGCCTCGTCACGATGCCTCGCCGCCTACGTCTATGCGGCGGCAGGCGAGGGCGAGTCGACGACCGACCTCGCCTGGGACGGCCAGACGATGGTCTACGAGAACGGTGTGCTGCTGGCGGAGTCGGACCGCTTCCCCCAGGGCGAACGGCGATCGGTCGCCGACGTGGACCTCGACCTGCTGCGGGCCGAGCGCCTGCGCATGGGCACGTTCGACGACAACCGCAGGCATCACGCCGACCGCACGGACTCGTTCCGCCGCGTCGAGTTCCGCCTCGACCCTCCCGGGGGCGACATCGGGCTGCTCCGGGAGCTCGAGCGGTTCCCCTTCGTGCCGGCCGACGAGTCGCGGCTCGAACAGGACTGCTACGAGGCGTACAGCATCCAGGTGTCCGGGCTCGAGCAGCGCCTGCGCGCCATCGGGCAGCCCAAGGTCGTCATCGGCGTCTCCGGCGGCCTGGACTCCACCCACGCGCTGATCGTCGCCGCGAAGGCGATGGACCGTCAGGGCCGGCCCCGCAGTGACATCCTCGGGTTCACGTTGCCCGGTTTCGCCACGGGCGAACGCACGAAGGGCAACGCCATCCGGCTGGCGCGCGCGCTCGGGATCACCTTCGAGGAGATCGACATCACGGCGACGGCACGCCTGATGTTGACCGAGATCGGCCATCCCTTCTCCCGCGGGGAGCCGGCCTATGACGTCACGTTCGAGAACGTGCAGGCCGGGCTGCGCACCGACTACCTGTTCCGGATCGCCAACCAGCGCGGCGGCATCGTCCTCGGCACCGGGGACCTCTCCGAGCTGGCACTGGGCTGGTCGACCTACGGCGTGGGCGACCAGATGTCGCACTACAACGTCAACGGCGGCGTGCCGAAGACCCTGATCCAGCACCTGATCCGGTGGGTCGTCTCGTCGAAGCAGTTCGAGGCCGAGGTCGGCGAGGTCCTGGAGTCCGTGCTCGACACCGAGATCACTCCCGAGCTCGTGCCGACCGGCGAGGACGAGCAGGTGCAGAGCAGCGAGGCGACGGTCGGCCCCTACTCCCTGCAGGACTTCTCCCTCTTCCACGTCCTGCGCTACGGGTTTCGCCCGTCCAAGATCGCGTTTCTGGCCTGGCACGCGTGGCGGGACCCGGATCACGGGGACTGGCCCCCCGGCTTCCCCGCCGACAAGCGGCCCGCCTACACGCTCGCCGAGATCCGGCACTGGCTCGAGGTCTTCGCCCAGCGGTTCTACAGCTTCAGCCAGTTCAAGCGCTCGGCACTGCCCAACGGCCCGAAGGTCTCTGCCGGCGGATCGCTGTCGCCCCGAGGCGACTGGCGGGCTCCCTCGGACATGTCCGCCCGGATCTGGCTGGAGGAGGTGCGGCGCGAGGTTCCCGAGGAGTGAGCGCTGGTCGTGCCCCCCGGTCGACCGCGAGGTTTCACCGGAGGAGGATCGAGCGCCGTGTCTCGCTCCTCGATCTCCCTCGCGTGCTCAGTCCTCGCGGCCGGCATGGTCGCCCTGACCGGTTGCGCCGCCTCGAACTCCCCGGCCCCGGTCGTCCGGTCTGACAGCACCCCGACCACCGCCCCCGCAGGCGGCGCGGCGGAGCAACCCGGCGGGCACCACGGCGGACACGGCTCACCTGGCGACGCCGGGCCTTCGCTGTACGCCGTGCAGAGCGGTCCCCTCGGCGTCGTCGCGACGGACGGTGCCGGGCACTTGATGTACAGGTCCGATGCCGACACCGCCGCCCCGTCGACGTCCAACTGCACCGGGCCGTGTGCGCAGACGTGGCTGCCGGTCCTGGTCGCGGCCGGACAGGAGCCCGAACTCCTGGGGGTCGACCCGGCTGTGGTCGGCAGACTCAGCCGCCCCGAGGGCACCACGCAGCTCACCCTCGCCGGCTGGCCCCTGTACCGCCACCGCGACGACCAGGGCGGCCTCCAGAGCGCCGGACAGAGCGGGGCAGACGGTATCTGGTTCGCCGTCACACCCACCGGCGACAAGGCAACCGCAGGTTAGACCGGTGGATGTCGTCCGCCGGCACGCCCTGGGACGGCTCACCTCGGCGGCCGCCGCCGTGATCGCGGCCGTGATCGCGATCATCGCCGCGGTTGCGCTGAAGCAGCCGGCCCCGATCGGATGTCTGACGGCCCGGACGTCGAGGAAAGGAGCTCACCCCCTGCTCGGGAGCAGTGTGCGAGGCCGGGTGACGGCCCGGATCCCAGGTGGAGGTCTTCGGCGGAGAAGATCCGTCAGCTGGACGGATCGACCGCGACGCCCTGAGCGCGAGCAGCGAGCCGCTCACGCTGCGGGACCACCGTGTACTCGGGGTCGCGGGCGGACGCCATGCCCGCCTCGAAGACTCCGTAACGGGTGGCAGCCGAGCCTGCGTTCAGCAGCGCGGCGGACACCACTGAGAGCAGTCGCGTGTGCCGGCCTGGCTTCGCGGACAGCACCGCTCCGACCGCTCCGGCAACGGTGGCCGCTCGCGCGGCTCTCAGCACGGCTCCGGCTCGGCCGGTCCGGTAGGCGCGGGCGGCCAGTCCGATCCGCCGCTCCAGCACGGACGTGGCGGCGAGCTCGACCGCAGCCCCCGCCACGGCGATGGCGCGGGCCGGTCCTGCCTCGTCGCCCGCCAGCATTCCCACGCCCCCACCGCTGGCGAGCGCGCTGCCGGCGAACACGAACGGGAGTTCCCGATAGGCCTCGTGCCACGCCGGAACCGCGGTGTCGGCCAACAGCACGGCCGTGTAGGTGGTCAGCGCCGGGCCCAGGGCACCGGCGCCTGCCCCGGCGAGGCGCGCGAGGCCCGGCGCGATCCCGGTGAGCTCGGAGGCGGCGGTGGCGCCGGCCAGAGCGCCGAACGGCGCGAGGATCCACGACCCGACCGACAGTGGCGAGGTCGGATTGAACACCCGAAGCATGTGCAGGAATCGGGTGGGCCTGCCCAGGTCGTGGACCAGCGCGCCCACACTGACGGTGGCCCCGAACGCTGCGGCCAGTCTCCCGACGCGGCGCAGTACCGGCCTGCCGGTCGCATCGGCCAGCGCGGCCGTCGCCGACGACACCCCCGCCACACCACCGAGGTAGAGGTAGGTCGGGACGTCGGGCACCTTCCAGACCGGGGGCTTGATGATCGGGCGGTCGTAGTAGGAGCGGAACTCCGCGTCGGGCACCATCAACTGCTCGCCGCGCCCACGTCGACGCTGCTGGACCCGCGGGTTCTGGGCCACCGACCGGTCCGGGCCGGCACCCCCCGGACCGGCCCCGCCGGGCGCGGTGGCTCCTGGCCGGTCGTCCCTGGTGCCGTAGGGCGCCCAACCGCCCACGCGATCGCCGGTCCAGCTCGTGTTCCCGGGTTCCGCGGAACGGCGCCATCTCATCGCCGCGCCCCGAGGAACGCCGCCGCCACGACACCGGCCACCGCGACGGCCGCGGCACCGGCGTGGCGCCACATGGAGGGCAGATCGCGGGTGGTCACCACCGGATCCGGCGGCAGGCCGTACACCTCGGGCTCGTCGAGCAGCAGGAAGAAGGCGCCGTCGCCGCCGACGCCGTCGTTCGGGTCGTGCCCATACAGCCGCGCGTCGGTGACCCCGGCCAGGTGCAGCGCGTCCACCCGCTCGGCGGCGCGGGCACGCAGCTCGTCCAGCGGGCCGAACTGGATCGACTCCGTCGGGCACGCCGTGGCGCACGCAGGCATGAGCCCGGCACCCAGGCGGTCCTGGCACATCGTGCACTTGAACGCGCCGCCGTCGCCGGGCCGCTGGTCGATCACGCCGTACGGGCAAGCCGGGATGCAGTATCCGCAGCCGTTGCAGATGTCGTTCTGCACGACCACGGTGCCGTGCTCGGAGCGGATCAGCGCGCCGGTGGGACAGACGTCCAGGCAGGCCGCGTGGGTGCAGTGCTTGCAGACGTCCGAGGACATCAGCCAGCGGACCTCGGTGGCATCGCCGCTGCCGTCCGGCCCGGCTCCGGGCAGCGTGGCAGCGGGCATGCCCAGGTCGACCTGCGGCGACTTCCTCGCGGGCACGGTCTGCTCGACGAACGCCACGTGCCGCCACGTGCTCGCCCCGAGGCCGCCGGTGTTGTCGTAGCTCATGCCGGTGAGGTCGCCGGGAACGCCTGCCTCCTCGGACGGCAGCGCGTTCCACTCCTTGCAGGCCACCTCGCAGGCCTTGCAGCCGATGCAGATGCTGGTGTCGGTGAAGAACCCGACCCGTTCCGGGTGGTCTGCCGGGTAGCCCGCGTCGGCCGACGGGTCGGGCAGCGGCCCGGAGAGGCGGTTGGTCATGCGTGCTCCTCCAGCCCGGCGCGGCGCCGGTACGCGGCCAGGTACTCGACCAGCTGCGGCCCTCTCGGGCGTCGCCCGGGGCGGATGTCGCACGTGGCGGCCTTCGTCTCCATGATGTGCACGTTCGGGTCGAGCGTGACACCGAGCAGCTCGTTCGCCGCGTCCCCGGTCGAGAGGCCGTTCGGGCCCCAGTGCCACGGGATACCGATCTGGTGCACCACCTTGCCCCCCACCCGCAGGGGCTTGGCCCGTTCGGTGACCAGCACCTTGCCCTCGATCGCCGACCGCGCCGTGACCACCGTGGCCCAGCCCGTGTGCTCCAGTCCGCGCTCGGCAGCCAGCTCTGGAGAGACCTCGAGGAACATCGCGGGCTGCAGCTCGTTCAGATACGGGGTCCACCGGCTCATCCCGCCGGCCGTGTGCTGCTCGGTGATCCGGAACGTGGTGAACACGAAGGGGAAGACGTCCGCCTCCGGCGTGCCCGCGTCCGGGTGGTACTGGTTCTCCGGGCGGTGGTAGCGCTGGCGGGCCGGGTTGCGCTGCTGCCCGTACAGCGCGTTGCGCACCGGCGACTCCTCCGGCTCGTAGTGCGCGGGCAGCGGCCCGTCGACGAGGCCGGCCGGGACGTGTAGCCACGCGCGGCCGTCGGACTGCATGATGAACGGCTCGTCGCCGGCGAGGGCGTCTTGCGCCTTCGCGCCATCCGGCGGCCGGTAGTTCGGCGGCTTCGTCGCCTCGAAGTCAGGCACGTCCGGCCCGACCCACTTGCCCTCGTCGGCGTCCCAGCGGAGCAATGCCTTGCGCTCGCTCCACGGGTTGCCGTCAGGGTCGGCGGACGCCCGGTTGTACAGGATCCGCCGGTTCATCGGCCACGCCCAGCCCCACTCCGGGGCCACCCAGCTCTGCTCGCGGCCGGGCCTGCGACGCGCCGCCTGGTTGACCTCCTCCGCGTAGACCCCGCTGTAGATCCAGCAACCGCTGGTGGTCGATCCGTCGGCCTTGAGCCCCGTGTAACCCGAGAGCGCCTTGCCGTCCTCGTCGGTGCCGTTGATCTCCCGCAGGATCGCGTCGGCGCTCGGTTCGTCGTAGGGACCCTCCGTCGGATAGTCCCAGGTCAGCTCCAGGATCGGCCGGTCCCGACTGTCCGTCGAGCCGGCCAGCTTCTCCTGGATCCGGCGGCCGAGGTGGAAGTAGAACCACAGGTCGCTGCGGGTGTCACCGGGCGGGTCGATCGCCTTGTGGTGCCACTGCAGCAGGCGCTGCGTGTTGGTGAAGCTGCCGTCCTTCTCGGTGTGGGTGGCCGCGGGCAGGAAGAAGACCTCCGTGCCGATGTCGGCCGTCCGCATCTCCCCGGTCTCGATCTCCGGGCCGTCCTTCCAGAAGGTGGCCGTCTCGATCATGTTGATGTCGCGGACGACCAGCCATTCCAGGTTGGCCAGGCCCTTCCGCTGCTGGCGGGAGTTGGCCGTGCCGACCGCAGGGTTCTCGCCGATGACGAAGTAGCCCGGGACCTTGCCGTCGATCTGGTCCATGACCGTCTGGAAGTTGGCGTGGTCACCCGACAGCCGGGGCAAGTAGTCGAAGCAGTAGTCGTTCTCCGCGGTGGCCGCGTCGCCCCACCACGCCTTGAGCAGGCTCACCATGTACGCGTCGATGTTGCCCCAGAAGCCCTTCTGGCCCACGTCCGCCCGGAAGAAGCTCGCCAGACTCTGTTCCTCGTGCACGTGCGGCATCGGGATGTAGCCGGGCAGGAGGTTGTAGAGCGTCGGGATGTCGGTGGAACCCTGGATGGACGCGTGGCCGCGCAACGCCAGGATTCCCGCACCCGGCCTGCCGATGTTGCCGAGCAGCGACTGCAGGATCGACGCGGTGCGGATGTACTGGACGCCGACCGTGTGGTGGGTCCAGCCGACGGCGTAGGCGAACGCGCTGGTGCGCTCCCGTCCGGAGTTGCGGACGAGTGCCTCTGCGACACGGACGAAAGCCTCCGGCGGGATGCCGCAGACCTCCTCCACCTTCTCCGGCGTGTAGCGCGCGAAGTGGCGCTTGAGCACCTGGAACACGCAGCGCGGGTGCTGCAGTGTCAGGTCCTGCTTCGGCTGGGCGTGCACCGACGCTCCGCCCGATCCCGCCTCCTCGGCCCCGCTGGACGCCAGCATCCGCTCGCCGCCGGTCGCGTGACCGTCCCCGGCATCGGCATCGGCATCGTCCCCGGAGTAGGGATCGTTCTCCCCCGACGCCGCCGTGAC
>JAODNO010000647.1 GCA_025465235.1 Pseudonocardia sp.
CCAGCTATGGCCAGCGCTGCGACCGCCATGACCGCGGCGCCGTCCCAGCCGCCGAGGGCGGCCCCCGTCGCGAGCACGGGGACGGGCGCGGCGGCGACCAGCCCCGCCACCGGCTCCCGCGGCAGCATCCGCGCGGCGGGCATCGCGGTCCCGAGGCCCACGGCCAGCACCCCGAGCACGACGGCGACCGTCGCCGTGTCGCCGTCGACGGCCACCATCGCGCCGACGGCGGATCCGAAGATCACCGGTCCGGCCACCGCGACCAGCATCAACACGGACCAACCCCTGCGCAGCACGACCGGCAGCGCCGCCAGCGCCAGCGCCAGCGCCAGCGCGACGAGCAGCCAGCCCGTGACGATCACGGGCGCCAGCAGCGCCGCCCCCACGACCACCCCGACGCTCAAGAGCTGCGACCGCCACCGATCGGCCAGGCCCAGTCCGGCGGCCGCCACCAGCAGCGCGACCAGCAGCGCCGGCACATCGGGGAGATAGCGGTAGAGCGCCGTCGCCGCCGCCACCACGAGGTAGAGCGTCGCGAATCCCGTGGCAGCCAGGGCGAGGGCGCCTGGCCGGGCAGTCTCTCGACGGTGCAGCCACAGCGCGAGGCCGATCAGCGAGACACCGAGCAGCGCGCCCGCCGTCACCCGCGCCGGAGGGGAGAACCAGCCTCTGGACGCGGCCAGGACGAGCAGCAGGACGACGCCGAGCAGCGTCACTCCGCCGCCTATCCAGGCGAGGAGCCTCGCCCCGGAGATCGACGTCCACGTCACGCGTCGTGTCGCCGGCGGCGGGTACGGCGGGCCCTCGGCCGGCCGGTCCACCGCGGACGGAGGCCCCGCAGCCGCCCCCCACGGAGGCGGGACGGGCGTCCAGTAGGGCGGCGGGGTCCCCTGCCCGGCGGCGATGCCTCCCGGCGCACCCTGAGCCGAATAACCGGCGGAATCGACATTCGAGGCAACCTGCCCGCCCGGACATGCGTCTCCTGATCGTGACCACGGTGCCGTCCCTGCGTCGGGCGCCGGTCCGGCAGCGACCGGGGCGGCGTCTTTATGCAGCTGCAGCAACTCCGCGCCCATCTCGTCGAGCCTCCGGCCGAGCCGAGCCAGCTCGGCGGCGAGAGCGACATGGGGATCCACGGTCTCGGTGCTCATGCGGAAGAGGATGGCGCGGGATCGCTCCCGGCGGGGTCCGTATCCATACCCGCTTCAGGTCACAGATTCATCACGTACCCCCGTCCGGGGGGAACAAAGCTAATCACCGCAACCCGCTCGCTACGGTCTCGTTGTCCCAGTCGAGCAGACTTGTCTGGAGGTTGTGTGAGCGCCGTTTCGCCTGCCCGCCCGGCCGTCCCCGCGGGGGCGGCGCACCACGCGCCACACCACGAGGCGGCCCGTCGAGCATCGCGTCGCCCTCGACCGCGTCCCAATCCGAGCCGCAGCCGGTTCCCGGCCGTCTCCGTTGTGGTGCCGACCCGCAATGAGGCGCGCAACCTGGAGATCATCCTTCCGGCGATCGCCGCGGTTCGTCCCGCCGTCCACGAGATCATCGTGGTCGACGGCAACTCGACCGACGGCTCGATCGAGGCGGCCAAGCGCGTCCTGCCGTCGGTGCGCACGATCACGCAGACCCGCAAGGGCAAGGGCAACGCAATGGCCTGCGGATTCGCTGCGGCCACCGGCGACGCCATCGTGATGTTCGACGCCGACGGCTCAGCCGACCCCGCGGAGATTCCGGCGTTCGTCTCGGCGTTGGTCGCAGGCGCCGACTTCGCGAAGGGCAGCCGGTTCACCACCGGCGGCGGCAGCGATGACATCACGCTCCTGCGCAAGACCGGCAACGCCGGCCTCAACAGCGTCGCGAACGCGCTGTTCGGCACGAGGTACACCGATCTGTGCTACGGCTACAACGCCTTCTGGGCCGACCTGCTGCCGGTCCTCGAGCTCCCCCCGGTGGACGCGCCGCCACCCGCTGAGGGAATGCTGTGGGGTGACGGCTTCGAGATCGAGACGGTGCTCAACTGCCGAATCGCCGCTGCCGGTCTGAAGATCACCGAGGTGCCCTCGATCGAGCGCCTGCGCATGTTCGGCGAGACGAACCTCCGCACATTCGCCGACGGCGCGCGGGTCCTGCGTACCCTGCTGGCCGAGCACCGGCGTGCCGACCGTCACACATCCGACCGCCGCTAGTCTCGGGCGGTCACCCATCCCCTGAAGGAGACCGCCCCGTGAGTACGCCCGCCGTCACGGCGACCGTCGTGATCTGCGTCTACACCGAGAAGCGCTGGGGCGACATCGTCGCCGCGGTGGAATCGGTCGCCGCGCAGGACGTCACCCCGGCGGAGACCTTGGTCATCGTCGACCACAACGCCGCGCTCTTGTCCCGAGCACAGGAGGCGTTCACCACGCGCGGGGTGCGGGTGCTGCCCAACGCACACAAGCAGGGACTCTCCGGCGCCCGGAACACCGCCGTCGCCGAGGCGACGGGAGACGTCGTCGTGTTCCTCGACGACGACGCCGCGGCACGCCCGGGATGGCTCGCCGCGCTGCTCGAGCCCTACAGCGACCCCACGGTGGCCGCGGTGGGAGGGGTGGCCCACCCGCGCTGGCCCGCGCGCGGAACGCGCGCCGGTATCGCACGTCCCGACGTCCTGCCGGGTGCCGATCCCAGAAACGGCGACGCGACCGGCGAGCTCGACTGGATCGTCGGCTGCACCTACACCGGCCAGCCCACGGAGCAGGCCGAGGTCCGCAACCTGATGGGCTGCAACATGTCGTTCCGGCGGGCGGTGTTCGAGCGCGTCGGCGGCTTCGCCGAGGACATCGGCCGCATCGGCAAGAACCCCCTGGGCTGCGAGGAGACGGAGCTCTGCATCCGCGCCCGGCAGGCCTACCGGCGCGCCGGCGAGAAGATCCGGATCGTGTTCGAGCCGCGCGCGATCGTCGACCACCGCGTGAGCGAGGACCGCGTCGAGTGGGCCTACCTGCGCCGTCGCAGCTGGGCGGAGGGGCTGTCGAAGGCAGCCGTCTCCGCGCTCGTGGGCAGCGACGACGCGCTCTCCACCGAGCGCAGCTATGTCGCGAAGGTGCTGCCCACGGCCGTGCTTCGGGAGCTTCGCCAGCGGAACGTCGTGTCGGCGGCCGCGGTCGTCACCGCGCTGGCCTGGACCAGCGCCGGTTACCTGAGGGGCAAGCTGCCCGGCGCCACGGCGGGCGTCCGGTTGCCTGCCGCGGGGAGCGACAGCGGAGCGCGCATCGATACAGCAGGGGACGGCGCTCCCGCGGCACCCGCGCACCCGAACGCGGGTGGCTGAGGCCGGGCCGACCGCGGTGCATCCGCCGATCCACAGCTTCGTCCACCACCGCAGCCGCCTCACGGACGGCCAGCAACACGCCTGGGAGCGGTGGTGGCCGAGCCGTGGTCGGGACGTCGCCGACGTGCTGAGCGGCGCGGAACCGTTCGACCCGCCCGCCTGGTTCGGACGGACCGCGCCGCTGATCTTGGAGATCGGGTCCGGGATGGGGGAGTCGACAGCCGCACTGGCCGCTGCCGCCCCCGACGTCGACCACATGGCGGTCGAGGTCTTCGAGCCGGGTCTCGCGCAGTTGCTGATGCGTATGGCCGACACCGGGCTGTCGAACGTCGCCCTGCTGCGCGGTGACGCCGTGGCACTGCTGCGTGAGCGCGTGCCTGCCGCGTCGCTGGTCGGCATACGGATCTTCTTCCCCGACCCGTGGCCCAAGCGCAAGCACCACAAGCGGCGCCTGATCCAGCCGGATTTCGTGTCGCTGGCGGCCTCGCGGCTGGCGCCGGGCGGCACGCTGCACATGGCCACCGACTGGGACGACTACGCCTGCCAGATGCGCGACGTGTGCGACGCCGAGCCGTTGCTCGAGAACAGCGCTTCGAACCAGCCGGGCGGTTGGACGCCGCGTCCGGAATGGCGTCCTGTCACCAAGTTCGAGCAGCGCGCCCGTATCGAGGGCCGTGACGTGCGCGATCTTCTGTACCGCCGCGCATCCACCGGGCCATCCTCTGGTCACAGCGGGTGACCGTGTAGGAAGAGCAGGCCCCGATCCCCGGGGGTGTCGGCGAGTGAAAGGCTGAGGCGCCGGGTGACGTCGCTCGTTGCAACGAACGTAGGTGTACCCGCTCCCCGCTCGGCGGAGCGTTGCCCGGCCACCGGGGCTGTCACCGCCCCACCGCAGGCGGCACCCGATGCCGTCGACCCCGGGGAGGCGGAGCAGTTCCTCACTCAGTTCTACGCCGAGACCTCGCCGTCCGGCTCGATCGACTATCGCATGTGGCAGGTGCGGCACGAAATCGATTCCACCGGTAGCTACACCCACACCGTCGACGAGCTGACCTACGGCGCCCGCGTGGCCTGGCGCAACTCGGCGCGCTGCATCGGCCGCCTGTACTGGAACAGCCTCCGCCTGCGGGATAGGCGGCACGTGACGGCTCCGGCCGACGTGGCCGCGGAATGCGTCGAGCACCTGCGCGACGCCACCCGCGGCGGCCGGATCCGCTCCACGATCACGATCTTCGCCCAGGACCGGCCGGACCGGCCCGGACCGCGCATCCACAACGACCAGCTCGTCCGCTACGCCGGGCACCGCACCACGAGCGGCGAGATCCGCGGCGACAGCCGGTACGCCGGGTTCACCGACCGCGCCGTCGAGCTCGGGTGGCAACGCCCCGAGCCGCCCGGCCGGTTCGACGTGCTGCCGTTGCTGATCTCCGACGGAGGGGGCGAGCCGGAGATGTTCGACGTTCCGGCCGACGCCGTGCTGGAGGTCCCGCTCATCCACCCCGACCACGAGTGGTTCGCCGAGCTGCGTCTGCGGTGGCACGCGGTGCCGGCGATCAGCAACATGCCGCTGGTCGTCGGCGGCGTGACCTATCCGGCCGCGCCGTTCAACGGCTGGTATCTCGGCACCGAGATCGGCGCACGCAACCTCGTCGACGCCGACCGCTACAACCTGCTCCCCGCAGTCGCGGACCGCCTCGGGCTGGACACGAGTTCAGAGCGCACCATGTGGCGCGACCGCGCACTCGTCGAGATGGTGCGGGCGGTGCAGCACTCCTTCGACGTGGCCGGGGTGACGATGGCCGACCATCACTCCGAGTCCCAGCGGTTCCTCACCCACCTCGCTCGTGAGGAGAGTGCGGGTCGTCGCTGCCCCGCCGACTGGAGCTGGATCGTGCCGCCCGTCTCCGGTGGCCTGACCCCCGTCTACCACCGGTACTACGACGAGCCCGACCCCTCGACGCGCCCGGCCTTCCTCCAGCCGCGCAGCTCCTGACCGCCCACCCGGCCGCGAGTCCTCAGCCCGGTGGCGGCAGACCCGGCACCTGGCGGGTGCGGCCACGGAATTCCGCCACCGCCTGCTCGCCGGACCGAACCGTCACGTCGTAGAGCCCCGAGCGTCCGGTCCTCGCCCGTTCCACCGCCTCGGCCACGAGCTCGGCGCCCAGGGGCACGGGGTGCAGGAATGCGATGTCGGCGCCCGACGCGACCGCCGAGGTGCCGTAGCTGTTGGACGCGTAGGCGAGGGCGGCGTCGGCGAGCAGGAACAGGTACCCACCGTGGCAGATGCCGTGGCCGTTGACGTGCCGCGCCTCGACCGTCATCGCGACCCTGGCGCGGCCGGGCCCGACATCGAGCAGCCGCACCCCCGCTCCGCGACCGGCAGCGTCAGCCCGGTACATCGCCTCCGCAGTGCGGGCGGCGACGTCGTCGGACTCGTGGTCCGTCACCCCGGCGCCCTGCCCGTCGACCGGTTCGCGATCGTGGGCGGCGGGGTCGCGGTGGCGCTCGAGCATTCGGCGTCCCCGCTCTCGTCCATCGCCAGGGATGCTATCCCTCACGCAGCGCTAGGGTCGGGCCCATGACCCCGACCTGCTCCCCGGTCCGGCGCTCGTGACCGCGGCCATCCCTCCGGACCGGGCCCCACGCGTGATGCTGGTCTGGGACGCGCCCAATATGGACATGAGCCTGGGCTCGCTGCTCGGCGCGCGACCGACCGCGGCCTTCCGTCCGCGCTTCGACGCGGTGGGCCGGTGGTTGCTGGAACTCGCCGGACCGGACGCGACCGCAGAGGCCACCGTCTTCACCAACGTCGTGCCGGGGAGCACGGAAGTCGTCCGGCCGTGGGTCGAGGCGCTGCGGAACGTGGGCTTCGCCGTGTTCGCGAAGCCCAAGATCACCGACGACTCCGATGTCGACGAGGACATGCTCGCCCACATCCGCCTCCGGGCGGAGGAAGGGGTGCTGCGCCACGTCGTCGTGGCCTCCGGTGACGGACGGGCGTTCCGGGAGCCGCTCGAGGAGCTCGAGAAGCAAGGCACGAGCGTCACGGTCATCGGCTTCCGCGAGCACGCGAGCTTCGCGCTCACCTCCGAGGTGATCGAGTTCATCGACCTGGAGGACATCGAGGGCGTGTTCCGCGAACCGCTCCCGCGCATCACACTCGACTCGCTGCCCGACACCGGTGCCTGGCTGCCGCCGTTCCGTTCTCTGCGCTCTCTTCTGGAGGCACGCCGATGACGAGCCCCGGGGTACGGCTCACCGCCCCGGTCGTACTGCCCTGCGACCCCGACTGCAGCGTTGTGCGCGACGCCGTCGTCGACATCGATGCCGGAGGGCGGATCGCCCATGTCGGACCGCGATCGTCGGCCCCCCCGACCGACGCGCCCCTGCGCGCGCTGCCCGGCGCCCTCCTCCCCGGGCTCATCAACACGCACGCCCACACGCCGATGTCGGTGCTGCGCGGCATGGGGGGCGACCTGCCGCTGCTGAGCTGGTTGTACGACGTGATGTGGCCGGCAGAGGGCAGGCTGGACGCCGCCGACGTGCGCGTGGGCATGACCGCGGGCACCGTCGAGCTGCTCCGCACCGGGTGCACCACCAGCGTGGAGATGTACTTCTTCATGGACGCGGTGATCGAGGCCGTCACGGCCGTCGGATCGCGCGTCGTCCTGACGCCGGGCATCATCGCCGCGCCCGGGTGGGACCGGCTCGGCACGTGGCAGCAGATGCGCGACGAGGTGTCGGCCCGGATCGACGCCGTCGGGCTGCGGTCCGGGCCGGGCGAGCGGATCGAGCTCGGTTATGGACCACACGCGGCCTACACACTGCCGCCGGAGGCGCTCGAGTCGGTGGGCGAGCACGCGCGTGAGCGCGGAGCGCTGGTGCACATCCACGTCGCCGAGGCAGCCACCGAGGACCTCCCCCAGCGCGAGGCGTACGGCTCCGTACCCGCGCTGCTCGACCACGTCGGATTGCTCGGTGGACGCGTGCTGGCGGCGCACGGCGTGCAGCTGTCCGACGACGACGTCGCACTGCTGGCTGCCCGTGGCACGGCCGTCGCCCATTGCCCGGGCTCGAACGCGAAGCTCGCGGCCGGTATCGCCCCCGTGTCGGCGCTGCGGCGCGCGGGTGTGCGGGTCGGGCTCGGCACCGACGGGCCGGCCTCCGGCGACAACCTCGACCTGTGGGCCGAGGCCCGGCTCGCTGGGCTGCTCGCCCGCGTGACCAGCGGCGATGCCGCGGCACTCACCGCCACGGAGCTGCTGCTCATGGCCACCCGGGACGGCGCGGCCGCCATCGGGCGAGACGACATCGGCGCCCTGGAGCCGGGCCGATGGGCCGACCTGGTGCACCTCGACCTCAGCGACTCCGCATTCGTCACGCCGGAGGACGACGCGCAACTACTCTCGAACCTGGTCTGGGCCGGAGGTTCCCGGCTCGTCCGGGACGTGTGGGTGGCGGGCGAGCAGGTGCTGGCCGACCGCGAGCCGACGCGGGTGGACCGGGGCGCCACAACCGCCGACCTCCGGAAAGTGGCAGCCCGCCTCCACACCTGACCCCTCCCCCCGCGAGTCGCCCGTTTCAGGCCCGCGAGTCGCCCAGTTCGCGCCCGCGAGTCGCCCGTTTCCCGCCCGCGAGTCGCCCGTTTCCCGCCCGCGAGTCGCCCGTTTCCGGCCCGCGAGTCGCCCGTTTCCGGCCCGCGAGTCGCCTGGTTCGCGCCCGCGAGTCGCCTGGTTCGCGCCCGCCAGTCGCCCAGTTCCTCCGCGAGTGGCCCGGATTCGGTCGGCGAGCCCCCTCCGTCCAGTCCGCAGCTGCCCGGATCCCGCCCGCGACTCGGCCGAAATCAGCCCAAGAGGACACGGCTACTCGCCCTGGGGCGTCCACCCCGATGCGCGGCGCGATGAGCGGCGCGGCCGCCCGCTCGGTGGAGCGCGTGCCGGGAGGTGCGTCTTTCGAACTGCGCAGGGAGCAAGCGCGATGGACGCCGATCGCGCTCGCGGGGCCGCCGTCGAGAACGGAGTGGCCCGATCCGCGCCCGCGAGTCGCCCTCTCCCCGCCGGTGCGTCGTCCCGATCCCGCGCGCGGGTCACCAGGTTCTGCTCAGGGGCCGGGGGAATGGCAGCGGTCGGCGCCGTCGGGACCTTTGCCGGCGACTCAGCTTGCACGCAGGTCGCGGTGTCGCCTGGCGCGTAGCGCTCCGACGGTGCGCTCGCGGAGGCGCACGCCCCGCCTGCCGAACGCCCCGACGATCTCGCGCTCCACGCGGGACATGTGGGCGAGATCCTCCGCGCGCACGATGATGACGATCCAACCGCGCCGCTCGAGCTCGAGGATCCTGGCCTCGTCCTCCTCAGTACGTTCGGCATGGGCGGCATGGCCGTAGTACTCGATGGCGATCCTCAGATCGGGCCAGCCGAGGTCGACCCTGTACCGGGGCTCACCATCGATGGTGCAGACCTGATAGTTGACGACCGGCACGGGAAATCCCAGATCGACGATCCGCCAGAGCAGCCAGCTCTCGGCCGGCGAGTCTGCTCGACCGGTGGCGAGATCGAGTAGACGGGTGCCGATCCGGGTGCCGCGGGGATCCGCACGTTCCCGGAGCCGTCGGTGGAGCTCGTCGCGAAAGGGTGTGCGCTCACCCGGGGCGAGCGCAGCGAGTACCTGGTCGACGACGGCCAGCGCGTCCGCCGGCGCAGCGGTGCACACCAGATCGGTGACGACGCGCTCCACGCACAGAACCGGTAGGCCATCGACGCACCGTCGATCGGAGTCGAGCAACCGGCCGTTGTGCACCACCAGCCCCTGCCTCGTCCGCTTCTTACTGCCGTAGGGCACGACGACGTGCACCGGCGTCGGCACTGCCGCGGTGTAGCCGTGCAGGAACGCAGCAGTGGAACCGGTGATGATCGCGTCCGGTCCGGAGGCCAACCAACCCGCCGCGATGATGGTGGACGGCTCCGCCGCGCGCGCAGGATCGACGAGCACTCCCGGAAACGGAGAGCCGAACTCGCCAGAGCTGCGGCGCGAACCCGCTTCTCACCCAGCATCTGGACGGCATCACGTCGCAGGCATGCACCTGCAGTACCCGCAGCGGTGGGAAACACGGCTCGACGATCCCGCAGCAGGAGTGCGATCAGTGGCCACGGTGCTGGGCTATGGACAACTGAGGCGCGATGTGGACAAGTCCGAGGCGCAGGGCTGCTCTCAGGCCGAACTGCCGTCGCAGCTCTCCACAGACCGGAACGCGACGAGACGCGGGCGGGAAACGGGCGACACGCGGGCAGAAAACTGGCGACTCGCGGGCGGAAGCGGCACTCGCCGGGGGGACGGGCGACTCGCGGGCCCGAAACGGGCGACTCGCGGGGTGGGTGACGGGGGTAGCTGAGGGCCGGGGTCACGGCGCCGAGGAAGTTGCCCGCGAACCCCGGCCCTCTCAGGCAGTAGTGCAGTTACTGCCGTCGTGCACGGCCACTCCCCAGCGGCCGCCGCTCGTGGCGCAATCGAGCGCGGATGGATCTCACCAGTGCGAGGTGACTGCCTCGCGCCTGTGGTGGTGCCGGCCCTGGTCGACCAGCTCGTGTCTTGCCGCCGGCACGGCGTGGGCCCCGGCGCCGTCGCGTGGCGTCACGGGGATGGCAGCGGGCGCGAGAGCCTGAATCGGGATCGGTGCCGTCAGCGGGTCGCGCCGGAATGCGTCGACCGGGTCGGGGGCCCGCGGCGGCGCGGGAGGAGCCGGGGGAACGGCCGGGGCAGCCGGTTCGTGCTGGCGACTGCGCCACCCGCCACGCGTGAGCGCATGGAAGATCGGCGTGAGCACCGCGTCCTCGTTGAACGCATGCCTACCCGTGGCCGGGTTCCAGTCGTCGTCGGTCGTCGAGTAGCGGGTCGCTGGGGACACGCGTCACCTCCGTCGTCGTTCTGTGCGCCTTCCATGGTGATGCCTACGGCCCTCTTCTGGCTGGCCGATCGACGCACTTACACCCACAACGGGGACACTCGGGCGTGGAAACGGCTTCCGAGCCACCGTTACAGCTCCGCGGCCCGGTTCCGCTCGTTCGGGTGGACTTTGCGTGTCGTCACACCCGCTTGAGTATTCGTGCGGCGCCCGCTGCAGCCGTTGTCGCGAGGATCCACCCCGCTGCAACCAACGCACTCGCAATCCATTGCGATGCGCCGTCCAGGCGCCAGTACCCGTCCTGCCCGAGGTTCACGATCGGGAGGAGCGTGTCGGCGGCGAAGAGCCACGGATTGAAGACGGGGTGTTGCCCGTCGTCGACGGGAAGCGGCGCATGAGTAGCGAACCAGGCGCCACCGAGGACGGCGATCAGGACGAGCCAGCAGACCGCTAACCAGGGCTGATAGCCGAATCCCACCGTCCAGCGCTGGAGGACGCCCCAAATCCGCCCGACGACGCCGGCCTCCGCGTAGCGCCGGCTCTGCCGTGCCATGAGGACGCGCTCGGACAGCTCCTCGTCGCCCGCACGGCGGTAGGCAGCGGCCAACTGCTCGTAAGGTCCCGCTGCGTAGTCGGGCATCACCTGTTGGAGCCAGTGAAGACGCGTCTGGATGTCAATCACATGTGTGTCATTCATCTTCTGGTAATCAAAACCGTCGAGATCGATGCCACCAACGGCCTCCCATAACGGAGCGGAATCGGCGAAGGTGCCCACCTGAGCCTGGGCCAGACCCACTCTCCCGGCAGGGGCGGCGGCCGGACGCAGGACAAGCTCCGCGGTCACCAGGCCATAGGCGTTGAGGGCGTATCGAATGCCAGGCGCCGACGTCGTGCCGAGCGTCGCGTCGACGAACTGCACCGATTTGCGCGCCTCCATACGTCGCACTCGCACGCCGCCCGCCGCCGTGAAGCCCTCTGCGCAGATCATGTCCTTGCCGATCGTCGCCGCACGCGCGTCCAACGACGGTCGCGCTGTTCCATTGGGCCGTAGCCGCGGATGCTCGAGCCGCGCACCCGTGCAGTCGAACGTCGCTCCGATCTCGGCGTTCTGCAGCCGGACGGTGCCTGCGCACCGCAGCCGGCGTAGGTAGAACTCGCCGCCGATCCGCAACCGGTCGGCAAGCAGCGCGTATCCGCCGGGGGTTGCGAGCTCGATCCCGGACAGGCTCGCACTCCCCCGGACGTGGGCGTCCACCAGGCGCAGCTGACCTGCGCAGACGAGCGGGCCTCGGCCATTGTCGCGGCCCTCGAGGTCGCCGCTGACGTCCATGCCGTCCCCGAGCAGCGCGATCCCGTGCTCCGTCGCGCCCGCGGGGCCGGTCAGCCGCGCGCCGGAGAGCCGCAGGTAGCCGCCGACCACGGCGTTCGGCAGCCGCACGGTGCCATCGGTGTGCATCCCGTCGTCGAGTTCGAGGTTGCCCTCCACCCGGATGCGGTCGGCCACGAGGCACGCCGTGCCGTCGACGATCCCGCCTGGGACGACGGGCATTCGACTCTCACCCGCCGGCACCGGGTCGGGCGGTGCTGCCGCGGCCCCGCCCCGCTCGATGCGGGCCCCGGACAGCACGAGGTCGCCCCCGACCCTGGAACCGGCGAGCAGCACCCGGCCCGACGCGCAGAACGCCACGTCCGGTCCGGCGTTGTGCCGGCCGGCGAGGAGGCTGCCGCCGACCGTGACACCGGTGGCGTCGAGGGCGTCGCCGGTCGGGCTGCTCAAGTCGGCCCCGCCGAGGTCGAGGTTGCCGGTGATCCGCGCCCCGGGCAACCGGACTTCCCCGCTGCAGCGCAGCCGCCGCGCGTAGCACGTGCCGTAGACGACCATGCGATCAGCGATCAGCGCTCGGCCGCCTGCTCCGCGCAGCCGTCCCCCCGACAGCCGCAGCGACCCGCCGATCTGCGCTTCGGCGAGGTGGACCGGTCCGTGCGCGGTGAACCCGTCGTCGAGCAGCAGGTCGGCAGCCACCCGCAGGTTGCCTGCCCGGAGGCCGGGAAGCCGGCACCCGGTGAGCGCGAGTCCGGCAAACTTCGCCATCCGCAGGTCGGGGACGTGGGCGAACACGCAACCACGCAGTTCGACGGGAATCCCCACGGTGGCTCCGGTGAGCCGAAGCTCGCCGGTGATGTTGGCGCGCCGCAGCCGCAACGTCGGCGCACCTGGTGGTGGCGCGTCGGTGAGGACGGCCGCGAGGGTCGTTGCCGACAACGCGGCGCCCTGGAGATCGAGTTCCCGGCCGGCCGCAAGCGCATCGGCGAGCACGGACGCCGCATCCCCCACCACAGCGCCGGCCTCCCATGATCGACGAGTATTCGGAGTGTGTACCACGATGGTGCGAACCGGAAGGATCATCGGGGCAAGGATGAGCCTGACCTGAGTGGACGCGGGCCAACCGGCCGGCGCGTAGCCGCGGCGAGCAGGTGAGCCACGAGAGTGCATCGGAGTGCTGCCCCGGCTGACCGGTCGCGGGTCGTGAAGTAGCGGCGATCCCGGGCTGCCGGGAGCATCGGGGGGTGCGTTACCTCATCACCGGTGCCACCGGGTACATCGGCGGTCGGCTGGCCGCGCGGCTGATCGATGCGGGGGCAAGCACCGTCCGCTGCCTGGTTCGCGAACCCGACAAGCTGCGGGATGTCCCGTGGGCGCACCGCGCCGAGATCGTGCAGGGCGATCTCCTCGACCCCGCTAGCATCCGCGCGGCGTGTGAGGGCGCCGACGTCCTCTACTTCCTCGTGCACTCGCTGTCGGAGCGGAACTTCGCTGCCACCGACCGCCGCGCCGCGCTCATCACGGGGGAGGCCGCCAGGGAAGCGGGCGTGCGCCGGATCGTCTATCTGGGCGGACTGCATCCCGACGGGGCACTGTCCGAGCACCTCGCGTCCCGCACCGAGGTGGGCGAGATCCTGTTGCGCAGCGGCGTGCCGACCGCGGTGCTGCAGGCGGCGGTGATCATCGGGTCCGGCTCGGCGAGCTTCGAGATGTTGCGCTATCTCACCGAGCGCCTGCCGGTCATGCTGACGCCGCGCTGGGTGCGCAACCGGATCCAGCCCATCGCGGTGCGCGACGTCCTGCGCTACCTCCTCGGCGCGGCCACGCTGCCGTCCGAGGTCAACCGGACGTTCGACATCGGCGGTCCGGAGGTGCTCACCTACCTCGACATGATGCAGCGATACGCCGCGGTGGCCGGGCTGCCATGGCGGCGCATCGTCCCGGTGCCCGTGCTGACCCCGCGCCTGTCGGCGCACTGGGTGAACCTCGTGACGCCGGTGCCGAAGGGAATCGCAGCCCCGCTCATCGAGTCGCTCGTACACGAGGTGGTGTGCTCGGAGCAGGACATCCTCGGGCACGTACCCGACCCACCGGAGGGTCGGATCGGCTACGACCGGGCCGTCCAGCTGGCGTTGGCGCGGATCAGCGGTGGGGAGGTCGAGACCCGCTGGTCGGACGCGACGGTAGCCGACATGCCGGCTGATCCCCTCCCCAGCGACCCGCGGTGGTCAGGCGGAAGCGTCTATCTCGACGAGCGCGAGCAGCACAGCGACGCCGACCCCGGCGCGCTCTGGGAAGTGGTCACCGGCATCGGTGGCGAGCGCGGCTGGTACTCGTTCCCGTTGGCCTGGGCGGTCCGCGGCTGGATGGACCGGCTCGTGGGCGGCGTCGGACTGCGCCGCGGCCGCCGCGATCCCGACCACTTGCAGACCGGCGACGCCCTCGACTGGTGGCGGGTCGAACAGCTACAGGACGACCACGGCAACGGGGGGACGCTGCGGCTGCGCGCGGAGACGAAGGTGCCGGGCCGTGCGTGGCTCGAGATGACCGTGTCGCCGGAGGCCGGCGGATCGCGCTACGGGCAGCGGGCCGTGTTCATCCCTCGCGGCCTGGCCGGCCATCTGTACTGGTGGTCGGTGGCCCCCTTCCACGGCGTCGTGTTCGGCGAAATGGTCCGCAACATCACCCGGACCGCTGAACGGGTCGGTCTTCAACGGCAGCCCGGCAAAGCCGCCGAGTCCGGTGGGGCGACCGGGACCCGATCCGGGCGACTCGCGGGCCTGAAACGGGCGACTCGCGGGCCTGATTCCGGCGACTCGCGGGCTTGAAACGGGCGACTCGCGGGGGGCCCTGGGTCAGGCGGCGTCGTCGAGCTTCTGGACCGAGTCCTGGTCCAGGTCCAGGTCGGCTGCGCGGACGTTCTCCTCCAGGTGCTTCGCGCTGCTCGTGCCCGGTATCGGCAGCATCACCGACGAGCGCTGCAGCAGCCACGCCAGTGACACCTGCGATGGGGTGGCGCCGAGGTGGGCGGCGACCTCGGCCACGGGACCGCCGGGCTCGGCGAGGCGGCCGGCAGCGATCGGGGCCCACGGGATGAAGCCGATTCCGAGCTCCGTGCAGTACCGCAGCACGGCGTCGCTCTTGCGGTCGAGAATGTTGTAGCGGTTCTGCACCGTGGCCACATCCACGATGGCGGCGGCGCGCTCGATCTGCTCGACGTCGACCTCGGACAGGCCGACCGCGGCGACCTTGCCCTCGGTCTGCAGATCCGCGAGCAGCCCGTACTGCTCGTCCGCCGGCACCCACGGGTCCACGCGGTGCAGCTGGAACAGGTCGATCCGCTCGACACCGAGCCTGCGCAGGCTCAGCTCGCACTGCTGCCTCAGGTACTCCGGACGGCCGCTCGTGTGCCACTCGCCGGGTCCGGTGCGCAGGAAGCCTGCCTTGGTGGCGACGGTGATGCCGTCGTAGGGGTGCAGGGCCTGGCGCAGGAGATCCTCGGCGACCTCGGGGCTGTAGGAGTCC
>JAODNO010000686.1 GCA_025465235.1 Pseudonocardia sp.
GGCGGACATCGAGCGCGCCCTGGGACGGCCCCAGCGGGCGCTCGAGCTGAGCCGCGGACCCGAGGTCCGTGAGCTGGACCGGGCCGAGAGCATCGAGCTGGCCATCGTGGCGGCCGGTGCACGGCGCGATCTCGGTGAGCTCGACGCCGCCGTGGTGGGCCTGCAGATCCCGGAGCTGGACCCGGCGCGGCGTGAGCCGTGGAGCGCGCGGCTGTTCTACGCCCACGCCGACAACCTCCTGGCCGCGGGGCGCGAAGCCGACTCGCTGGAGTGGTTCGTTCACGCCGCCCATGCCGATGCGAACGGCGAGACCGGCGCCGACCTCCGGATCGCCGAGCTGACCGGGGAGCCGCTTCCCGACGACGACGATGTCGAGTTCGGCCCGGAGGAGCTGGAGGGCCTCGCGGCGCCGCTCGCCGGCCTCGACGGGGACGCCGCCGACGCCTCTGCTGTCAGCGGTGCGGACCTCGACGAGGCCGCGGATGCAGGCGAGCGCCCCGGCCATCCCGCCGAACCCACCGATGCTCTGGACATCCCGGCAGCACCGACAGCACCGGCTGACTCGGCCGGCACGGCGGAGGCCGCCCAGGTCGGGGACGCGAGCGAGGTTGCTATCGAGGGCGATGGGCCAGCCGAAGGCGAGGACCCTCCCGAGGGCGGGGACCCGATCGTGGGTGACGGCGCGATCCCAGGTGACGGTCCAGCCGAGGGCGGGGATCCAATTGTGGGCGACGGCCCGATCGCAGGTGAGAGCCCAACACAGGGCGATGGCCGAACTGGGGCCGAGCCCTCAGCCGAGGATGCCGGCCCAACCGCGGCTCACCGTCCAATTGACGGTGACGGCCCAATCGTTGGTGAAGCCACCATCGAGGGTGAGGGCCGAACTGGATCCGAGCGCTCAGCGGAGGGGGAAAGCCCGATCGTCGCTGAGCGTCCAATCAAGGGTGCCGCTCCAATCCTTGATAACGACACAATTGAGGATGAGGGCCTAGCTGAGGCCAAGGGCCAAGTGGCGGCCGAGGGCGCTGCCGAGGGTATAGACCCCATTGTGGCCGAGCGCGCAATTGTGGGCGAGGTTCCCATCGCAGACGAGGGGCCAGTCGAGGACGACGGCGTAATCGAGGGCGACGGCGAAATCGGGAACGAAGGCCTCATCGAGGACCGCGGCCGGGACGCTGTCGAGGGCGAGGACGCTGTCGAGGACGGTCGCGCAGTTGCGGGCGGTGGCGCTGGCGTCGAGGACGGGGGCGCAGACGAGGACGGTGCAGAGAAGGCGGGTGGCGAGGTTCGCGACGTGCCCGATGAGCCGGACGTGTCGCACGTACTCGTGACGCGACGGGATCCACGGCTGTGACGGATCTGCTCAGCCGCCACGATGTCCTGCTCGCCGATCTGGACGGCACGCTGTACCGCGGCCGGGGCGCCGTGCCCGGCGCGGTGGAGGCGGTAGGGGATGCGAAGAAGCGCGGCGTTCGCACCGTCTACGTCACCAACAACGCGTCGCGCCGGCCCTCCGACGTGGCCGCGCACCTCGCGGAGCTGGGCTTCCCGGCGAGCGACGGCGACGTGGTCACCAGCTCGCAGGCCGCGGCGGCGATGCTCGCACAGCAGCTGCCGGCGGGGGCGCAGGTGCTGGTCGTCGGCACGGACGCACTGGCCGCGGAGGTGACCCGCGTCGGGTTGTCCCTGACCGAGCGGGCCGACGATGCGGTCGCGGTCGTGCAGGGCCACAGCCCGGACACGGGGTGGCGGCTGCTGGCCGAGGCATCGGTCGCCCTCCGCGCGGGCGCGGTGTGGGTGGCGTGCAACCTGGACTCCACCTTGCCGACCGAGCGCGGTCTGCTGCCGGGCAACGGGGCGATGGTCTCGGCCCTCCGGGTCGCGACGGGGCGCAAGCCGCAGGTGGCCGGCAAGCCCGCTCCTGAGCTGCTGCGCAGGGCCGTCCAGCGCACCGGGGCCGCAGCTGCCCTGATGGTGGGCGACCGGCTGGACAGCGATGTGGAGGGAGGTCGCGCGGCCGGCCTGGCCACCCTTCTCGTCCTCACCGGTGTCTCGGACCCGGCGGAACTGCTCGCCGCGCCGGGGCCGCTGCGCCCTGACTACGTCGGTGCCGACATGGCGGCGCTCACTCGCGCTCCCGAGGAGCTCGCTCCCGGAGCACGACCCGGCTGGGACGTCCGCGTGACCGGGCCGGGTGCGCTGACGCTGGCGGCGGCAGGCGGCACGGATCCGCTCGACGCGCTCCGAACGCTGTGTGCCGCGCACTGGGCCGCGGGCGGGGGCGCCGCGCGCGTCAGGGCCGACGGACCGGATGCCGCGCGGACGCTGCAGGCCCTCGGTCTGTGCGCGCGGGACGGCGGCTCGGATACCGTGGGTGGCGCCGACACCACCGCGCGCCCAGCCGGCGAGGCGCGGACAGAGATCGGGATCGACGATGCGGGAGCGTTCCGATGACCGTCCCCATGCCGGGCCCTTCACCCCGGCCCCCTGACCCGCAGGAGGTCGTCTCCCGCGCGATGGCGGGCCTCGACGAGCTCGGCGACCGGCCGCTCGCCGAGCACGTCGAGGCGTTCGAGCGGGTGCATACGGCGCTGGGTGACGCGCTCGCCGCGGGATCGTCCGGCGCTGCGTGACGGTGGTCACTCGTGCTCGCCTCGACGCGGAGCTGGTCCGACGCGGTCTGGCCAGGTCCCGGCAGCAGGCCGCGGAGCTGATCGAGCAGGGGCGGGTCGCTGTTCGCGGGGTGCCCGCCGGCAAGCCCGCCACGTTCGTCGATCGGGACACGCCCGTGACGGTGCGCGAGACCGATGAGCGGGAATGGGCTTCGCGCGGCGCCCACAAGCTGATCGGCGCGCTCGACGCCTTGGCCGTGGACGTTGCAGGGCTGCGGTGCCTCGACGCCGGCGCGTCGACCGGTGGGTTCACCGACGTGTTGCTCGACCGCGGCGCCGCCGAGGTGGTGGCCGTCGACGTCGGGTACGGGCAGCTGGTGTGGCGGCTGCGCAGCGACGAGCGCGTCCGCGTGCACGACCGCACGAACGTGCGAGCGCTCGAACCGGCCGCGATCGGTGGCCCGGTCGACCTGGTCGTCGCCGACCTGTCGTTCATCTCGCTGCGCACTGTGCTGCCCGCGCTGATCGCGTGCACGGACGACGGCGGTGAGCTCCTGCCGATGGTCAAGCCGCAGTTCGAGGTGGGCCGCGAACGGCTCGGCGCCGGCGGGGTCGTGCGCGACCCGGACCTGCGGCTGCTCGCGCTCACCGGGGTGACCGCCGCGGCGAGGGCGTTGGGCCTGGTGCTGCATGGGGCGGTGGCGAGCCCGCTGCCGGGCCCGTCCGGCAACGTCGAGTTCTTCCTACGGCTGTCGCGCCACGGCACCGACGCCGGGGACGCGGTGCTCGCCGCCGCGATCGAGGAGGGTCCGTGACACGGGAGGTACTGGTCGTCCTGCACTCGGGCAGGGAGACCAACCGGCGCACGGCAGCGGCCGTGGCGCACCGGCTCGCCGCATCCGGCATCCGGTTGCGGGTGCTGGGGAAAGAGTGGGCCGAGGTGGACGACGGGCACCTGCCCGAGGAGCTCGCCCCGCGTGTCGTCGACGGTCGCCCGGGGTGTGCCGACGGCGCCGAGGTGGTGCTCGTGCTGGGCGGCGACGGCACGCTGCTGCGGGCCGCGGAGATGGCCAGGCCGGTCGGGGTGCCGCTGCTCGGCGTGAACCTCGGCCGGGTCGGGTTCCTGGCCGAGGCCGAGGAGGAGTCGCTCGACCATGCCCTCGAAGCCATCGTGGAGGGCAGATACTCGGTCGAGGAACGCATGACGCTCGATGCCGTCGCGCGTACCAACGGGCATGTGCTGGCCCGGACGTGGGCGCTCAACGAGGCGACCGTCGAGAAGGTCAGCAGGGAGCGGATCCTCGAGGTGGTTCTCGAGGTGGATGGGCGGCCGGTGTCGGCGTTCGGGTGCGACGGCGTGATCTGTGCGACCCCGACGGGCTCCACGGCCTACGCGTTCTCCGCGGGTGGTCCCCTGGTGTGGCCGCAGGTCAAGGCGCTGCTCCTGATACCGAGCAATGCCCATGCGCTGTTCGCCCGGCCGATGGTGATCGCCCCGGACAGTGAGGTGGCGATCGAGGTCGATCCATCCGGTCCGCCTGCCGTCCTCGAGTGCGACGGGCGGCGCACGGTTGCCCTGCCGCCCGGGGCGCGCGTCGAGTTGGCTGCGGGCGCCACTCCGGTGCGGATGGTGCGGCTGGACGGGCAGCCGTTCGCCGATCGGCTGGTGCGCAAGTTCAACCTGCCCATCCGGGGATGGCGCGGCGCGCCGCAGTCCGCCAGCTGAGCGATGTCGGGTCAGCGCCGTACGCTTCGCCCCATGCTGGCCGAGATGCGGATCCAGGGCCTCGGCGTGATCGACGACGCGACGCTCGAACTGGATCCCGGGCTCACAGTGCTCACCGGCGAGACCGGTGCGGGCAAGACGATGGTCGTCACCGGGCTGTCGCTGCTCGGAGGCGGGCGGGCGGAGAGCTCGCGTGTGGCCGACGGGGCGCGGCGCGCCGTGGTCGAGGGCCGGTTCAGCGCCGACACAGCGGCGCTGGCGGTGGCCGACGAGGTGGGAGCCGACGCCGACGAGGACGGCACGTTGATCGCGGTTCGCACCGTAGGCGCCGACGGCCGGTCCCGCGCGCACCTGGGTGGTCGGTCGGTGCCGGTCGGGGTGCTGTCCCGGTTGGCGGAGGTCACGCTCGCCGTCCATGGGCAGAACGACCAGCTGCGGCTCCTGCGCCCTGCGGAGCAGCGGGCGCTGCTGGACCGGTTCGCCGGTGAGGCGGTCGGGGTGCCGTTGGAGCGTTACAGGACCGTCCGCGCCGAATGGCAGCGGGTGGCCGCCGAGCTCGTGGAGCGCCGTGACGGGGCGCGGCGGCTCGCGCAGGAGGCCGACCTGCTACGCCACGGCCTCACCGAGATCAGGGCGGTGGACCCACAGCCGGGCGAGGACGTCGAGCTCGTCGAACTGGCCCATCGGCTGTCCGCGGCCGACGACCTGCGCGAGGTCGCCTCGGGAGCCCAGCTGGCCCTGGTGGGGGCCGAGGACGGCGGTGACCCCGACGCGCCGGGTGCGCTCGCCCTCATCGGCGACGCGCGCCACCGCCTCGCCGCCGCGGGTGACCCCCACCTCACCGCGCTGGACGCGCGGTTGGGGGAGGTGCTCGCGCTGCTCGGCGACGTCGGCGCGGAGCTCACCGGCTACCTGGACCGGCTCGACGCCGATCCGGAACGGCTGGCGGCCGTGCTGTCGCGGCAGGCCGAGCTCAAGGCGCTCACCCGCAAGTACGCGGCCGACATCGACGGCGTGATCGCCTGGGCCGACGCGGCCCGGGAGCGACTGGCCGGACTCGACACCTCTGACGAAGCACTGAGCGCCCTCGCGGCCCGCCGCGATGCGCTGGGCCTGGAGCTGGCCGAGCACGCGACAGGGGTCACGGCGGCCCGCACCGAGGCGGCCGCACGGCTGGCGGCCGACACCACGGGCGAGCTGGGCGGGCTGGCCATGCCCGACGCGCGGCTGCTCGTAGCAGTCGTCCCGCGCGAGGCCGGGCCGGGCGCCACCGACGCGCTCCGGGTCGGGCCCACCATGCTGGTGGCCGGCACCGACGGGGTGGACGAGGTCGAACTGCGGCTGGTCGCACACACGGGCGCCGCACCGCTGCCGCTGCACAAGGGCGCGTCCGGCGGTGAGCTGTCGCGCGTCATGCTCGCGCTGGAGGTAGCGCTCGCCGGGGCCGACCCCGTCCCCACCATGGTGTTCGACGAGGTCGACGCCGGCGTCGGCGGCCGGGCTGCAGTGGAGATCGGCCGGCGGCTCGCCCGCCTCGCGGCGCGGCACCAGGTGATCGTGGTGACGCACCTGCCGCAGGTCGCGGCCTATGCCGACCGGCACCTCGTCGTGGACAAGACCGCGGGCAACGGTGCGGCCCCCACCCGGAGCCGGGTGCGCACGTTGGCGGAGGGAGACCGCATCGTCGAACTGGCGCGGATGCTGGCCGGGCTCGACGACACCGACACCGGCCGCGCCCACGCCGAGGAGCTGCTGGGTGCCGCCCGGGCCCACCGAGAGGCCGACCGGGCGGGCACGAACGGCGCGGTGCGCAAGAGCCGCAGGAAGAGTGCTGCCCGCGTCTGACACGCCCACCGATGACGGCGTCCGGTAGGACGGGTGCGGATCGACGGGTGAAGGTGAACCCTCGGGTGACCGCTCGGCGTGCCTTCCCGATATCACCGTGCCCCAGATGTCACAGTGCGTTCATGGAAGGCGGGTGCGTGAAATGAGGTTGTCCGGTCTGCGGCACCGGTCCCGGCCACAGCTGCCCGGGCTGTCCGGCGTCGCGCGCGTCGACAGGCGCACCGACGGGCTGCTCCGCCGCGTCAAGCAGGGCGAGATCGCGGTGCTCGACCAGGTCGACCTCGACCGTGCCACTGCGGACGCCCTCGTTGCGGCCGAGGTGGCCGCTGTCGTCAACGCGTCTCCCTCGATCTCCGGGCGGTTTCCGAACCTCGGGCCGGAGGTGCTGATCGATGCGGGGATCACGCTGGTCGACAGCGTCGGCACCGAGGCGATGCGCGCGATCAAGGACGGGAGCCGGATCCGGCTGCACGACGGCGTCGTCTACGCCGGGGAGCTGCGCTTGGCGGACGGCGTCGAGCAGACCGCGGATGCGGTGGCCGACGCCATGGTGGAGGCCAAGTCCGGTCTCACCCACCAGCTCGAGGCGTTCGCGGCCAACACCATCGAGTTCATGCGGCGCGAGCGCGCCATGCTGCTGGACGGCGCAGGCGTCCCCGACGTCGAGGTCGAACTCGCCGAGCGGCAGGTGCTCGTCGTCGCGGCGGGGTTCGACCACGCGACCGAGCTCGCTCGGCTGAAGCACTACATCCGTGAGTACAAGCCGGTGCTCGTGGGCGTCGGCGCCGGCGCGGATGCGCTGCTCGCGGCCGGGTACCGGCCGCAGCTCATCGTCGGCGATCCGGGGGACGTGTCCACCGAGGCGCTGACGTGCGGCGCCGACGTCGTCGTCCCGGCCTTCTCCGACGGGCACGCCCCTGGCCTGCACCGCGTGCAGGACCTGGGGGCGGGCGCGGTGACGTTCCCGAGCTCCGCCAACCCCGAGGACCTGGCCCTGCTGATCGCGGCGCACCACGGCGCGTCGCTCGTGGTCACCGTCGGGCTGTCGGCGAGCATGGCCGAGTTCCTCGACCGCGGACGGTCGGGAAGCATCGCGTCGACCTTCCTCACCCGGTTGCAGCTGGGCGGCACGCTCGTCGACGGCCGGGTGATCGCCACGCTGTACCGCAGCCGCATCTCGTTCGGAGCGATCCTCCTGATGGTCGCCGCAGCGTTGGTTGCGGTGGCGGCTGCGCTGCTCGTGTCTGACGCAGGTGACGCCGTGCTGGTCTGGCTCGCCCACGCATGGTCGGGGCTCGCCCAGCAGGTCACGGCGTGGTTCGGATGATCTCGCTTCGGTACCACGCGGTGTCGATCGCCGCGGTGTTCCTCGCGCTCGCGATGGGCGTGGTACTCGGTGCGAGCGGCGTGTCCGACCGGCTGCTCTCGGCCGTCTCCACCAAGGCCGACGACCTCGGCGGGCAGGTTCAGACGCTGACCGCGGAGCGGGACGCCCTCGCCGCCGGGCAGCGCGCCTCCGACGAGTTCGCACGGCGAATCGGCCCTGCCGCGGTCCGCGGGCTGCTGCAGGGTCGCACCGTCGCGCTCGTGACGTCGGGCGCGGAGCCCGCCGACAGGGACGCGGTACTCGCCCTGCTCGGTCCGGCAGGTGCCACAGTGACCGGCGAGATCGCACTCACCCAGGCCGTCGGCGACCCCGCTCGCGCCGACCAGCTCCGGGAGCTCACCTCACAGCTGCTGCCGGCCGGGGCGCAGCTTCCCGCGGCGTCCGACACCGGCAGTCTCATGGGCGGCCTTCTCGCCGGCGTCCTGGTGTCGTCGTCCGGGCAGGTCGCCGCCGGGCAGGCCGACGCGGTGCTCACCGGGCTCTCGTCGGCCGGGTTCGTCGCACCCGGTGACCGGCCGCGGCCGTCGGACCTCGTGCTCGTGCTCACGGGCGGGGCGATCCCCGGCGTCGACGGGGGCGACGCCGCGGCCGTCATCGCGCGGCTGGCCGCCCAGCTGGACCGCGCGGGCCGCGGGGCTGTGCTCG
>JAODNO010000013.1 GCA_025465235.1 Pseudonocardia sp.
TCGGGTCAGGCGCAACGCTGAGAACCTGCTGGTGCTCGCGGGGGAGCAGCCCCCGCGCACGTGGTCAGCCCCCGTCCCGCTGCGCGACGTCGTGCGCGCGGCCATCGCCGAGACCGAGGACCTCGACCGGGTGGTGTTCGCGGTCGACGACGCCATCGCGGTGGCCGGTCAGTCCGTCGCCGATCTGACGCACCTGCTGGCCGAGCTGACCGAGAACGCGGTGCGCTTCTCGCCGCCGGATACCGTCGTCACCGTTCGCGTCCGCCCGGACCGTCGGGACGAAGGCGCGTACATGATGACGATCGAGGACTGGGGAGTCGGCATGCCTCCCGACGACCTCGCCGCCGCGAACGAGCTGCTCGCTCGGCCCCGCGACGTGGACCTGGCGGTCGCGCAGCGCCTGGGCTTCCATGTCGTGTCCCGGCTGGCCGCACGGCACGCCATCGGCGTGTCGCTGAGCACCACGCCGGGTTCCGGTGTCACGGCGATCGTCTCCCTGCCGGCCGAGCTCTTCGCCGAGACCGGGGACCGACCCGCTCCGGCGCCCGCCGCCGACGACGTCGCCCTCCCGCGCCCCTACGTGGCCGGCCACCGGTTCCGCCGTCACGACGGGTTCGCAACGGGACCGGTCAGGCCGGTGGCCTCGGACCGGCACGTCGGGGTCGAGTCCGCGGTAGGGGTCGGGCGATTGGGCACCGATGGCGCCGTGCCCCGGCCGCGGCACGCCGCAGACGGCGCTCCTGTGATCGCGACCTCGGTCTGGTCATCGCCTCGATCCTTGTCGCCGCAGGGCTCGCCGCCCCAACACTCCCCGCAGGCACCCTCGACGCCCCAGGGCTCCCCGAGCGCAGCCGAGCGGGAGCGGGCCGACGGCGGTTGGCGTGGCTGGTGGAACCCGGAGTCGGTGGGTGCCGCCGACGAGGGCCCTGTGAACGGACAGAACGCGACCGTGGACGGCCGGACCGCGCTCGCCGAGGCGACCCCGTCGAACGACGCGACCCACGCGGCACAGCCCCCGGTGCCCGCGCCCCGGCGGCACTCCGACTCGGCCCCGTCCGGTTCGGGCCGTCGGACGCCACCCGGCGCCGCACCCTCGGGCGGCGGTCGGAGCCTGCGCCGACGGGTGCCGCAGTCCCATCTCGCCCCCGAGCTGCGTCGTCCGGACGCCGCGGACGACCCGGCGCCCGTCCCGCAGTACGACGGGGCTGCCGCCAGCGCCCTCTCCCGTTACCAGGCGAGCCGGAAGGCCGCGCAGGCGCAGGTCGGGGAGGCCCCCGAAACCCGAAGAGGAGAGTCCACATGAGCACGCGGTCCGGCCAGCTGGACTGGCTGCTGGTCGAGTTCGTCCGCGACATACCGGGCGTGGTCCACGGGGTGGTCGTCTCCGGTGACGGGCTCCGGCTGGCCACGTCGCCCGACGTCGGTGTCGCCCTGGGCGACCAGCTCGCTGCGGCGGCGTCCGGACTCGTGAGCCTGGCGCGCGGGACGGCGCACCTGCTCCGTGCGGGACCGGTCAGCCAGACGATCATCGAGATGGCGGGCGGCTACCTCTTCGTGAGCTCGGTCAGCCAGGGCGCGACGCTCGCGGTGTTCGCCGACCGCCGTTGCGACATCGGCATGGTCGGGTACGAGATGACGATGCTGGCGAACCGGGTCGGCCACGCGCTCACACCTGCGCCGCGCACGAGCGCGGGCGGGTAGCAGTGGAGTACCCCGACCCTGACGGCGCCGGCCCCGTGCGGGGCGGCCGCGTCGTGCCCGTGTATGCGCTCACCGGCGGCCGCACCCGTTCCGGCGCAGGCCGGGACATGCCGGTGGAGACGCTCGTGACGGTGACCTCCGCGGGCGGGCGCACGAACGACCTACAGCTGGAGTACCGCACCACCGTCGAGCTGGCCGCGCGGCCGATCTCGATCGTCGAGATCGGTGCAGCGCTCGGCGTGCCCGTCGGTGTGGCGCGGGTCCTGGTCAGCGACCTGGTCGACGCCGGTCACCTGGCGGTGCACCTGCCACCGCAGACGGTGGGCGGCGGCGGCCCCGCCCCCCAGATCCTCGAAAGGCTGTTGGAGGGACTCCGTGCACGCTGAGCAGGACGAGCTCATCCCACTGAAGGTGTTGATCGCCGGCGGGTTCGGGGTGGGCAAGACGACGCTGGTCCGCTCGCTCTCCGAGATCCCGCCGCTGCTCACGGAGCAGGCGATGACGGCCGCGTCGATCGGGATCGACGACGCCGACGCGGTGCCGGACAAGCGCACGACCACCGTCGCCATGGACTTCGGCCGCATCACCGTCGACGAGTCGCTGATCCTCTACCTGTTCGGCACCCCGGGGCAGTCCCGGTTCTGGTTCATGTGGGACGAGCTCGCCCGCGGGTCCGTCGGCGCCGTGGTGATGGTGGACCTGCGTCGCGTGGACGACTGCTTCCCGGCCATCGACTACTTCGAGAACCGTCGGCTCCCGTTCGTGGTGGGCGTGAACCGATTCCCGGGGGCGGACGACTACGACGAGGAGACCGTCCGGGACGCTCTCGCGCTGCCGGCGGACTGCCCGCTGGTCTGGATGGACGCCAGGGACGCGGAGTCGAGCAGTTCCGCGTTGGTGACCCTGGTCGAACATGCCCTTGCCCGCACCGCGGTCGCCGGCTGAGACCGTGACCGAAGCCCGCAAGACGAGCTACCGGCTGCTCGCCGAATAGCCCACGCGGCCGACACGCCCCCGCGCGCTCAGTCCCTGGCGTCAGCAGTCGCGCAGCTCCGGGCTCTGGTTCAGGACCTGGCCCCGCGGGCTGATGAACTCGCGGTAGGTCGGCCCGTCGACGTCCGCGGGGGCGACCGCCGCCACCCGATGGCAGTTCTGGAACGCGAGCACCACGCCGAAGTGACGCTCGAGCGCCCCGCGGATCGCGTTGCCGGCCAGCGCTCGGAGCAGCTGGCCGCGTTCCTTCTCCGACGGCGGGGGCACCTCGTGCTCGCCGAACGGGGCGTCGGGCCGCTCGGCCCGGTCACCGGCAGCGGCGGAGACCACCTGCCAAGCATAGGGCAGCGAGTCACGGACGACGGCGACGAACTGCGCGTCGTCGAGCTCGCCACGCTCCGCAGCAGTGAGCACGTGGGTGGGGACGTCGAGGGACACGGATCCTCCTGGGTGGTCGGGCGGGTCGGACGCTGCGTGATCGGTTGTGCTCGTTCGGTACCGGGTGATCGGTTACGCCCGCACCGGGCGCGCCGCGCGCGGACCGGGGACGAACTCCGGGTCGATCTGTGCCGCGAGGTCGGTGCCGAGGGCTCGGTTCGCCCAGGCGGCGGCGTTGCGCAGGTGGAACTCGGCGGAGCCGCGGTGGTAGGCGGCCCAGTCGCGCTGTCGGTCGTCCAGCGCGGCGAGCACGGCATCGAGCACCGCGAGGTTCGGCGGCTCCAGTGCGCCGATCGGTGCGACGGCGCCGCGCTCGGCCGCCCGAACCCACGCGGAGTGGCCGAACCATCCGAGCAGGGCGTCGCCCACCTGCTCGCGCAGAAAGGCGACGTCGTCCGGGTCGCTCACCTTGTTGCCGAGCACACGCAGTGCCACGCCGTGTCCGGCGGCATGCTCGGCGTACTGCCGGTAGACGCCGACACCACGCCGGGTCGGCTCGCTGACCAGCACCGTCAGGTCGAAGCGGGTGAACAGGCCGGAGGCGAATGCATCAGCCCCCGCCGTCATGTCCACCACCACGTACTCGCCAGGGCCGTCGACGAGGTGGTTGAGGTAGAGCTCCACCGTCCCGGTCTTCAAGTGGTAGCAGGAGACGCCGACGTCGGCCTCGTCGAACTCGCCGGTCGCCAGGTGGCGCACGCCGCCCGCCACCGCCGAGTACCGCCGCAGCAGCTCGCCGTCCGGGGCGAGGTCGAGCAGCCGCGACCCGGAGCCGGGCGGCGTCGTCTTGATCATCACATCGGCGGAGGTGATGCGCGGGTTCGTACCGCGCAGATGATCCTTCAGCCAGGCGAGGTCCGTCCCGAGCGCGCGCGGTGGCGGGCCGTCGTGGCCGAGAGCCGAACCGAGGTGCTGGTTGATGTCCGCGTCGATCGCGAGTACCGGATGACCGAGCTCGGCAAGGTACCGGCTGAACATTGCCGCCGACGTCGTCTTTCCACTGCCGCCCTTGCCGACGAACGCGATCCGCACGGTCCCTCCGATGATCGTCTTCCGAACCCAGCGCTAATGATAAGCATTATCACTATCGGGTGACGGGAGCGCCCCGGTGCGGGACGGGATCATCGGTCAGCGCGCGCGGCGCCGGTCGCCGAGCACCTCGCGCAACGGGGGCACCAGCACGCCCTCGAACGCCATCTTTCGCCGGGCCCTGGACCTGGCGACCAGCACGCCGACGAGCGCGAGCCCCCAGATCACGTACTGGACCGTCCACGCCCCCCGGAACGCCTCCGGGGTGTAGCCGTCCGCCGGCCCGATGAGCCCGAGCACGACTCCCACCGCGAGCGCCACGAGCAGCGACGCGACGAACCCGCCGACGTTGACGATCCCGATCGCAGTGCCCTGCCGGTGCCCGGGGTTGAAGGTGCGGGCGTAGTCGAAACCCACCATGGACGCCGGTCCGCCGAGGGCCAGCACGATCACGAGCAGCACGAGCATCCACCGGGGGGCCGGCGGCGGGACGAGCAGCACCAGCGTCCACATGATCGACGTCGACCCGATCACCGCCAGCACCAGCCACGAGCGCCGCAGCGGGTGCCGGGCGGTGAACTCGCCGAAGAGCGGCCCCGCGACGATCCCCACCGCGACGAGCACCGTGAGCATCACACTGGCCTCACCGGGCGAGAAGCCCTGGCCCGCCACCAGGTAGGGCACGCCCCAGAGCAGCGCGAACACGGTGCCGGAGAACTGGGTGCCCATGTGCGTCCAGAGCCCGAGGCGGGTGCCGGGCTCGCGCCACGACGAGGCGAGCCCATCGAGCACCTCGCGCGGTGACGGCGCCTGCGGTGGTGCGGGCGCACCCGGCGGACGGTTGCGCAGCACCCCGAGCACCGCGACCGCGACGGCCACCCCGAGCGCCGCGGCGGACACGAACGCGGTGGTCCACCCAGGACCGTGCAGCAGCGCGGCCAGCGGGACGGCACTGAGCACCTGCCCGAGCTGCCCGATCAGCCCGGTGAGCTGTGTCATGAGCGGCACCCGGCGCACGGGGAACCACGCGCTGACCACCGAGAGCACGCTGATGAACGTCAGCGCGTCGCCTGCGCCGACCAGCACCCGCGCGAGGATCGCCAGCGGCAGCGAGGTGGCCAGCGCGAGCATGAGCTGTCCCGCGGCCATGGTGATCGCCCCGACTGCGACGAGCCGGCGCGCCCCGAACCGGTCGAGCAGCACGCCGACCGGTACCTGCAGACTCGCGTAGACGAGCAGCTGCAGCACCACGAAACCCGACAGCACGGCCGGACCGGCATCGAACCTGGTGGCGGCATCGAGGCCGGCCACTCCGAACGACGTGCGGTGCATGACGCCGACGAGATAGGCGGCCAGCCCCACCGCCCAGACGCCCCAGGCGCGATGATGCACGTTCATGTCAGTTCCATCGTGCGTGCGGAAACGCCCGAACGGGGATGCTGTGCGGGGAAATTCACGTTGCACCGGGGAGACCTGATCGCAAGGGCGAACCATCGGCCGTGCGACGTGCGATGGGCGGGGCCCGGTGCCCCGTCGAGAAACCGGAGGTGTGCGGTGCTGGAGCCGGCCGAGCTGTACGAGGTGGCGGCGGATGCGCCGCAGCTGGACGAGCCCGTGCTCCTGGTGGCGCTGGAGGGCTTCGTGGACGCGGGGAACGCGGCGAGACTGGCCGTGGAGGCGTTGCTGGCGGACCGTGAGGCGCAGAACGTGGTGCGCTTCGACGTCGACCAGCTCGTGGACTACCGGTCGCGGCGCCCACCGCTGCGCTTCGAGACCGACCACTGGGCCGCCTACGACCCGCCCGACCTCGACGTCGTCGCACTGTCCGACACCGCCGCCGCCGGGTACCTGCTGCTCTCCGGTCCAGAACCGGACACGCAGTGGGAGCGGTTCTCCGCTGCCGTCGAGCAGATCGTGCGGCGGTTCGGCATCCGGCTGGTGATCAACCTCACCGCCATCCCGATGGCTGTGCCGCACACGCGGCCGATCGGCGTGACCGCCCACGGCACCCGGCCCGAGCTCACCGAGGGCCACGAGGCGTGGTTCGCCACCGCGCAGGTGCCGGGCAGCGCGGTGGGTCTGATGGAGTTCCGCCTCGGGGAGGCCGGGCTCGACGCGATGGGCTT
>JAODNO010000014.1 GCA_025465235.1 Pseudonocardia sp.
TGTTGCCGCATCTCGGGTCGGTGGTCATTGCACCGTTACCGACTCCGGTGCCGGGGTGGTGCTGCAGGCTCGCCTGCGTGGCGGCGGGGCCGTGTGTTCGCGGTGCGGGCAGGCCTCGGTGCGAGCGGTGATCGACATGCTTACCGGCCGTCCGGTCGACCTGCTGCCCGACCGTGAATCCGCTTGTTGCCCGCCTACTTCGCCGACTACTGGGGCAGGGAGAAGGAGTTCGAGCCGTTCCGGAACCCGGCGAGCGTCACCTACATCTCCTCCCTCGACGCGAACCTCGCCCCCGACGCCATCGACGACCGTGAAGCACTACCGTCGCTTACCGTTCCCACGCTGGTGATCGTGGGCCACTATGACTTGATCTGTGGAGAGCGCTGGGCGCGCGAGCTGAACGATCTCCTCCCCCACTCGCAACTGGCGGTCCTCGAGGACAGCGCCCACATGGGCCACGTCGAGGAACCCGAGGAGTTCACGCCGGTCACCACGTTCACCGGTTGGGTATCCCCAGGCGGCGCGCCAAACGGAGCAATCGGAGTGAGCTAGGCTCGGTCAGAGGCGCCACTGCGTTGGGGAACCAGGCAGGACAGCGCGCGGATCCAGCACGACAGCGCACTCGCGTCAGCGGCACCCCATATCCTGCGAACGCACGGACGGCGTGCGGTTCGGCCACGGGCAGAAAGGAATTTTTAGCTTATGAAGGTCGGTATCGGGCTGCCCAACCAGGTGCGCGACATGCGCCCGTCCGTCATCCCGGGGTGGGCGTCGCAGGCCGAGAAGGCAGGGTTCTCGTCGCTCGGATCCGTCGGCCGCATCGCCTACCCGGGCCTCATGGACACCGTCGCACTCGCTGCCGCGGCCGGCGCAACCACCACGATCGGACTGATCAGCAACATCATGATCACACCGGTATGGCCAGCGGCACTCCTGGCGAAGGAAGTGGCCGGTATCGACGCGGTCTCCGGCAACCGTCTCACTCTCGGCATCGGTCTCGGCGGCCGTCCCGACGACTTCGTCGCCGACGGGCTGGGGCCGCGCGGCACCGGCAAGCGGCTCGACCACGACCTCGAGGTCTACCGGAGTGTCTGGCGGGGAGAGCCTGTCGACGGCGGGTCAACCCCCCTGGTGGCATCCGGCACGCGCGAGGTGCCCCTGATGTTCGGCGGCTCGGCACCTGCCACCTTCGAGCGCCTGGCGCGCTGGGGTGTGGGATACATCGGCGGGTCGGTGCCGCCGGAGATAGTCGCGCCGTCGTTCGACGCGACCAGGGCCGCGTGGAAGAACGCGGGCCGCGAGGGTTCACCGCGGCTTGTCGGCATCGCATACTTCGTGTTCAGTGACATCGAGCAGGGACGGGCCAACGTGCGGGACTACTACCGCTCCGCCGGTGAGGAGATCGTCAACATCATCTCCAGCGGCATCTGCGCCGGGCCGGACGCAGTGAAATC
The DNA here is from genome assembly GCA_025465235.1 of Pseudonocardia sp. Lineage (GTDB taxonomy): Bacteria > Actinomycetota > Actinomycetes > Mycobacteriales > Pseudonocardiaceae > Pseudonocardia. Next base: position 1,455 of record JAODNO010000014.1, read on the forward strand.
CGCGGTGAAGACCTATGCGGAACTCGGAGCTGACGAGATCATCTTGAACCCCGGGCTCGACGACATCGATGAGGTGGCACGGCTCGCTGACGTCGTTCTCTGAGTTGCGTGGGCTCTCTGAGCGGTAAGGTTCGGCTGGCATGACGTGCACTTGTATGCCCGTACCCGGCAGGGCTGACTGTCAGCGGGGTCTGTCCTGGCCGACTTCGGCGCGTTCGGCTCGGGCACGGCAGTACCGACGAGGTGGCGCACATAGCGGCCTAGAGCCGTCTAACATCGCACGCCTGCGACCCTCGAGGCTTGTGATGATCGACGTCGACAACCCCGGAGGACCCTGCAGCTCGCTGAGGAAGGCGCGGTCGACCCAGGTGAGCGTCGGGCGGGGGTTGCGGCGGCGCAGCACCGCGACCTCGTGGCGCAACAGCAGGATCTCGAGGTTCTTGGTTCGGTCAGCCCGGGCGAGCAGCACGAGCCAGCCGAAGATGCGGCACAGCATGAGGTATGCGAATCGGAACGCCACGACGAGTGATCATGCTTATCGGCCTCTGGGGCTCCGCCCGCGACCCAGGCCTACCGCACGTCTACGGCCGCAACCGGCTCTTCCTGGCGCTGACCCTGCGGCGCATCCGCCAGGCGCACGGGATGGTCTGACCCCGCGGCGCGGTCAGGACGCGGCGAATACGTCGATCAACTCGTCGACGACCCGATCGAGCTCGGGCCCACGGGTGTTCGGGTCGCGGGACCAGGCGAGGGCCAGCTCACCGGGCTGCCAGCTGGACTCGTCGATCGGGATGAGCGTGAAGGTCGGTGGCGAGAAGATCCGGCTCAGGATCGAGCCGGGGGTGTAGCCGAGCAGCATGACGAGGTGCTTGTTGCGGACCTGCACCGCCATCTCGACCTCGCTGCCGCCCCCGGTGACACTCGCCCGGACGATGCGGGTGATGCCGTGCGCCTCCAACCGGCGGGTCAGGCCGGCGAGTATGGCGGGGTTCGGGCGGGCGAAGTCGACCGCGACCTCGCGTTCGCGCAGGTCCTCGATGGTGACGATGTCGCGTTCGGCGAGCGGGTCATCGCTACGCACCGCGATGCAGCTCTGGTACCGGGTCATGACCCGGTACTCCACGCGGGAGTCGGTGGCCGGGAGGTGGATCAGGCCGAGATCCAGGTGCCCGGCCACGAGGTTGGCCGTGACCTCGGCGGCGGAGCCGGGGATGGTGAAGACGGTCGGAACCGACTGCAGCTGCATGAGCGCTTTCTCGAACGCGTCGAGGACGTCCGAGGGGGCGTAGGCCGTCGCGCCGACGCGCAGCGGGGCCACGCTGCGGGTGATGGTCGCGGCCGTCGTCGTGAGTTCGTCAACCTGGTCGAGGATCCGCCGCGCCGGCTCGACCAGGGCCTGGCCCAGCGGCGTGAGGCGCACCTCGTGGTAGTCGCGCTCGAACAGCGCGCCGCCGAGCTCGCGCTCCAGCAGCTTGATCTGCTTGCTCAGCGGCGGCGGCGTGATGTGCAGGCGGTCGGCGGCGCGTCGGAAGTGCAGCTCCTCCGCGACCGCCACGAAGTACCTCAGGCGGATGAGGTCGATCCCCATGTTGACCAGCCCAACGCGTCGTCGATGACCCGGTGGCCAGTGTAGGTGCCGATCAGGGGATCGCCGCCGCGCCGACCGCGGCTGGGACCTCCAAGATGCCGTCGCGCACGAGTTCGTCGATCCGGTCGTCGTCCAGGCCGAGCAGCTCCACGGCGATCGCGCGGGTGTGCTCGCCGAGCAGCGGGGCCGGGCCCTGTGGCGGCTCCGCGACGCGCTCGGCGTGGATCTGGACGTTCTCCATCACGTACGGACCGCTGCCGTAGGGGTGCAGCTCCTCGCGGAACATGCGGCGCTGCCGGTAGTAGTCCCAGTCCGGCATCTCGATCGCCCGCAGCATGGCGCCCGCCGGCACGCCGGCCGACTGCAGGGTCTGCATCGCCTCGAACGGCGGACGCCGCGCGGTCCATTCCGCGACCGCCGCGTCGATGCGCCCGCGGTGCGCGGCGCGGCTGGCAGTGTCGGACAGTGAGGGGTCGGCCTCGAGGTCCTCCCGCCCGATCACGGTGCAGAGGGCAGCCCAGTCCGCATCTCCGCGGACGGTCACCGCGACCCAGTCGTCGTCGCCCGCGGTCGGGAAGAGCCCCCAGGGCGCATCGTGCTCCGGACCGCTGCCGGGGTGCCCGTCGGCGACGAGGCGCTCGGCCGCGATCCGCGCGCCGAAGTGGCTGAGCATCACCTCGGACTGGGCCACGCTGACCGAGCCGCCCCGTGCCGTGCGCTCGCGGCGGACCAGCATCGCGAGCGCCGTCATCGCGCCGACGCGGGCGCAGACGTGGTCGGGGTACACGGTGCTGGCGTCGCTGAAGGTTCCCGGTTCGCCGGGGTAGACCCACATGTCCGTGCAGCCGGTCGCGGCGCGCACCAGCGGCCCGTAACCGAGGCGGCGCGACCAGGGGCCGGTCGGGCCGAACGCGGAGCTGTCCACAACTACGACGCCCGGGTTGACCTCCTCGAGCGAGGCGTAGTCGAGTCCCAGCGAGTTGATCACGCCGGGCTTGAAGTTCGTCAGCACGACGTCCGCATGGCGCACCAGGTCCCGGACCAGCCGCCGGCCCTCCGGAGCGCGCAGGTCGATGCCGATGCTGCGCTTGTTGCGGTGCCCGGCGGCGAAGCCGGGCCGCATCCCCGTGGCCCCCTGCGAGGCGCGCGAGCCGTCGATGAACGCCGAGTTCTCAATCTTGATCACGTCGGCCCCGAGATCGGCGAACAGTCGTCCGGTGTCGCCGCCGACGACGATCACGCCCAGATCGAGGACGCGGAAACTGGCCAGCGGCAGGCGCCCGTCACCGCGATCGCGGCCGGCGAGCACGTCCGCCCGGCCCACTCGCGGCGCAGCCTCGGGCTCCTCGTCGGTCCAGGCGCGAGCGCCGTCGATCTCGACCACTCCGGCCGGGACCGGCCCGACCAGGCCCGGGGCGAGCTCAACCTCGCGGAAGAACCCCCGAGCTGCGACCTGCTCGGACGCCAGTGCCTCGGCCAGGGTCAGCACGCCCGCGATGGGCACCCCGAACTCCTGCCCCTGCCGCTCCAGCTCGGCGCGGGTCTTGTCGGCGAAGAAGCGGCCGATCGCCGGAAGCAGGGTCGGCGAGGCGAACCGGACGAACAGCGCGTCGTACTCGGGGTCGGCGAACTCCGCGGGCCGGCCCATCCACTCGAACATGCCCCGCCACTGCCGCGTCGCGAGCACGCAGATCCGCGCGTACCCGTCGGCGCAGGGGATGATCGGGTAGCGTTCGCGCTCCTCCGGGCGGCCGCGGGGCGCCTCACTCAGCGGCACCCCGGCCGCCGCGCTGCCGGTCATCCCGTAGGGCGGGTCGAGCGCCTGCGTCGCGGCGTCGAGGACGGACAGGTCGATCCGGTCGCCGAGCCCGGTTCGCAGCCGGTCCAGATAGACGCCCAGCAGCTCGAAGGCCGCCTGAGCGGCGGCGACGTCGTAGGGCAGCTCGCCCGGCGGCACGAGCGGGGCGCGCTCGGGGATGCCCGAGCGGGAGAGCTCGCTGGTGAGGGCGTGGAAGACAGGCGTGGTAGCGCGCCACGTGCTGAAGTCGTTGCCGCGGCCGAAGTCGCTGATCGACAGCACCACGAGCGCCGGGTGCGCCTGGCACAGCACATCGACCTGCAGCGCGGCCTCGGCGGCGCTGCCCGGGGTCGTGTTCTCGATCAGGATGTCGGCCGCCGTGACCAGCTCGTCCCACGCCGTGGTGCCTGCGGTGGTGGACGGGTCGATCGTCACGACGCGCCCTCCGCGCGTGGTGATCGCATCGCCGAGCGCCGTCCCGTCCACGACCGGGCCGAAGCCGGTGGCGTCCGTGACGCCGGCCAGGTGCACCCGCGTCACGTGCGCGCCGAGGTCGATAAGGTGCCGGCTCAGCGCCCGCATCGGACCGGACACGAGATCGACGACCCGGACGCCGAGCAGCGGCGGGTCGTAGGTGCGAGCGTCCCTCACAGCCAACCTCCTCGTCGGGGGGAACGGCAGCGGTCCTGTCCGACTCGCTGCCCGCGGGTACGGCCTGCGCCGCACCCGTCGGGCAGCCCGCGCAGATGCGGCCGCCCCGCCGACCGATGCTGAGCCGCGACCGGTCGGGATGTACATCACGGATGAGGACACCGGCACGTTTCCCAATCGCTCACGCAGCCGTGAGCTAGGAGGTCGTTTACGACACGCACGGGTCGGTGCCAGCGTGGGTGCATCCCGGCAGAGCGAACGGCGTCAGCGGGCGCCGACAGCTCCCGAGCCCACGACGAAGCGAGGCGCCGATGACGGATTCCGCAGCAGTTCCCCTGCCGACCGGCGGCGGGGACGCCGTGCGGGTCGAGCGGCGTGGCCACGTGCTGCTCGTGACGATCAACCGACCGGAGGCCCGCAACGCGGTCAACACGCAGGTGACGCTGGGGATCGGCGAGGCGCTCGATCACGCCGACGGTGACCCGGACGTCTGGGTTGTGATCATCACCGGGGCCGGCGACCGGTCGTTCTGCGCCGGTCAGGACCTCAAGGAGGCCGCCGCCGGGATCCGGTTCGATGACCCGCGCGCCGCGCGGTGGGGCTTCGCCGGGTTCGTCCAGCACGCCATCTCCAAGCCGGTCATCGCCGCGGTGAACGGCTTCGCCCTGGGGGGCGGCACCGAGATCGTGCTGGCCAGCGACCTCGCCGTGGCCGTCGACACCGCGTCGTTCGGGCTGCCCGAGGTCAAGCGCGGCATCTACGCCGGGGCGGGTGGGGCGTTCCGGCTCGGCCGGCAGATCCCGCCGAAGATCGCCATGGAGGCGCTCCTGACCGGTGAGCCGATCCCCGCCGCCACCGCCCTGCAGTTGGGCCTGGTCAACCGGGTGGTGCCCGCCGAGGAACTGCTCGACGCCGCGTTCACGCTCGCCGAACGGATCATGGCGAACGCCCCGGTCGCGGTACAGGCCAGCAAGCGCATCGCGCGCGGCATCACCGACGGCGCCGTCGTGGCCGAGCGCGACGACTGGGACCGGTCGGCCGCCGAGGGCAAGGTCATCATCGCGAGCGCGGACGCCGCGGAGGGCATGCGGGCGTTCGCCGAGAAGCGCGCCCCGCAGTGGCAGGGGAAGTAGGAGGAACGGGACATGGCGCACCCGGAACCGGCTGTCGCCGGGCTGGGCATCACCGAGCAGGGCAAGGTCTACGGCAGGACGGCCGCCCAGTTCGCCGCCGAGGCGGTGCGGCTCGCCGTCGTCGACGCCGGGCTCGAACTCGATGATCTGGACGGCCTGCTCGTCTCCGGTCGGCTGAGCGACTCGGTCGGCATCGACCTGCAGGGCTCGCTCGGCCTCACCGACCTGCGGCTGCTGACCTACATGCAGGGCTACGGGTCCACTGCGGGCCAGATGGTGCAGTACGCGGCGATGGCCGTGCAGGCGGGCATGGCCGACACGATCGCGATCGTGTGGGCGGACGATCCGCTCAAGGACAGGACCCGGGCATCGGCGGCCTACGCGAAGGCGGGCTCGGCGCCCACGGGATGGCGCGGGATCACCACCGCCAACGGCATCTACTCGGCCAACACGATGTACGCGCTCGCGGCGCGGCGGCACATGGCCAGGTACGGGACGACGCAGGACCACCTGGGCCATATCGCTGTCGCCCAGCGCGAGTGGGCGCAGTTGAACCCGATCGCCCAGTTCTACGGCACCCCGCTGACGCTCGAGGAGTACCACGCGAGCCGCTACATCGCCGAACCGTTCCACCTCTACGACTGCTGCCTGATCAGCAACGGCGGGGTCGCGGTCATCGTCACCTCGCTGGAGCGGGCCCGCGGGCTGCGGCAGCCACCGGTGCGCATCCTCGGCTGGGCGCAGGCGCACCCGGGGAACGTCGGTATCCGGAACGACGACTTCGGGCTGGTCAGCGGGGCCGCCGCGGCGGGGCCCCGGGCGCTGGAGATGGCGGACACGACCCTGGACGAGATCGGCGTCGTTCAGGTCTACGACTGCTACACGTTCACCGCGCTGCTCACCCTGGAGGACTACGGCTTCATCCCCAAGGGCGAGGGCGGTCCCGCGCTCGCCGAGCCCGGCATGCTCGGCCCGAAGGGCAGGCTCAAGGTCAACACCGGCGGTGGCGAGCTGAGCGCCTTCTACATGTGGGGCATGACCCCCGTTCACGAGGCGGTCGTCCAGGCCCGTGGGCAGGGCGGCGCCCGCCAGGTCGAGCAGTACGACCGGGTGCTGGTCTCCGGCAACGGCGGGGTCCTCGACTACCACTCCACCCTGGTCCTCGGCACCGACCGCTGAAGGAGGAACGATGATCGGATTCCCGGTCCAGCGCGACGAGGCGACAGCCGAGTTCTTCGACGGCACCGTCCGCGGCGAGTTCCTGCTCGTCCGCGACACCCGCACCGGCGCGCTGCTCGCGCCGCAGTTCGACCGGAGCGTCGACCCGCGGCGCTACGAGCTCGTCCCGGCGGCCGGCACCGGCACGGTGGTCAGCTGGGCCGTCGTGCACCAACGGGGCGCCGACGGTGCGACCAGCCGGGTGCCGGTGGGGATCGTCGAACTCGACGAAGGCCCCTGGTGGTGGACGTCCATCGAGGGCGTCGACCCTGATGACAACCTGCTGGGCCGCCACGTGGTGGTCGCCTTCGAGAAGGTCGGCGACGAAGCGGTCCCGTACTTCACCGCGATCGAAGGGACGGCGTGATGACCATCGGACAAGTGGATGCACCCACCGCGGGCGCAGCGCTCGCCGAGCAGGTGCGGGCGTGGCTGGCTGCGAACTGGCACGGCGAGGACGACGCCGCGTGGCGCCGGCGGGTCGTCGAGGCGGGCTGGGCGGCGCCGACGTGGCCGAAGGACTCGTTCGGGCTCGGCCTGAGCCGGGACGAGGCGAAGACCGTCATCACGGAGTTCGCGGCGGCGCGAGCGCCAGGCGCAGGCGCTGAGACGGTCGGCTACCCCGCGCTCGCCGGGAACACCGTCGTCGAGTTCGGCTCGCCCGAGCTGAAGCGCGAGGTGCTGCCCAAGTTCCTGTCCGGCGAGTGGAAGAACGGCTGCCTGCTCTACAGCGAGCCGGGCAACGGCTCCGACCTGGCCGGCCTGCAGACCCGCGCCGAGCGCGACGGCGACGTGTTCGTGGTGAACGGCCAGAAGATCTGGACCACCGGCGGTCACGAGGCGGACTGCGCCCTGTTGATCGCGCGCACCAGCTGGGACGTGCCCAAGCACGCTGGCATCAGCTTCTTCATCATCCCGATGGACCTGCCGGGCATCGAGACCCGCCCGATCAAGCAGATGACCGGCGACGCCGACTTCAACGAGGTCTTCCTGACCGACGTGCCGGTCCCGGCGAGCTGCCTCGTGGGGGAGCTGAACGACGGCTGGCGGGTGCTGCAGACCGCGCTCAAGGAGGAGCGCCGCACCATGGGCTTCGAGCTCGGCGGCGCCCGGCGCACCGACGACCAGCGCGCGCCGATCTTCAGCGAGTCCGACGACCTGATCGCGGCGGCCCGCGCAGCCGGCGTGCTCGACGACCCGGCGGTGCGCCAGGAGATCATGCAGATCCACTCCTGGCGGCTGGTGAACTCCTGGACCGCCGTGCGGGCCATGCGGGAGATCCAGGCCAGCGGTGGCTCGTCGCTCGCCTCGCTCGGCAAGCTGGCCAAGTCCCGGATCCTGCACTCGTCGTGGGCCTTGAAGTTCCGGCTGCTCGGCGCCCGGGGGATGCTCTACGATCCGGCCGACGCCGAGGCCTACCAGGTCGATCGCCAGCTGTTGTGGTCGTTCATCAACTCCATCGGCGGCGGGACCGAACAGATCCAACGGATCATCATCTGCGAGAGCATGCTCGGCCTCCCCAAGGGCTGCGAG
>JAODNO010000016.1 GCA_025465235.1 Pseudonocardia sp.
CGGCTCGAACATCAGGATCGAGCCCCCGGGCGACGACGGCTTGTGCTCGGTCCCCTTCGGCACGACGAACGTGTCGCCCTGGTGCAGCACCACGGTCCTCTCCCGGCCGTCGGCGTCGCGCACCGCCACGTCGAACCGGCCGTCGAGCACCAGGAAGAACTCGTCGGTGGCCTCGTGCACGTGCCACACGTGCTCGCCTTTCGTGTGGGCGATCCGCACGTCGTAGTCGTTCATCCGGGCCACGATCCGGGGGCTGTAGACCTCGTCGAAGGACGCGAGGGCTGTCGTCACGTTCACTGGATTCGTCATGGTCATGCTCCCGAGCATCGGCGGCAGCGCTCGGTCGGTCTTGTACGTTCCTGATGGGGCGATGCAGCGCCCAGCCGCTGCTACCCCTCAGCCCGGGCCTCGACCACGACCTCGTGCCAGGCAATCGCACTATCGCCCTCCTGCAAGCCCTCCATCCGGGCGCGGGTCTCGGCGAAGGCCTCATCCTCGTGCCAGGCCTGCCAGTCCGCACGGCTCTGCCACGTCCCGACGACCACACGCTTGTTCTGCCCATCGAGGGGTATGAGCAGTTGCGCGCCCACCCAACCGGGCCGGCCCCGCGCGGCCGCCAGTCGCTCCCGCATCGCTGCATCCCACTCCGGCTCGGATCCGGGCTTGAGCGTCACTTCCGTGATGACGGTCATCATGTCGAACGCTTCCCCTTCCACGCAGAGTCGAGTCGGGGTTCCCGATCCCCTGCGATCCCACTCCGGCCGCGGGGCTGCCGCTTCCCCGCGCTGGTGCAGCCGGACCGTTCCCGAGCGGGCCGCGGTCTGGACGTTGTCAGATCCGCGGCTCGCTCGGTCATCCGTTGTGGACTCAGAAGTCCATGCCGCCCATGCCGCCCGACGGGTCGCCGGCCGGGGTCCCGCAGGCTGTCGGACCCGAGTTCGCCGAGTTCGAAGGTCCGCGTGCACGCCGAGTCCATCGCCCGGTTGCGGCAGATCGTGCTCACCCATCCGCGGAACCCGCCGAGGTCACCGGTGAATCCCCGCAGGTCGCGGGCCACCTGCAGCCACGTCTCGGCCGTGACGTCCTCGGCCTCGGCGCCCACCAGCGCGGTGGCGTAGCGCAGCAGCCTGGGCTGCAGGTCCCTGTACAGGACGACGAAACCCCCCTCGTCACCACTACGGGCGGCGCGCAGCGCCTCGTCCATGCCGGCGTCGGCGGGGCCCGGTACGGGCCCAGGCGGGACCACGTTGCCCGCGGTAGCGCTCACACGTCCTCCACGTCGTTGGGGACGGAGGGCGCGGAGCACGGGGAGCGCGAGCCCTGACCCGTCCGCACCCTCAGCGCCGCAGGCGCGACGAGCGTTACGCCGCCGGCCTGGGAGCTCGAGCCGCTACTCGGCGAACACCAACCACTCGTAGTCGCCGATAAAGCTGTTGACGACATTCATCTCCAGGTTCTCCGACACCCACTGCCGGGCCACCTCGTCCGCAGCCTTCGCGTCATCCTCGGAGTTCCAGGCGCTTATCGAGATCAGCTGGTCGCGTCGCACCATGACGCCGTACGCGACAAAGCCAGGCTGTTTCTTGAAGATCGGCAGGATGCCGGTCCTGGCTTTCCCGATGATCTCCTCGGCGTCACCGTCGAACGAATAGATCACGCATCGGCCGCTCGGCATGGCGCTGCTGCCCTTCTGCTGACTCTGTGAGCCAGACAGCGTCCTCCGATGATCTCGGCGGCGCCAGGGCCACCCGCACCGCACCCAGAAAGATCGGGCCCGAATGCACGCCTGTGCGACATCGCGGGTAGTCACTGCTCGCCAGACGATGAGACGTCGGGCCGTGACGTGGGAGGGCAGGGGGTTCGTGGTGAGCGCGATCCGCGAGCAGACGGGGTCCACGGATCCCGACGCATCCAGCCGGCGCCCTTCGCAGCGGTTGAGGCGGTGGCTCCTGGAGCACCGTGTGGACTCCGTCCCGGGTCCGGCGGCGAAGGAGAGCAACCACGAGCACCCGTGGTGGAAGGTCATGTGCCTGACCGGCGTGGACTATTTCTCCACGCTGAGCTATCTACCGGGTATCGCCGCGCTGGCCGCCGGGGTGGTGTCGCCACTGGCGACGCTGCTCATCGTCGTGCTGACCCTGTTCGGGATGCTGCCGATGTACCGGCGGGTCGCTGAGGAGAGCCCGAACGGGCAGGGTTCCGTGGCGATGCTGGAGCGGCTACTGCCGTTCTGGCGGGGGAAGTTCTTCGTGCTGACACTGCTCGGGTTCGTTGCGACATCGTGGATCATCACCATCACGCTGTCGTCGGCGGACGCCACCGCGCACTTCGTGGAGAACCCGTTCGCTCCGGGCTGGCTCACCGACCATCCGGTGCTGATCACGGTGGTTCTCCTACTCGTTCTGGGCGCGGTGTTCCTGGCCGGGTTCAGCGAGGCCGTCTGGGTGGCGGTGCCGCTGGTCATCGTGTTCCTGCTGCTCAACGGGGTCGTAGTCGCTGTCGGCCTGGTCCAGGCGATCGGTCAGCCCCTGGTGCTGAGCGGGTGGTGGAACGCTCTCCTGAGCATGGGCGGGTTCGGTAGCGCGCTCGCAACCGCGTTCGCCGCGTTCCCGCTCCTGGTACTCGGTCTGTCCGGCTTCGAAACCGGTGTGAGCATGATGCCGCTCGTGAAGGCCGACGGCGTCACGCCGGAGGAACGCCTGCGCAACCGGATCGCGAACACTCGCAAGATCCTCACCGTCGCCGCGGTGATCATGAGCGGCTATCTGATCACGACCACCTTCATCACCACGCTTCTCATCCCACCCGCGGAGTTCCAGTCAGGCGGTCGGGCGAACGGTCGCGCGTTGGCCTATCTCGCACACGAACTGCTGGGAAACGCCTTCGGCAGTGTCTACGACGTCAGCTCGATCCTCATCCTGTGGTTCGCCGGAGCGTCAGCGATGGCGGGCCTGATCAATATCGTTCCGAGGTACCTTCCCGGTTACGGTATGGCTCCCGAATGGGCCCGGGCCGTGCGGCCGGTCGTACTCATCTACACGGCGGTGTCGATCGTCCTGACGATCGTGTTCCGGGCCAACGTCGACGCGCAGGCAGGCGCGTATGCCACGGGGATTCTCGCAATGATGGTCTCGGCCGGGTTCGCCGTCACCATGTCCGCACGGCGGCGGCACAGGCCCCGCGCAGAGCTCGGATTCGGGCTGGTCACCCTCGTCTTCACCTACGCGCTGATCAAGAACATCCTCGAGCACCCAGACGGTATTGCCATCTCGCTCGCGTTCATCGCCGGCATGTTCGTCATCTCCCTCGTCTCGAGACTGACCCGGGCCACCGAACTGCGCGCCGACGACATCGACTTCGACGAGTGCGCCGTGACCTTAATCGGCGCCTGCATCGATCAGGGCGCGCTGCACGTCATCGCGAACAAGCGGCAGGCCGGCGACCTGGCGGAGTACCAGAACAAGGAGCGCGAACAGCGCAGCCTCAACCCGATCCCGCAGACCTGTCCGATCGTGTTCCTCGAGGTCGACGTCACCGACCCGTCGGACTTCTCCCAGGTGCTCCACGTACGCGGTGTGCAGATCGACGGCTACCGGGTGCTACGGACCGAGAGCCCAGCGGTGCCCAACGCGCTCGCGGCGGTCATGCTCGGCATCCGCGACGCAACCGGCGTACGCCCGCACCTGCACTTCCAGTGGTCCGAGGGCAACCCAGTCACGCACCTGCTGCGCTACATCCTGTTCGGTCAGGGTGAGACCGCGCCGCTCACCCGCGAGATCCTCCGCGAAGCGGAGAAGGACCTCGAGCGCCGTCCCGTCGTGCATGTAGGCGGCTGACGCGGTTCAACAGCCGAGTGCACCCGCGAGTCGTGGCGGATGGTTGCGCCGCCTGGGAGAGTCGAACCCATGTGCCGATGGCTGGGCTACTTCGGTGATCCGATCCGCCCCGAGGAACTGCTCTACCAGCCCGCGCGCTCGCTGATCGAGCAGAGCAAGAGCCACGCGCCCGACGTCGCGATCGCCAATGGTGATGGCTACGGCCTCGGCTGGTACGGCACTGCGGACCAGCCCGGCTTGTTCCGCAGCGCGTCCCCGGCGTGGGGAGACCGTAACCTCCGGGAGATCAGCGCACAGATCTCTTCGCCGCTGTTCCTTGCTCATGTTCGTGCCGCGACCGGCACCCCGGTACAGCAGACCAATTGCCACCCCTTCCGCCACGGCGACTGGATGTTCGTCCACAACGGGCTCATCGACTCCTACCACCGCCTCCGCCGCGATCTGCTCTTGCGCGTCGATCCCGAGCTCTTCCCGTGCATCGAGGGCTCGACCGACTCCGAGTTGATGTTCTATCTGGCACTGACCTTCGGACTCGCCGAGGATCCGCTCGGCGGTCTCGAGCGAATGGCGGGGTTCGTCGAGGCCGAGGGACGCCGTATCGGCAGCGAGCACCCTCTGCAGATGACCGTCGGGCTCACCGACGGGGTGCGCCTCTACGCCGCCCGGTACGCGAGCGGCATAGAGGCGAACACGCTCTACGTCAGCTCGTCGGTACGCGACATTCGCCTGCTCTACCCCGAGGACGAGCGCTTTCAGCACTTCTCCGACAACGCCCGGCTGATCGTCTCGGAGCCGCTCGTCGACCTTCCGGGGCTGTGGCAGGAGATACCCCCGGGAACCGCACTCGTGGCCCAGGACGGCGACGATCTGACAGTGCCCTTCCGCCCCCACGAGCTGTAGAGCCCAGCACCTGTCACCGGCCGTTCAGGTGGTCCCCCCCGGGCTCGCGTTACAGACGCAACGACACCCGGTCCGGTTCGCGCAGGACCATGGGCTGGAGATCGCAGTCCGCGGCGGCCAGGGCGACGCCCGACTGCGCGAGCGTCACTCGCTCTCGGCGGCGTAAAGTCCATCGGTATGGACGCGGCCACACGCCTGCTCGTCCTTGCCAATCGGACGGCGGACTCCACCGAGCTGCTCCAGCAGCTCCTCGCCCGCCACGCCCGGGGCCCGATTGCGGTCACCATGCTCGCTCCCGCAGTGTGGGAGGTCCAGGACCCGCACGGGGGCACCGAGTCTGCGTGGCGGCGACTGCGGGCGGCGAAAAGGGCCCTGCAAGCCGACGGGATCGAGGTCTCATGCGTGATCGGCGACCCGGACCCGATGACCGCGTTCGAGCGCGAGTGGCAACGCGGTCACTACGACGAGATCATCATCTCCACCCTCCCGAGGTACCTGTCGAGATGGCTTCACATCGACCTGCCCCACCGGATCAGGAAAGCGGCCGACGTCCCTGTCACGCACGTGATCGCCTCTCCTGAGCCGGTGAACACGGGCTGAGCGGCTACGCGAAGATCTCCTTCGGCGACACGAGGATCTTCACGTTCTCCTCCTTGTTGTCGATCAGCTGCCGGAACCCTTCCGTGACCAGGTCATCGAGCCCGATCCGGCCGGTGATGAACTGCTCCGCGTCGACTTTCCCGTCATGGAGCAGAGCGATGACGTCGGGATGGTCGCCGCAGTAGGCCAGCGAGCCGATAAGCGTCACCTCGCTCATCACCAGGTCGTTCATCGCGACCTGGGGCGCGTGGCCCCAGATCGCGACGTTCACGACGGTTCCGCCCGGCCGGACGGACCCGATCGCCGAGGCGAGCACCGCCTCGATCCCGGCACATTCGAACGCGATGTCCACCCCCGTCCCACCGGTGAGATCGCGGATGGCCGCCGCCGCGTCGTCGCTCGTCGGGTCGACGACGACGTCGGCGCCCGCACCGACCGCCTTCTCCTTCCGGGCGGCAGCGGGCTCGACCACGATCACCTTGCCCGCCCCCGCGGCCCGTAACGCCGCGGCCGTGACCAGCCCGATCGGTCCAGCGCCGAACACCGCGGCGGTGCCGCCCTCGCGCAGACCGGAGAGCCGCACGGCGTGGTAGCCGACGGCCAGCGGCTCGACGAGCGCGCCGATGTCCGTCGGGAGGTCACCGAGCGGGTGGATCCAGCGGGAGTCGACGACGCACCGCTCGGCGAACCCACCCTGGTCTCCGGCCAGCCCGACGAAGCCGAGACTGCGGCAGATGTTGTAGCGCCCGGCCTCGCAGGCCGAGCACTTCCCGCACACCCAGTACGGCTCGACGGCCACCCGATCTCCCTCGGAGACGCCCGTGACGCCGGGCCCCACCGCCGAGACCACGCCGGCGAACTCGTGGCCCATGACGACCGGCAGCTCGGCGCCGGTGATCGGATGCGGCTCGCCCTTGCGCGGGATGAAGATCGGGCCCTCGAGGAACTCGTGGAGGTCGGTGCCGCAGATGCCGCACCAGTCGACGGACACCTCCACCTGACCGGGCAGGACGTGCGGGTCCGGCACGTCGTCGATACGGATGTCGCGGGAACCATGGAACCGGGCAGCGCGCACGTGACCTCCTTGTACAGCGAGCGCCATGACACGGGAGGGCAACCGCCCGCCCCGTTCGAGTCAACCCACCGGGCAGGCACGAAGCAATCGCTGCAAGGGGTTGCACCGCCTACCGGTCAGACGGGATCAACGCGGAAGACCGCGATTCGAGGTGCTGCCGCGGCGACCGCGTCCGGGGTGGGTGCCTCCGCCAGCCCAGTGGTGACGAAGCGGTTGCCGACGCTCGCGGGGCTGGTTTCCACGACCTCGCGCAGCAGGGGGCGGCGTTCGTCAACCGGCACCTCGACCAGACGAACTGTCGAAGATCGCCGTCCGCGCGCCAGGGTGGCGGTGTCAGCAGCTCGCACGTTCGCCACCCATGCGGCCTTCGGGTACGCCTGGATGATGTACCGGCCTCCGGCGAGCGCGAGGACAGCGATAGGGAACGTGCGCGGCTGCCCGCTGCGCCGGCCCGCCACCGTGAGCAGCTGCATCGGCCCGAAGGCGATGCCGACCCGCTGCAGCCCGACGATCACCTTGTTCATGCCGTTGACGATCCGACGGTAGTTCTCTGCCTTCTGTGTCATGCACCTACCGTACCGCAGATTATATGAGTCTCGTATGATCTGCTTCTCGTAGTAGCAGCGGCGCCTACGCGGTCGGCAGCGCCTGGGCAGCGTCCCCCCCAGCACTGCTGGTGCGCCGCAGGAAGTCCGTGACCAGTTCGAGCTCGGCCTCGGAGTATCCGGCGCAGATGTCGTCTATCGAGGCATTCATCCCCGAGTAGAGACCGAACAGCTCGGCGCTGCGGTCACGCCGAGCGCGGACCATGACGGCACGTCGGTCGACGGAGTCCCGTTCGCGGTCCACCCAACCGCCACGCTCGAGCCGGTCGACGATGCCGGTCACCGTGGCCGGGTGCAACCCGGCCCGTCGAGCCAGGGCGCTCGGGCTGAGCGGACCGTGGCCGGCGATCAGCTCGAGGCAGTCCAGGTCGACGTCCCTGAGATCGAGGCGCGCACCCACCTGATGATTGAGCAGTGACAGCTGGTTGCGCAGCTCGCGCAGCGACTCCTTGACCGCCACCACCATCCGCCTCCGCCGAGCCGCCTCAGAACGACCAGATGCTGCGGAACTCATATGGTTAGCCCCTCGTATGGTCCGGCATACGGGGAGAAGGGTATTGCCCACCCCCAGTCCGTGACCCCGAGGTGGAAGCGGGCTCGGCGATCGCTGCCTCACCATCGCGGGCGTGCTGGGGAAATCGTCCCCGGGGACATCTCTGACGCCGCTTCATGGCATCGTTTCAACCGTGCTTGCTCTCGATGGCACGGCCCGGCTGGACTCGTCCCCTGCCGCACCGGACCCCGCCGAGCGGGGTCGCCGGATCGCCGGAACGGCCGCCGTGCGGATCGTGGTGTGGTCGACGCGGCTGGTCGCAGTGCTGGCCATAGTGTCGACGGTGCTGCCCGGGCCGCGCCGAACGATCGGCGGCCAGCTGCGGAGCTCACTCGCCCTTCCACCGGCGGTCGGGATCGCGGGCGCGGTGATCGCCCTCGTGGCCGGCGTCGGGCTGTTGCTGGTGGCGACAGGGCTGCGGCGGCGCAAGCGGCACGCCTGGGCGGTGGCCGTCACCGTGACGGCGGTGCTCGCGATCCTCGACACGGCCCACGGGCTCGGTACCGGCCACAGCTTCGTGGCGGCGGTGTCGGCGGCCGCGCTGTTCGCCGCGCTCGTGGCGACGCGGCACCATTTCGTCGCCCGCCCGGACCCCCGCGGGCTGGTCCGGGCATTGTCCCTGTTCTTACAGCTCGCCGGAGCCGGCTTCGGTCTCGTGTGGCTGCTGCTCGCCCTCGACCACCGCAGGATCGTCGGCAGGCCCAGTCTCGCCGACCAAGCCGCGCACGCCGGGCTGTCGCTGGTGGGGGTCAACGGACCCGTGGTGTTCCGCGTCGGCTGGCTCGACGAGCTGACCGGCACCGTCGGGCTGACCTTCGGCGTCGTCGCCGTACTGGCTGCGGGCTATCACCTCCTGCGCTCCCCGGAGCCGCGGCCCGGGCAGTCCGAGCAGGACACCGCACAGCTGCGGAGGCTCCTCGCGCGGGACTGCACCGCCGACTCGCTCGGCTACTTCGCCCTCCGACCGGACAAGGCCGCCGTCTTCGCCCCAGGCGGGCACGCAGCTGTCGCGTATCGGGTGCTGGCCGGCGTCGCGCTGGCGTCGGGTGATCCGCTCGGTGACCCCGGGGCCTGGCCTGAGGCTATCGAGGCCTACCTCGGCGAGTGCGTGGCACAAGGGTGGATCCCGGGGGTCCTGGGCTGTTCCGAGCGCGGCGCCACCGCCTATGCCCGTGCCGGCCTCGACGTCCTCGAGCTCGGAGACGAAGCCGTTCTGCACACCGCCACCTTCACCCTGGAGGGGCGCGCGATGCGCGGAGTCAGACAGGCCCGCGCCCGCATCGACCGAGCCGGCCACTCCATCCGGGTCTGCCGCGCTGCCGAGCTCGACGAGGCGGACCTCGTCACGCTGGCCGGCCTCACAGCGCGGTGGCGCGGAGACGCCGCCGAACGCGGATTCTCCATGGCCCTGTCCCGCATGGCGGCGCGCGAGGACCCCGACGCAGTGCTGGTCACTGCCCACCACGACGACCGGGTGCTCGGACTGCTACAGCTCGTTCCCTGGGGCGCGGACGGGCTGTCGCTCGACGTCATGCGACGCGATCCCGCCACGGACAACGGTCTGACGGAGGCGATGATCGCCGAGCTGATGACCGTCGGCGCGGGTCTGGGCGTGCACCGGGTCTCGCTGAACTTCGCCGTGTTCCGCGCCGCGCTCGCCCAGGGGGAACGGATCGGCGCGGGTCCCGTCGCACGGCTGTGGGCGCGGCTGCTGAAGCTGGCCTCGCGGTGGTGGCAGATCGACAGCCTCTACCGGTTCAACGACAAGTTCCAGCCCGAGTGGAGGCCGCGCTACGTGGTCTTCCCCCTGGTCCGCGACCTGCCACGGATCCTGTTCGCCGCGCTGGAGGCCGAGGGGTTCGGCGGTCGGCCGCCCGCATTGCTACGCCTGCTGCGCCGGTAAGCCCGTACGCCTCCGCACCCGTCTCGACTCCGGTGCAGGTAGCAGGTATCTCGGGATTGCAGTCGACGGGGAGGCCACATGGCCGCTGGCGCCGACGTCGAACGAGCGCTCGAGGACCAATCTCGAAAACGTGATCTGGAATTGCTTCAGCGGATGGCTGACAGTCGGTACACCTCCCGCACAAGGAGCGGGATGAGCAACCCCGGGGAACGACGCCAGCTGAGACGTCCGGACGCGACGATCCACTACAGGGTGCACGGTCCCAAGCGGGCGCCGACAGTGCTGTTCCTGCACGGGGCAACCCTGGACCGCCACGCGTGGGACCGGCAGGTCGACGCCCTCGACGAGCACTACCGCGTCGTCGTCCCGGACCTGCGCGGCCACGGAGAGTCTCCGATGGTGGGCCGCTTCGAGTTCGAGGCCGCCGTCGACGACGTCCTCGCGCTGCTCGACGAGCTCGACGCCGAGCCCGTAGCCCTTGTCGGACTCAGCCTGGGCGGCAACATCGCCCAGGAGATCGTGTACCGGGCCCCGGAGCGCGTCGATGCACTCGTCGTCGCCGATGCGACCTGCAACACCGCGCCCCGCAACCCGCTGAAGGCACCGATGACCATCGCCTGGCTCGCCATGCTCACCACCATGATCTCGCGTGACCACTTCCTCCAGCGGTCGGCCGCAGCAACCGCTCAGGACGAGTTGGTCCAGCAGTACGTCATGGCCGTCAACAAGGACCGTCCGACCGCGGAGGCCGTGGAGATCCTCGCGTCGCTGCTCCGCAGCGCGCTGCACCCCGACGCGGACTACCGCCTGTCGGTCTCGACGCTGCTGATCCACGGCGATGGCGACACGATCGGCGACATCGTGCACGAAACGCGCGCATGGGCCGCGCGGGAGCCGCTCGCAGAATACGTGATCGTCCCCGGTGCAGGGCACGCAAGCAACCAGGACAACCCCGAGGCGTTCAACGCCGAGCTGACCGCGTTCCTGGCCCGCGTGCTGCCCACGCCCAGTCTGTTCCTGTGGGACCGGCTGCGGCGCCGCGCGTCCTGACCAAGCACCCCGCCCGGCAGGGCGTCGAACTCCGGGCAATACACCTAGCCCAGAAGGGGCTTCACCCGCGTGCCGAACTCGTGGACGCCCTTCTCGAAATCGTCGAACGTGAACATCATTCCCTTGACACCCGGCATGTCCGCGACGAGGTCGACCTGTCGGGCGATCGTCTCGTAGCTCCCGACGAGGGTCGCCATATTGAAGTTGACAGCCCCCTCGGGCAGGTTGATCGTCCGGGCCGTGCCCGAGCCGTCGGCGGCGACGTCCTTACTCCCCTCCGTGGACATGTAGCCGAGCGCGGCGACGTCGGCGCCCTCCTTGTAGGAGGCCCACTTGGCATGCGCCTCCTCGTCGGTCTCGCCCATGATCACCATGAACAGCGGCAGCGAGCCGACGTCCCGACCGGTCTTCTCCGCGGCCTTCGCCAGCCTCTGCGACGGCTTCCGGTAGACCTCGGGATCATTGACGCCGGGGCTGAGGATGAAGTTGTAGTCGCCGTACTCGGCACAGAACTGCATGCCGCGGTCGGACTGCCCGGCGCACACGATGTCGACCGGACCCGACGGCCGCGGTGAGAGGACGCAGTCGTTCATCTGGAAGTGCTTGCCGTCGAGGTCGCAGCGACCCTTCTCCCACAGGTCGCGGAGCACCTTCACGTACTCCGTCGAGTAGTCGTAGCGGTAGGAGAAGTACTCGTCGCCCGGCCAGAGGCCCATCTGCTCGTACTCGCCCTTGGCCCAGCCGGAGACGATGTTGACACCGAAGCGACCGGGGGCGATCGAGTCGATGGTCGAGGCCATCCGGGCCACCAGCGCCGGGGGCAGCGTGAGCACCGCCGTCGAAGCGTAGAGCTTGATTCGCTCGGTGACGGCGGCAAGCCCGGCCATCAGCGTGAAGGACTCCAGATTGTGGTCCCAGAACTCGGTCTTCCCGCCGAAGCCACGCAGCTTGATCATCGAGAGCGCGAACGCGAACCCCTGGGTCTCGGCCTCCTGCACGATGCGCTTGTTCAGCTCGAACGACGGCATGTACTGCGGGGAGTTCTCGGAGATCAGCCAGCCGTTGTTGCCGATGGGGATGAAGACACCGAAATCCATTGTTGTTCCCTTCACGAAGTGGGAGATCCAGTGGCCCGGTAAACCGCCAGCGGCTCGGTGGCGTCGAGTTCGGCGGTCATCGCTCCCCTCCCATGCCCGCACCCACCGGTCCCCGTGCGCGGGATCCAGGCTCGCGGCGGCCGGAGCGCTTCTGCAGTCGCAGTGCCGCGTCCTGGTCCGCCACGACGGCGGTGTGCACGGCCGCCGCCTGCTCGTCGTCGAGCCGGTACCCGAG
Organism: Pseudonocardia sp.; assembly: GCA_025465235.1. Taxonomy (GTDB): domain Bacteria; phylum Actinomycetota; class Actinomycetes; order Mycobacteriales; family Pseudonocardiaceae; genus Pseudonocardia. Next base: position 11,855 of record JAODNO010000016.1, read on the forward strand.
CTTCGCAGCCCGGGCGGCGAACCCCTCGACGTCGCTCATCGCGCGAACCCGCGCGCCACCGGCCCGGTCCGCGAACCATTCTCTGCGATGTAGAGGCCACCGAGCGGCTTATCGGGACAGCGATAATCATTCGAAATTCGACGCGAGTGGAACCGTCCTATTGAACTGCACCTCGCCGCGCGTTCGCCGTTCTCGAGATCGCGCACCAGAGCTGCACTGATAGGCGTCCCCGACCTCGAACTGAGTGAAGCATCCCTGCCGATCGGGCCGTGCAGCCATGATCACTCCCTCGAGTCAGGATCAGATGCTAAAAGTCCGGAGTCTGCACGGCAAGCTCCGGATTCGTCACAACAATTCGACGACTGCTTGCGACGTTTCGGGAGAGTAACATTCGCAGTCAGCAGAACTCCGACATACGGGACGGTCGGGACGCGACCGCACCGATTTCATCCGGCACCTGGCCTTCGACGTGGCGGCTGACCGCCACGCCGTAACTTGATGTTCACGATGGGCCGCCCGCTCGCCGACATCTTGCGCCGCGCGCCGGGGTCGGAGCAGGCCGAGTGGCACCGCATCGACGAGTTCCCCGCGGTGGGCCGGAAACGGCAGAACAGGCGATCCACGAGCATTTCGAGCCGGGCGGTCGCCAGAGCGGGGCCCTCGAACGGCCCGCGCTCGTGCATCGCTCACTCAACCTGTCCGGCCCAACGGTGGCGCGGAACTTCGACCTCACAGGATGGCGGGGACACCGCCCGGCGGCGGGTAGCCCACTGGTATGAGTTGGCGGGGGGACATCCAGCAGCCGAGCAATGGTCGGGCGGCCGCGTCCGCAGCCTCCACACCACCGCACCCGATACCACGGGTGCGCCGGTGGTTGTGGCTGATGGTGCTGGTGGTCGGGGTCCTGTTGTTCGTGGCCGTTCACCAGGCGATCGTGTTGACCGGTAATCCGAACCTGGTGCCCTCGCTGCTGTTGCTCGGGGCCTTGCTGGTGCCGGTGTCCTTCGTGCTCTACCTCGACGGCCGGAACACCGCCGATGACATACCGCTGAGCGTGCTGTTGATCTGCGGGCTGCTCGGTGGGGTGCTGGGCACCGTGGCGGCCAGCCTGGCCGAGTCGAATACTGCCCAGCGCCTGGGCGGGCTCCCGACAGTGATGATCGGGCTGATCGAGGAGGGCGCGAAACTGCTGGTGCCGATCGGGGTCCTGATATTCACCCGGTACCGGTTGAATCCCGCCGACGGGTTACTGGTCGGGGTGGCGGTCGGCACCGGCTTCGCGGTGCTCGAGACCTTGGGCTACGGCTTCGTGACCCTGCTCCTCAGCAGAAGCCTCGGCTTCACCGAGGAAACGCTGCTGCTGCGCGGGGTGCTCAGCCCGGCCGCGCACATCGCCTGGACCGGACTGGCCGCCGCCGCCCTGTGGCACGCCCACGCCCGGCGGTGGCACCCCCGCGCTGTGGCGGCCGCGGTGGGCACGTTCGTGCTCGTCGTGATCCTGCATGCCATCTGGGACGCCGGGACCGGCTGGCCCACCTACGTGATCGTCGGCGGGATCAGCCTGGCCCTGCTCATCCGACAAGCCCACCGTGACGTCCTCATCGGTGACCGCACGACGCCCCCACGACGGGCACTCCCGGCGCCGTGACGTAGCAAGCCCTCCTCTTAGTTGACGTGTCACCAAGAAGCTGTACTGTTGACGTGTCAGCAAAAGGAGGGGAGATGCCCACTCACGCCCCGATCGCCCGGCCTCGCATGACCTCGAGGGAGCTGCGGACATGGCGGTCCTTGCTCGACACGACCACAGACCTACGGCGGATCCTCGGTGCTCAACTGCAGGAGTCGAACCTCTCGCCGGCCGACTACGAGGTGCTGCTCGCGTTCATCGAGGCTGAGGGACGCCACCTACGGTCGTCGGAGCTCGCGGCGACGATCGACTGGGAGCGGAGCAGGCTCTCGCACCACCTGGGGCGGATGGAACGGCGCGGCCTGATCCAGCGCAGCGAGTGCGCCACCGACAGCCGCGGCGCGGTGGTGTCTCTGACCACCGAGGGGGCGGACGTCTTCCGTCGCGCGTCGGCGCCCCACCTGCGGGCGATCAAACGGCATTTCGCCGACGCGCTGACCCCCGAGCAGTTCGACGCGCTGGCCGAGATCCTCGATGCCGTCCGCGGGCACCTCGACCGAGGAAACGGGCGGCCATGATCAGCGCAGCGCACACCCTCCCGTCCCCGCGGCTCGCAGTACTGGGCGCCGGGCGCGTCGGGGCCACCCTCGCCAGGGTGGCGGCCGAGGCCGGTCTCGAGGTCTCGATCGCCGCGTCCGGCGACCCGGCGGCGATCGCGCTGATCGCCCAGGTGCTGGCGCCCGGCGCCGAGCCGCGCTGGGCCGCCGACGCCGTCCGCGACGCCGACGTCGTCGTGCTGGCGATCCCGCTGCACCGGTTCCCCGCGTTCGACCCGGGCCTCGTGGCCGGCAAGATCGTTGTCGACGCGATGAACTACTGGCCGCCGATCGACGGCGTCCAGGAGATGTTCGACGACGACCGGTACGGCAGCAGCGAGATCGTGGCGCGCCGGCTGGCCGGCTCGACGGTCGTCAAGGCGTTCAACCACATCGGCTACCACGAGCTCGAGAGCGAACGCCTGCCGCCGGGTGCACCGGACCGCCGGTCACTCGGCGTCGCAGGCGACGACCCGATGGCGGTCGCCTCGGTCTCGGCGATCGTCGAGCGCATCGGCTACGACGTCGTCGCGATGGACTCGCTCCGGGCCGGCCGCGCCTTCGAGCCGGGCGGCCCCGTGTTCGGCGCCGCGCTGAGCCGCGACGAGTTCGCACTGGCCGTCCGGCAGGCCGCGGCCGCCTGAGCACCAATCCACCGACCTCCGGAACACGAAGAGAGATCATCATGAACACCACGCCCGACCTTGCCGTCCCCGACCCGCAGTTCCCGATCGTCCTCGGCCTCGACACCTTCGGTGACGTCACGCGGGACGAACACGGCCAGCTCCTGTCGCACGCTCAGGCCATCCGCAACCTCGTCGAGCAAGGCGTGCAGGCCGAGGCCGTCGGACTCGACTTCTTCGGGATCGGCGAGCACCACACCCCGGACATTCCGCTGTCCGCGGCCGACGTCGTGCTGAGTGCGATCGCCGCGCGCACCGAGCGCATCCGGCTCGGATCCGCCGTGACCGTGCTGAGCTCGGACGACCCCGTCCGGGTCTTTCAGCGCTACTCGACGCTCAACGCGGTGTCGAACGGGCGGGCCGAGGTGATCCTCGGCCGCGGCTCCAGCGTCGATTCCTTCCCGCTCTTCGGCTACGACCTGCAGGACTACGAGGAGCTGTTCGATGAGAAGACGAACCTGTTCGCCGAGCTGCTCAAGGGCGGGCCGGTGACCTGGCACGGCAACACCCGTGCCGCGCTCGTCGACCAGGACGTGGTACCACATCTCGAGTCGGGCCCGTTCCCTGCGTGGATCGGAGTCGGCGGCAGCCCTCAGTCGGTCATCCGCGCCGCGCGCTACGGGTTCTCGCTGATGCTCGCGATCATTGGCGGCTCGCCCCAGCGTTTCGCGCCCTTCTCCCAGCTGTTCGGCCAGGCGCTGCAACAGCTCAGCCAACCGGCGCGCCCGGTCGGGATCCACTCCCCCGGCCACGTAGCGCACACCGACGAGCAGGCATTCGAGGAGTTCTGGCCGCACTACCTCGCCATGATCCGCCAGGTCAGCAAGACGCGCGGGTTCCGGACCCCGACGAAGGAGTCGTTCACCCGCGAGATCGGACCTGACGGCGCGTTGTACGTCGGCTCGCCCGAGACCGTCGCGCAGAAGATCGCGGCGAACATGACCACGCTCGGGGCCACCCGGTTCGACCTCAAGTACGGCATGGGCGGGCTCTCACACGACAAGCTCATGTCCAACATCGAGCTGTTCGGGACGAAGGTGGCGCCCCGGGTGCGCGAGCTGCTCGGCTGAACCCGGGCTGGAACGGGCCAGCTATGGCTCAGACCTCACCCGTGTCGATGAGGAACACCGTCACCTTGAGCACGTCGGCGAAACTCGCCCGGCGTGCGTGAGCACGTTTCGACGTTCACGCCAACCTGCCGTTCCTGTGCGACTGGCTCAGCCGCACCGGAAGCCCTGGCACCCGCATCTCTACCCGTTGACTGCCATTCATCCGGTTTTCCTCTTCTCGTTCCACTTTCCGGGCGTCAACGAGGCTTGCAGGCGCCACCGCCCGGCGCGACCGCGACATACCATGCGGTGGTCGGCGACACATTCCCACCGCGTTGCATGGACTTCGCCCGTGCCGAGCACGCCACCCAACTCGTCCTGGGCGCCAGCCGTCGCAGCCGGCCCAGTTGCTGACGGGACCGGGCACCGGCGCTACCGCCACCCGCCCGACGGGGAAGGGCGACCTCGACGTGCATACATCGTCATCCACGAAGCCCGCCGCCATCCGACGACGGCTGCCTGCACTGGGGGCGGGGCTCCCCCGGCGGCGTCGGCTCGCCGGGGCGCTGAGCGGGCTGGTTGTCCTTCCCCTGCTGACCCTGGGTTTGGCCGAGCTGCACGACAGCTTGAATCTGCCCAGCCGGATGCTGCTCTACCTGCTCACCGTCGTGGGGGTGGCGCTGGTCGGTGGACTGCTCCCGGCGCTGGCCGCCGCGGTCGCGGCCTCGCTGCTGCTGGCCTACTACTTCATCCCGCCGGCCAACTTCGCCATCGCCGACCCCAACAACGTGGTGGCGCTGGTCGCGTTCCTCCTCGTCGCCGGCGCGGTCAGCTCGGTTGTCGGCCTGGCCGCCGGCCGCACCCGTGAGGGCGAAGCCTTCGCGGCCGCGAACGCCGAGAGCCGCGAGGAGCTGCGCGTGCTCGCCGACGAACAGGCCGCGTTGCGGCGGGTCGCCACGCTGATCGCCCGGGGGGTGCCGGCGGCCGAGGTCTTCGCCGCCGTCGCGCAGGAGGTCGGCACCGTCCTTGCTACCGACGGCACGACCATCGCCCGCCTCGACCCCGACGGCGCGACGACCATCGTCGCGGGCACCGGCGCACACCCCGAGGAAGTCCCGGTGGGGAGCCGCTGGAAGCCCGAGGCGCCCGTGGCTATGGAGGCCGTCCTGCGCACGGGCCGTCCCGCCCGCTGCGACGACTACAGCCAAGCCTCTGGCACGTCCGGTGACGGGATGCGCCGGCTGGGAATCCGGTCGGGGGCCGCGGCTCCGATCGTCGTCGAGGGGCGCCTCTGGGGCGGGATCGGCATCGGGACGCGGCGCGAGCACCTCCCGGCCGACACCGAACAGCGCATGGTCGGCTTCACCGAGCTCATCGGCACCGCCATCGCGAACGCCGAGGGCCGCGCCCAGCTCGAGGAAAGCCGCGACGAACTTCGCCGGCTCGCCGAGGAACAGGCGGCGCTGCGCCGCGTCGCCACGCTCATCGCCCACGGGCTGCCACCGGCCGAGGTCTTC
>JAODNO010000407.1 GCA_025465235.1 Pseudonocardia sp.
CCGGCGTCGAGCCACCGGCGCAGCGCCGCGGCGGCGGGCACCCCGTAGACGACGGTGCGCTCGCGGTCGCCCTTGCCCACGACGCGCAGGGCCCTCCGGTCATTGTCGATGTCGTCGAGGTCGAGCCCGCACAGCTCCGCGACGCGCACCCCGGTGGCATAGAGCAGTTCCAGGACCAACAGGTCGCGCAGCGCGACGGGCTCCCCCTCGGCGGCACCCGAACCCGCGGCGTCGAGCAGCGTGGCGGCCTCTGCCACAGTGGGCACGGCCGGCAGCGCAGGGCGAGGCCGCGGGGATACCAGACGGGCCCCGGGATCCGTCGCCGTCCGACCGGTGCGCCGGGCCCACGCGGTGAACGTTCTGGCGGCTGCCGCCCGCCGGGCGAGAGTGGCCCGTCCGGCACCGGCTGCATGCCCGGCGGCGAGCCAGCGGCGCAGCACCGGCAGGTCGAGGTCGGTGAGCTCGGCGAGGTCGGCCAACAGGCCGGTCAGGTCGCCCCGGTAGGCCCGGACGGTGTGGGGCGACCGGCCCCGCTCAAGCTCCAGGTGCTGCAGGAACTCCTCCAGGGCTGCCGCGATAACGGGCGCGAGCTGCGGCGACGAGGTCACAGGCCGACGGTGAGCGGCCTGGCGTTCCTGGTCAAGCACCACGCTCGCGTGTCCGTAAGCCGGGTGCCGGCGGCTGCTCTTCCGGCTCGGGCGCGGGTGCCATCGCCCACAGCGCGGCCCCGCAGGCGGGGGGCTGGTACGCACCCGCGTCATGGTGAGAGGGGCCGAGTGGTACCCCGCCTCGTGGAGCCGCGGCCAGAGACCGTGGTCCTGACCCGGTGCGTCCGCAGGGAACCCGCTCACGGCGACGTGGGCGTCGGCCCGGACACCGAGGTTCGCGCAGTAGACGTGCCTGTGCTGCTCGCCGTCGAGACCCGCCGCCGCGCGATGACGGAGAGGTGGGTCGCCCCGGCGAGCTCGGCCAGGCCGCAACCCCGCACGTCCCCGTTGCTGAGTGCTGCAGGTGGGCGAGTGCCCAGTCGGGCGGCAGGAACCTCTCGTCGGTGTGCTCCACCAGGACGTCGAGCTCGGGCCGTGCGCGCAGCACCCGGTGGGTGGCCGCATCCCGCGGCGCCTCGGGGGGCCAGCTGGGCCAGGGCGCACGACGACATCTGCCGGGCTCCGGGACGGCGAGCGTGCGGTCGAGAGTGGCGGCGAGCGCGACATCGTCGAGGTGGTCGAGCACCTCGCTGACACCGCGAGATTCACCGGTTCCGCCGGCACCGCGGCCGGGAGCGCGTGGTCGGTGACCTGAACCGCCGGAAGGTCCCGGCACACGCGCCGGGCTCTGGCGGCGGCCGCCGATACTGGATCGGAGGTGAGCACCCGGTCGCAACGAGCGGCCAGCTCGAAGGTGAGCTCGCCGGTGCCGCAACGGGGCTCGAACGCCGTGCGGTACTGCGCGCCCCAGGCCGGCTCGCGAGCACGATGGCGCGCTTGCGCGGCTCGTACCAGGATCCCGTCTCCCAGGGATCGTTGCCCTGCGCGTAGAGCGCGGAGAACCGCTCGACCGGCGCCGAATCGGTGCGCGGTTCCCGGAACACCAGGTCGGCGTCGCGGTCGACATGGTGGAGCAGACCGGCGGCCGGCACCGGCAGGGAGCCGCCCGGACCGGGCCGGACCTGCGACGCGAAACACGACGGCGCGGCGGCGGAGCGCGCGCACGGGGGTCGAGCGCAATGAGCCGGGCCCGGTCCGACGGCACGGCGGGGTCGGTGGGTTCGATCCAGGCCCACGTCCAGATCGGGTAGGACCAGCCGTGCGCGGCGACGCGTGCCGCCGCTGCGGCGGCGAGGGCGGCGGCCCGATGATCGGGGTGCGGGTCGCCCTGCCATGGTGCGAGGTAGGCATCGGCATCCGCGTGCAACGGCTCGAGCGCCTGCCCCAGGGCGTCGGCGTGCTCGTCGAGCGCAGAGTCCGGGAGGCCGAGCCAGTGGACCGGAACCTCGCCGAGCGCCTGCACCTGCAGCGCCGCGGCCAGCTCGACGCGGCGGGCCTTCCCGCAGGCCGCGGTCGCCAATCCTCGCCGCAGGTGCCGCCCACTCAGTCATGACCGACGCCGTTCGGTCGACGCCAGCGGCCGTCGCAGTGCTCCACGAGGCCACGACGCTCGAGGTCGACCAGCGCGACCCGCACCGCGCCGATCGGCACGCCGGACTCCATCGCGAGCCACCGCGTCTCGCGGTGGGCGCGGGCCGGGAGCGCATCGTGCACCAGGGCCGCGACGGGACCGAGCCCGTCCGTGGGCCGCTCGCTGCCGGAAACAGGCGGGTCGGCCAGGTCGAGCCCGAGCCGCCCGACCGCCTCCAGCACCTCCTCGGTGCGCGTGACGAGGAGCGCGCCGTCTCGGACCAGCCTGTGGCAGCCTGCCGACATGCCCGACGTGACCGGCCCGGGCACCGCCATCACCAGCCTGCCGAGCGCCGCCGCGTCGGCCGCTGTGCGCTGCGCGCCACTGCGCAACCCCGCTTCCACCACGAGCGTGCCGGCCGCCATGCCCGCGATGAGCCGGTTGCGCACCAGGAACCGGTGCCGGCCGGGTACACAGCCCGGCGGGTACTCGCTGACGACGAGCCCACTCGCCGCGATTCGTTCGAGCAGCGCCTGGTGCGCCGCCGGATACGCCCGGTCGACCCCGCACGCGAGCACGGCGACCGTGGGGCCCTCCACAGCGAGCGCACCGCGGTGCGCCGCACCGTCGATCCCGATCGCGGCGCCGGACACGACGCAGAAGCCCCGATCGGCCAGCCCTCCCGACAGCTCTCCCGCCATATGACCGCCGTAGCTGGTCGCAGCTCGCGCCCCCACCACCGCGACGGCCTGCTCACAGAGGCCGGCGAGCAGGCCGGGCCCACGGACCCACAGCGCCAGCGGCGGCGCGAGCTCCCGCTGCCCGCTGACCGCGAACGCCGCGAACGGCCATTCCGGCCATTCCGCGTGCTCGGGGCTGAGCAGCCGGGCCCCGGCCGCCGCCGCGGCGGCGAGATCGGCCGCGGCGCGCCGGACCAGGCGCCGGGCGCCGGTCTCCCCCGCCACCGGCTCGCTCACCCGGCCGTCGTGGACCCGCTGCGCGGCCTCGACCGGACCGATCTCGGCCACCAGCCGCGCAAGCGCGGGCGCGGGCGGCTCGGCCACCCGGGACAGGTACGCCCTCGCGAGCAACACCTCCTCCGCCACCGGGGGCGCGCCCACAGAGGCCTGGTCGCTCATGCCGCCCTCCTGTCGCGGAAGAACAGCGCGGTCTCGACGAGCTCCTGGTCCGGCCGGGCGCGGCCGGCGAGGTCGGCGAGCGTCCACGCGACCCGGAGCGCCCTGTCGGCGCCGCGTGCCGTGAGCTCACCCGCGCGCAGCCCGGCGTCGAGCGGTCGGACGGCGCTGCGCGGCAGGGCGAACCGGGTGCGCAGCACGGGACCCGGCACCTCGGCGTTGGTGCGCCATCCCTGCCCGGCCCAACGCTCGGCCGCGGCCGAGCGTGCGGCGAGAACGCGGCGCCGCACCGTGGCGGTGCTCTCCGCGTGGCCGGTGGCGCCCGAGAGCGCAGTGACCGGGAACATCCGTGCCCGCAGGTCGACCCGGTCCAGCAGGGGGCCGGACAACCGCCCGAGGTAGCGGCGACGCACCAGGGACGAGCAGACGCAGTCGCGGTCGTGCGCGGGAGCACACGGGCACGGGTTGGCGGCGAGCACCAGCTGGAAGCGCGCCGGGTAGTGCACCGTGCCGTCGGCGCGGGCGAGCCGTACCTCGCCCTCCTCCAGCGGTGTACGCAGGGCGTCGAGCAGGTGGGCGCCCCATTCGGGAGCCTCGTCCATGAACAGGACGCCCCGGTGCGCGAGCGACACGGCTCCCGGCCGGGCCAGGCCGCTGCCCCCGCCGATGAGCGCCGCCATGGAGCTGGAGTGGTGGGGCGCCACCAGCGGGGGCACGGTGCTGAGCCCACTCCCGCCCGGCAACCGCCCCGCCACCGAGCGGACCGCGGCGAGTGCGAGCGCCTCGTCGTGGGTCAGGCGTGGCAACAGGCCGACGAACCGCTGCGCGAGCATCGTCTTGCCGGTGCCCGGCGGGCCGACCAGGAGGACGTGATGCCCGCCCGCCGCCGCGATCTCCAGCGCGTGCCGGGCGTCGTCCTGCCCGACGACGTCGGCGAGATCGGGTGGCTCGGCTCCGGCGCGGTCGGAGACCGGACCGGGCGGGCGCAGGCTGCAACCGCCCTGCAGGAAGGTCAGTACCTCGGACAGGCTCTCCGCACCGTGCACGTCGATGCCCTCGACCATGGCGGCCTCCGGCAGCGCCGCGTCGGGTAGGACCACCCGGCGCATCCCCGCGGCGCGCGCGGCCAGCAGGCAGGGCA